>CAMAWM010000005.1 GCA_945861965.1 Chitinophaga pinensis | reverse complement strand
AAAGAAACTAATTTTGTTTTGTTGTTTTGAGTTAAAACTTCCTCCAAGCATATTGTAAATGCAACCATTGTCAAACTCAATTCTAACATTTACAAAGTCAACAATATCGCCATGCAAACAAGCCCCAGTTGCTCTAACGCGTTTAACATTTGCTTTTACAATGCTCAAAACCATATCCAATTCTGTGAGCAATAAATCAAAAACTAAATGTTCGGGCGAAAGATTAATGATGTTTGCATCAAATTTTGAAGACTCAATATACAATGGATTGTTTAGCAGACGTTTTAGCAAAATAAAATTTTTATGGAATTTTTCGTAACGACTAACATACAATTGAATATTGGCTTCGTATGCAAGTCGATTCAGTTCTTTTGCCTCATCCAGATTTTCGCTCAAAACTTTATCTACAAATACATGCCTACAATTGCGAATGGCATCTTCGGCAAAATTAAAATGTGTGCCAACCGGAGTTAATATATCAACCGCATCTGAGTAATTAACCAATTCGGCATAACTTTCGAAACGTCTGAGTCCATAAATTTTTTCGATGTTCTTGGAGCTTTCTTCATCGCGATCGTAAAAACCTGAAATATTGAAATCGGGGATTTCAATAATTTTTTCAATATGTTTTTTGCTAAGTTCGTTTACTCCTACAATTCCAATATTTATCATCAGGGCTTAAAAAATATTTTTTATCGAACAAATCTAAGTTCAATTGATGTGCTAATATTTTATTCAGATTTTAATTATTGAACAGCGACATTTGGTTTTCGTAATAAACTATACACACGGCATTTTTCAAATCCAAGTTTGTTCAAAATTTTAAAGTGCTTACTCCTAGTTTCCATATTATTTTGCCGACAAATGATTGACACATATAAAGACAAAGGTTTACGAAAAAGATTGATTGATGAGCTAACACATAAAGGAATCAACGATAAAAAAGTGATTGCGGCTATGTTAAAAGTGCCAAGACATTTTTTTATGCATACAGATTTCAGAACGCATGCCTATCAAGACAAAGCTTTTAGAATTGCCGAAGGACAAACTATTTCTCAACCCTATACTGTTGCTTTTCAAACGCAGTTACTACAAATTGAAAAAGGCAATAAAGTTTTAGAAATCGGGACAGGTTCAGGATATCAGGCAAGTATATTAGTAGAAATGGGCGCAAAACTAATTACCATTGAACGAAACGAAATACTCTATGAAAATGCTACAAAACTTTTACATAAACTCGGTTACAATGCAACCTGTGTTTTGGGCGATGGAAGTTTAGGATGTGCTAATGAAGCACCTTTTGATAAAATAATTGTAACTGCTGGTGCACCCGTTGTTCCAAAAGCACTCATTGAGCAATTGAAAGTAGGCGGTATTTTGGTAATTCCTGTTGGCGATGAAAGTGTTCAAAAAATGCACAGCATAATTAAAAAGTCGAAAAATAATTACGAGGAAATTATTTTAAATGATTTCAGTTTCGTGCCATTAATTGGCGAACAAGCCTGGTAATTACCCTTTACATTATTTATTTATAAACACTTCCAGTCAAATCAAATGCTTGTTTATTAGCTTGTTGCGCCTTTAATCACATTTTTATTACCCAATGATTTTTACTTTTAAGGTGTCTTGCATTGCCAAGTTAATGTCTACATATATCTTTGTTCGTGTTAAACAAAACAAAACTAAAAACAACATGAAAAAAACAATCTTAATTATTGCATTGGCATTAGTTGGAACTTTTGCTTTTGCTCAAAAACCAACTGCAGGATCAAGAACTGCTGAAGTATCAATTACTGGTGCAGGTCTAAATTCTTTAGATTATGCTTTGGATGAATTCCGTTTTCGTTATTTTATAAGCGATGACATGGCAGTTCGTTGTCGTTTTAATCTTGGTAGCTCTAGCAGTACTTATAATGTAGAAGTAGCAGGTGCTACAACATATAAGGCTAAAAGAGAAATTAATGAAGGGTTTTCTCTTTCGTTTTCTCCTGGTATTGAAAAACACTTTGCAGGAACAGACAAACTTTCTCCTTATGCAGCTGCTCAGATTGGAATTATGATGGGCGGTGGCGGAACGGATAAAACTACCGATGGAACTCCTAATGGAGCAACAGGTATTACAGGAGCACAAGGAACAAATGTTGCAACAACTAATGGTTCTATAATGGCATTTGGTTTAGGATTAGCAATAGGTGCTGATTATTATTTCACCGATGCAGTTTATATTGGTGGCGAATTTGGAATTCCATTGTATACAATGGTTAGTATAGGTGATGGTAAAGAAGTAACAACAGTAGGTGGTGCATCAACTACAGTTAATAATCTTGGTGCAAGCGCTTCAAATTTATTTGCAGGAAGCGCAGGATTAATACCAACAGCAGGCGTACGTTTAGGAATGAAATGGTAATAGTTTGTTAAAATTTTTTCAGAAAAAGCCCCAAAAATTTGGGGCTTTTTTATTTTAACATTGTTTACTTTGCGTTATATATATGATTAATTTAGTTAGAAAATTATCAAGTAAAAATAAATGGATACTTACTTCGGTTTTGTTTTTACTTGTAACACTTCCGCGTTTTAACGACAATAAAATTGTTGTAAAAAACACTTCATACGATTCGAAATATTTTATCGCTTATGTCGAATATTTCAGAGGCGAAGTGCCATCACAATCCATTCGGCCAGCAAGCAATTGGCGTTTGTTTGTTCCTTTTGTTGCTTCAATTTTACCTTTTTCGGCAAACACTTCAATTAATTGTATCAATTTAATTTGTTTAGCATTTGCGCTATATTTTTTATTTCAAACCTTAAAAAACTTAGCCGTTGACGAAACGATTTCATGGATTTCGTTGTGGTTGTTTATTTTTAGTTTCCCAACGTTTTATTATTCAACAATTGCTTATGTCGATCCTGGAATTCTGCTGTTTATTTCTATTGCGGTATTTGCTACAATAATTCAAAATAATTTCATGTTTTTGGCTTCTTTAGCCATTGGCTTACTTGCTAAGGAAACAATTTTGTTGGTATTGCCTTTTTATTTTTTTTATACTGTTTTGCAAAGAAAAAAACCCGCTTATTTCTTTAGTTTCATTGCCTTTTTTATTTTTATAATTGGCAATGTATTGCTTCGCAAATATGCTCCAACATCATCGGGAGAAAGCAATTCAGCGTTTTGGGAATTCAGCGGCAACGCATTTCAACTAAATTTTAATCGACTGCATTCTTGGCTTTCGTTTCCATTATCTTTTGGTATTGTAGGAGTTTTATACTTGTATGTTTTGTTCAAATTGAAGAAAAATATTTTTTCGGATTCATTACTACTTGCATCGCTTTTTTCTGTAATGCTTGCACTTGCTTTGTATGTTGCAAGTTTGTTCTCAACTGTAGCAGATGGAAGAATAATTTGGCATTGCTACTTTTTTATGCTGCCAGCAATTGCTGTTTATTTTTCAAACAATAAATTAACTAACTAACTAGGTATGTGTTGCCAACATCAACTCAATATCTTTATGATAAATATTTAGTCGTTTCCCGATGTGTTTATTCGTGAGGTTTCCTTTAAAAACATACATTCCATTTCTAACGCCTGCATGATGGTATAAAAATGTACTTAAGTCTTTGGCTTCAGAAAGTTTTAAAAGTATGGGAGTAAAAATATTGCTCAATGCATAGCTTGCAGTTCTACAAGCTCGCGAAGTAATGTTTGGAACACAATAGTGAATTACACCGTGTTTTATAAAAATAGGATTTTTATGTGATGTCATTTCGCTTGTTTCAAAAATACCGCCCTGATCAACGCTAATGTCAATAATTACCGATTTGGGTTTCATGTTATGAACCATCTCTTTGGTAATAATTACCTGACTTCTTCCATCCTCGCTTCGCAAACAACCAATAACAACATCTGCGGAATACAATGCTTTTTCCAAAATTTTTGGATGTAATAAAGAGGTGTAAACGTGTGTATCGAAATTATTTTGTAACCTGCGCAAACGCGAAAGCGAAGGATCGAAAACTTTAACACTTGCACCGTTTCCTAAAGCCGAGCGAGTTGCATATTCTCCAACTGTTCCTGCTCCAATAATTACAATTTCAGTTGGTGGAATTCCGGTTACGCCTCCAAGCATTTCGCCTTTTCCGTCTTTGGCGGAGCTTAGATATTCGGATGCAATACTGATTGTACAAATGCCAGCAATTTCGCTCATACTTCTAACAATTGGGAATACGCCTTTATCATCTTCCAGAAATTCATAAGCCAATGCATTCAGTTTTTTTTGCATCAATTGTCTAATGTAGTTTTCGTCTTTTGATGCATGTTGCAATGCTGAAATCAATAAGTGTTCTGAATTCAATAATTTTATTTCAGACTCGGTAGGAGGTTCTACTTTTAATATAATATTGGCTTTAAATACTTCGTCTTTACTTATGCAAATTTTTGCGCCTGCATCGCTAAATTCTTTGTCTGTAAAATGTGCGTGTTCGCCTGCATTTGTTTCAATCCATACTTCGTTTCCATTGTTCACCAAAAGTTGGATTGATGAAGGAGTTAGCGGAACTCTGTATTCCTGCAAAGTTGTTTCTTTTGGTACGCCAATAAAAAGTTGTTGATGAGGATTATTCACCTCAAGCAATTCTTCTTTGGGCTGAAGACTAGCTTTCTTGGCAAGATCAGAAAATCCGAAAGTAGATGTAGAATTCATTTGTTTAGGTAGTCAAATTTTTGCGATACGAATATAAAGTATTTTTCATTCTGCTTTAAATCCGTAATTTTATAATTTAGAAAAGTGGATTTTAAGATTATTTTTGTTCCCTATAAAACATTAAAAATAGTATGGCTGATTTTGAAATGATAATGCCTAAAATGGGCGAAAGTATTACTGAGGCGACTATTATTCGTTGGACAAAAAATGAAGGAGATTTAATTGCTGTTGATGAAACTGTTTTAGAAATTGCTACAGATAAAGTTGACAGCGAGGTTCCATCATCAAAAGCCGGAATATTAAAAAAGAAATTATACAAAGAAGGCGATGTTGTTGCTGTAAATAAACCCATTGCAATAATCGAATTGTCAGGACAAACTTCAAATCCAGTAGCACAAACCCAAACTCCTAAAGTTGAAGAAACGGTACTTGCTTCCATCAAAATTGAAACATCAATTCAAGAAATTAGAAGTAGCAACGAAACGGTATCTGGTGGAAATCATTTTTATTCGCCATTGGTATTAAATATTGCCAGAGAAGAGAATGTGAGCATGGTGGAATTAGAAAAAATTAAAGGCAGCGGAAATGAAAACAGAGTTACAAAACGCGATATTTTAAATTATGTTGCTAACAGAAAATCAGTTGAAACTCCAATAAATGTTGAGTCGGTTCAAACAACTCAAGTTGTTGAAGCATCAAAAATCAGTACACCTTCTCAAACTTCAGCGCCAAAATTGGCAGTTAGCATTTCTGGTGGAGATGAAATTATTGAAATGAGTCGTTTGCGAAGGCTTATCGCTGACCACATGGTAATGAGTAAACGCACTTCGGCACACGTTACTTCGTTTGTTGAAGCTGATGTAACCAATATGGTTTTGTGGCGCAATAGAGTGAAGAATGATTTTGAAAAACGAGAAGACGAAAAGATAACTTTTACGCCACTTTTTATCGAGTGTGTAACAAAAGCAATTAGAGATTTTCCAATGATAAATGTGAGTGTTGATGGTCACAAAATAATTAAGCGTAAATCAATAAATATAGGAATGGCAGCCGCTTTGCCAAATGGAAATCTGATTGTTCCGGTAATCAGAAATGCAGATATGATGAATTTAATTGGTATTACAAAAAGCGTAAACGATTTGGCAAGACGTGCACGTCAAAATCAATTGAAACCCGATGAAATTCAAGGAGGGACTTTTACGCTTACAAATGTCGGTGGTTTTGGAAATGTGATGGGAACACCAATAATTAATCAACCACAAGTAGCCATTTTAGCAACTGGAACCATTAAGAAAAAACCTGCAGTAATTGAAACCGAATTTGGTGATGTAATTGCAATTCGTCATCTAATGTTTCTTTCATTAAGTTATGATCACCGAGTTGTAGATGGCTCCTTGGGTGGAATTTTTCTTCGTAAAATTGCTGACTACATGGAGCAATGGGATGTAAATAGGGAAGTATAAATTGAATTGTTTTTAATGGATTTTTTTTGATTTGAATTATTACAATTTGAAAATCTTGAAAACCTGTTTGCAAACAAATTAGCGAAGCAGCAAAAAAAAATTATTTTTGCATCCCGTATAATCACGAATGCTAAATTATAAATTTTGAATCGGAATTATAGCTTCATTCATCATTTAAAATTCAACTTTCAACATTTAAAAAAATGAATCCAAAATATATTTTTGTTACTGGCGGGGTAACATCTTCACTAGGCAAAGGCATCATAGCCGCCTCACTTGCAAAATTATTACAGTCGCGAGGTTACAGTGTAACCATCCAAAAATTTGATCCCTACATAAATGTCGATCCTGGAACCCTTAATCCATACGAACATGGCGAGTGTTATGTAACAGAGGATGGTGCTGAAACAGATTTGGATTTAGGGCATTACGAACGCTTTTTAAATGTTCCTACTTCGCAAGCCAATAATGTTACAACGGGAAGAATTTATCAATCAGTAATTCAGAAGGAAAGAGATGGCGCTTTTTTAGGAAAAACGGTGCAAGTAATTCCTCATATTACAGATGAAATAAAGTACCGAATGAAATTGTTAGGTGATAGCAGAAAATTTGAAATTATCATAACTGAGATAGGTGGAACTGTTGGTGATATTGAATCGTTGCCTTACATAGAAGCGGTTAGACAATTGAATTGGGAAATGAAAGATGAAGATGTTTTGGTGATTCATTTAACCCTTTTGCCTTACCTTTCATCAACCAAAGAGTTGAAAACAAAACCAACTCAACATAGCGTTAAAATGTTGCTTGAAAGTGGTTTGCAACCCGATATTCTTGTTTGCCGAACTGAGCATCCAATCAATAAAGAAATAAAAAAGAAGATTGCATTGTTTTGCAATGTTGATTTGAATGCTGTGATTGAAGCCATCGATGTAAAAACTATATACGATGTGCCGATGATGATGTTGAAAGAAAAGTTGGATAAAACGGTTTTGAGTAAATTAAAATTATCTGCCAAAAACGAACCTGATTTAATAAAATGGGTCAATTTTTTGACAAAATATAAAAACCCAAAGCACGAAATAAAAATAGGTTTGATTGGTAAATATGTTGAATTGCCAGATGCCTACAAGTCAATTGCCGAAGCATTTATTCATGCAGGATCTCACAACGAATGCAAAGTGAATTTGGAATACATACACTCAGAATTAATTACAGATGAAAGTGCAGAGCATAAATTGGGCAATTTAGATGGAATTTTGGTTGCACCAGGTTTTGGAGATCGTGGAATTGAAGGAAAAATTACTGCAATAAAATATGCACGAATGCATAAAATTCCTTTTCTGGGAATTTGCCTTGGAATGCAAATGGCAGTTATTGAATTTGCACGAAATGTGTTGGGTTGGAAAGATGCGCACTCAACTGAAATGAACTCAAAAACAAAACATGCCGTGATTGATATGATGCCCGAGCAGAAAAAAATAACTGCAAAAGGCGGAACAATGAGACTTGGAAATTACACTTGCGAAATAACTAAAGATAGCAAAGCATTTAAGGCATATGAAAAATCAAAAGTAAATGAGCGTCATCGCCATAGATTTGAATTCAATAATATATTTTTAAAAGATTTTTCTTCAAAAGGAATGTTAGTTACTGGAATTAATCCTGAGACCAAATTGGGAGAAATTGTCGAAATTGCAAATCATCCATTTTTTATAGGTGTTCAGTTTCATCCTGAGTACAAATCGACAGTGCTAAATCCTCATCCGCTTTTTATAAAGTTTGTAAAATCGGCAATGGATTATAGTAAGAATTGATTTTCAAAAAATAGATAAACTAACTAATTGCTTCAATCAAATCTTGTTTGGTAATAATATGAACTGTATTCATTAAATCTTTTACTAAAACTGCGGCATTGTCTTTTGTAATTAACCGCGATACCTCATCAATTCCAGCATGTTGATGAACAAATGGAAAAGGTGATCCCATTACATCTTTTACTGTTTTTTGTTTAAGCTCGTGATTTTCTATCAGCATGTTAAATAAAAAACTATCCGTTAACGAACCTGTAAAATCATTGTCATTATTAATTACAGGAACCTGAGAAACGAAAAATTTTCGCATCAATTGAACTGCATTTCCAACCGTATCGTTTTCATTTACTGTTACTAATTTCAGGTGTTTATGGCTTTCAATTAAATTAATTGCTTTTGTTTGATCGCTTAATAAAAATCCACGATCACGCATCCAATCATCGTTAAACATTTTGCCAAGATATCGAGTTCCATGATCGTGAAAAATTACAACAACAACATCATCTTTCTTCAAATAATCTTTCATTTGCATCAGCCCTGCCAATGCAGCACCTGCTGAGTTTCCAACAAAAATTCCTTCTTCGCGTGGCAATCTTCTGGTCATAATTGCTGCATCGCGATCTGTTACTTTTTCAAAATGTTCGATGATGCTGAAATCTACATTTGCAGGAAGAAAATCTTCGCCAATTCCTTCGGTTATATAAGGGTAAATTTCATCCTTATCAAGGACGCCTGTTTCTTTATATTTTTTAAAAACAGAACCGTACGTATCAATTCCTAAAATTTTAATATTTGGATTTTTTTCTTTCAAATATTTTCCCGTTCCGCAAATGGTTCCACCTGTTCCAACACCAACTACAAGATGAGTTATTTTGCCTTCGGTTTGCTCCCAAATTTCAGGACCGGTTTGTTCGTAATGTGCAAGTGTATTGCTCAGATTATCGTATTGATTAGGTTTCCACGAATTTGGAATTTCTTTTTCTAATCTTGTTGAAACTGAATAGTAGGAGCGAGGATCTTCTGGTTCTACATCGGTAGGGCAAACTATCACCTCGGCACCAAAAGCTTTCAATGCATCTACTTTTTCTTTGCTTTGTTTATCGGTAGTTGTAAAAATACATTTATATCCTTTAATAACTGCTGCAATTGCCAAACCCATTCCTGTATTGCCACTTGTGCCTTCTATAATAGTTCCACCAGGTTTCAATTTCCCATCGCGCTCGGCATCTTCAATCATTTTCACAGCCATTCGATCTTTTATGCTGTTGCCAGGATTAGTGGTTTCAATTTTTGCCAGCACTATGCATGGCAAATCTTTTGTAATTTTATTTAACTTAACTAATGGCGTATTGCCAATAGTTTCTAAAACGTTTTTGTACCACATGCTTGCGAAAATAGAAAATTACTTGAATGTTTTTTATATTCAAGTGTATTTAAAAAATAAATTTAAAATTATTTCAATTCGAAATCGGCAGCGCCAATTTTAAACCCATCGCTGTACAATTCAGCTTTGTAGTTTCCTTTGCTGTATTCACTTCCTTTGTCCCAATAAATGCTAACTTCTTGTGCGTCTTGAGTAAATGCAATCGTTTTTTTAGATGAATACAATGATTCTTCGCCTTGAAATTTAAATGTTCCTGAACCTGAAATCTGGTTATATAGTGTGGTTCCATCAGGACCGGTTATTTTTAAATAAATATCTTTTGCGCCTTTATCGGATACAAAGTTTTCGGCTATTTTAAAGCTTACTTTTATTTGTTGTATCTGAGAAACCCTCATCGTTTCTCTTTCTTTGCCATTGCTCCTTAATTTTATTCCAGTTACATTTAAATTACTTGTGTTTAGTTTTGCTCCGATAGCCACTTTGGTTTTCAAGCCACCAATTTCCATATTCAAGTCTTCGTTTTTTCGTTTCTGTTTATCAATGTTTCCTCTAAGGTTTACGTTTTCACGATTCAGCAACACAATTTCTCCTGACAAGGAATCAATTTGAGAAATATACTTGCGTTTGTAATACCTTAACTGATCTATTTCTTCAAGTGCTTTTTCAAGTTGATCTTTACTTACTCTGTCTTGAGAAAGGAGTTGTTTAATTCTACCTGCATAAACTTTTAGGTCATTGTCTTTTTGTTGTAGAAAAGAATCTAATTGTGCTGTTTTTCCTTGGTAATTTGACAATTCAACTTGTGTTTGTTGCAGTATATTTTCGATTTCATTTTTTGCTGAGTCTGTCGAAAATAAAACTTCTTCGGTAGATGCTAATTTCTTATCTGTTTTAAAATAATGGAATACAAAAAAACCATTTAAAGATGTGAGTACAATAACCAATGCCCAGGGAATAATGGCAATAATGCGATTCCGTTTTTCTTTCTGTTTTTCCATTTTGACGATGCGAAAATAAATAACTCTAAACTTTTTAACTAAAAAACATTTCAACTTTTTATTTTTCTATACATTTCATTAACAACATTATTTTTAATATTTGTTTTCGAGTCTTTTCATAGATTTGCCAATTAGAATATGAAAGTAACAACAACGCCAATTGATGGATTATTGATAATTCAACCGCAAGTTTTTAAAGACGAACGCGGCTATTTTTACGAAAGTTTTAATAAAGAAAATTTTTCTAAAATTGGAATCAACGAAGAATTTGTTCAGGACAATCAAAGCCTATCGCAAAAAGGAATTGTCAGGGGTTTGCATTTTCAATCGCCACCTTTTGCTCAAGGGAAATTGATTCGTGTAATTCAAGGCTCTGTAAACGATGTTGTAGTTGATATTCGCAAACATTCAAAAACTTTCGGGCAACACTTTGCAATTGAACTAAACGATGAAAATATGACCATGTTCTGGATTCCTCCTGGTTTTGCTCATGGGTTTGAAACTTTAGTTGACAACACAATTTTTCAGTATAAATGCACACAAACCTACAACAAGCAATCAGAAGGTGGTTTGTTTTGGAACGATATTTCATTAGATATAAAATGGAAATCTGAGGATCCAATTGTAAGCGAAAAAGACAAAGTATTGTCAATGTTTAATAATTTTATTTCGCCTTTTTAAATTGAAATAGTTAATCAGCAATTGAGTTTTATAAAAAATAAAAAAATATGGATGAAATTTCAGAGGATGTAAAGAAAAGAATTGAGGAATTAAAAGAAAAATACGAAGCGCAAGGGCAAGATTTTAAAGCATATCTTGAAGGGTTGCTTTACCAAAAATATACAAGTTATTGGGATTATGTAAGCGTTGATACCTTACTTACATTGCAAAAGCCACGAACCGATATTCCTGATGAAATGATATTTATAATCTATCATCAGATTACAGAGTTGTATTTTAAATTGGTACTGCACGAAATGCAACAAATTTCGACAAATGCAAAAACCATAACCATTGAAAAATTTGCAGAACATTTAAGAAGAATCAATGCATATTTCATAAATCTTACAAATTCTTTTTTTATCATGATTGATGGAATGGAAGTAGAACAGTTTTTAAAATTTCGTATGAGTTTATTGCCAGCAAGTGGATTTCAATCAGCCCAATATCGAACGATTGAAATTTGTGCAACCGACTTTATACGATTAGTAGAAAAAAGTAAGCGCAATGAATTAGCTGAAAAATCAATAGATGAAAAATATAAACAGATCTATTGGCAAGCTGGAGCTACTGATTTGGCTACAGGTAAGAAAACTTTAACGCTAACCCAGTTTGAACAAAAATATTCTGAACAACTCTTGCGAATTGCTATTGAAAATAAAGATTGTACTCTTTGGGCTGTTTACAAAAGCTTATCAATTGAAGCTCAAAAAGATGAAAAGTTGATTGCTGAATTACGAAATTTTGACAAAAATGTAAATGTAAATTGGCCATTGGTTCATTATAAATCTGCAGTTCGTTATTTGCAAAAAGCAACAACAGATGTTGCCGCAACAGGAGGAACCAATTGGCAAAAATACTTGCCTCCACGTATGCAATTGCGAGTTTTTTATCCTGAACTTTGGAGCAATGAAGAACTTGAAAATTGGGGAAAATCAAACGATTAATTTCTAACCACATTAAATATAAAAGCATGAAAAAATTTATTGGATTTCTACTTGTGTTTTCGTTTTTGAGTGGAGTAAAATCTCAAGAAATAAATGACGACAATGGTAAAACTTATTACTATTACGATAATCAGAAAAAACAATTAAAAGAAGTATTTCATCACATTCGAATACATAAATTTGGTAGGCGTGGAATTTCTGCAGGTGCTGATGATTATTACGATACCGTTGTTTATTTGAAGAATGGCCCATACCTGAAATATTTCATCAGTGGACAATTGGAACACAGCGGATATTATGCTAAAGACAAAAAAGACAGCACTTGGTTGTACTACGATTTAAAAGGAGTTTTGATTAAAAAAGAACGATTCATTAAAGGAGATTTAATGTCCAAATAAAAGCTCAAATTATTTTATTTTTAATCCAATTCTTAGACCAATTTCAATCATTAATTTTTTCGCGTCATCAATATTGTTTTTGATTTTTCCTTCAAGTATTGATTCTCGAATCTCTGATTTTATTATTCCAATTTCTTTCCCTGGTTTTATGTCAAATATTTGCATTATGTGTTCACCGGTAATTGGTGCTTGCCAGTTTCGTAAGGTGTCTCTTTCTTCAACTTCTTTTACTAATTTTTGAACCTTTAAAAGGTTTGTACGGTATTTTTTTATTTTATCTTCAAACTTTGAAGTCATGTCTGCACGACAAAGTGTAAATAAATCATCCAAATCATCGCCTGCATCTACAATGAATCTACGAATGGCCGAATCAGTGACACCTTCTTCAGCAAGTGCTTTTGGCCGATGATGCATTGCTACTATTTTCTGTACGTAACGCATTTTTTCATTCAATGGCAATTTCAATTTGTCAAAAATTCTTTTTACCATTCTACTGCCCTTGTCTTCATGCCCATGAAAAGTCCATCCTTCTGTTTCAGAGAATTTTTTTGTTAATGGTTTTCCTATGTCATGCAACAAAGTTGCCCAACGCAACCACAAATCTTCGGTTTCTTTACAAACATTATCCAATACTTTTAATGTATGGTAGAAATTATCTTTATGCGCTTTGTTGTTTATTCTTTCAACTCCATGCATTGCATTCAGTTCGCTAAAAATCAATTTCAACAAATTGCTTTCAAACAATAAATTAAAACCTATAGAAGGAGTTTTGGATAGGATGATTTTATTTAATTCCTCGTTCACTCTTTCAAACGAAATTATATTGATTCTCTCTGCATAAATTTTTATTGCATGAAAAGTTTCAGGAAGTATATCAAACTCAAGTTGCGTTGCAAATCGTATGGCGCGAAGCATTCGTAATGGGTCGTCATCAAAAGTGATTTCAGGGTCAAGCGGAGTGCGAATTATTTTTCTTTCTAAATCTTTTATTCCGTCAAAAGGATCTAATAATTCTCCATAATTATTTTTGTTAAGCGATATAGCAAGCGCATTAATAGTAAAATCTCTTCTGTTTTGGTCATCGCGCAAGGTACCTGGTATTACAGATGGTTTGCGACTATCTCTGCTGTAACTTTCTTTTCGTGCACCTACAAATTCTATCTCCCATTCAGCGGTTTTGACCATTGCAGTCCCGAAATTTTTAAATACCGCAAAATCAGTTTTTACTTTTAATGATTTTGAAAATGCTTCAGCAAATGCAATACCGTTTCCTATAACAACAATATCAATATCTTTTGAATTCCGGTGTAATAATATATCGCGTACATAGCCGCCAATTACATATGTTTCTACATTCAATTTGGTAGCTATATTGCTAAGCTGCTCAAAGATTTTAGTATTTAATTCTATTTTCAAAACTTGGCAAAGGTAAGATTTCAGTTAAAGACTCAAACTAAGTGAGAGTAACAAAATTGTTTTATTGGAATAAATCCATGAAATATGCAGCTATTTATTGTATGGAAATAATGAACATAAATCCAAATGCATCAAAAGAAATTGATGCTTTTATTAATAAACTGCCTGATTTTTCAAAATTAATTTGCACTAAACTCAGAAATATTATTCACAAATCCGATTCCTCCATATTAGAAGATTGGAAATGGGGACCAAATTTTAATTGCAATGGAATGGTGTGTGGCTTTGGCGCTTTTAAGAGTCATGTAACCTTATGTTTTTTTCAAGGTGCATCAATGAAAGATACCCAAAAGGCATTTAATTATGGAAGCACAAATAGCCACAATCGAAGCATTAAATTTTCGGATGTTAAAGAAATAAACGAAAAAATAATTGTCAGTTATTTGAAAGAAGCAATTCAAATAAACAATTCAAATATGAAACCACTTTCTCTAAAAGTTGACTTGAAAAAACAAATTTCAGTTCCTGATGAAATTCAAAAAACTTTAAAGCAAAACAAATCGGCTAACATTATTTTTGATCAATTAAGTTACACGTGCAAAAAGGAATACATTGTATGGTTAACATCTGCCAAGAAAGAAGAAACAAAATTAAGACGCTACGAAAAATTTATTGATATGTTGCTTGATGGGAAGAAAAATCCAAACTAAATACGAATAAATTTATTTTATATAATCTAAACTATTTGTTCCGCAGTTCATCAGTAAATCTATTATGGATAGATTTGTTTTGAAAGGAAATTTTTCGGAAAAGACTTGTAAATATTTTTTTAAACTCTCTGTTTCTTTTTGTTCATCTGCATTTCTGCCTTTTGAATCAAAATAAGTTCTCAAATCAAGTTTGTCTTCGTGAATTGAATTGTAACTTTCGGTAAAGAAAATTTGTTTTTCTACTTTAAGTATTTTCAGAATAGTTTTTAGCAACAATAAATTAAAATCAAAAAGAGATTGCGCATTTTTTTTCGAATAATGTTTCTTAAAGTAATCATTGTAATACGGCCAATAAGCTGAGTTTCCATAAGCTGATTGCAAACCATAGAAATGATTTTGTCTCCAGTTTGAATCCTCATCTAACAGTATGTTTTTAACTAATTGTTTTTTATTGTGCTGCTTTATTACAGGGATTGTAATATCCAAAATCCCGTTTGCAGAAAGAATTTTGCAACGATTGCGATAAGATTGTTTGGTATAATTTTCTGAGGTTTCAAACCATATTTCGTCAGCCGCTAATAAATATTTGAAATACAAAACGCTTGGCAAATAATGCAGACTTAGAATTACTTTTTTGGATTGCATTAATGGATGAGTTCTATTTTAAATTCTCGCTAATTTTATCCCAATTAATTACATTGAAAAAGTTTTCGATATAATCAACTCGTTTATTCTGATGTTTAAGATAATATGCGTGTTCCCAAACATCAAGTCCAAGAATTGGTTTCCCTTTTTTAGCAGCAAAATCCATCAATGGATTGTCTTGATTTGGCGTTGTTGTAATTTGAAGTTTATCGTCAAGCAAAATAACCCAAGCCCAACCCGAACCAAAAATACTTAATGCTGCTTTTGTAAATTCCTTTTTAAAGTTTTCAATAGATCCAAAGTTTTTTTCAAAAACGACTTTTGTATTTGAATCAGGTATTGTATTTTTTTTTAGCATTTGCCAAAAAAAACTGTGATTCCAATGTCCGCCTAAATTATTTCTAACTGATTGTTGAATTTCTTTATTTGCATTTTTTAAGTTGCCAAGCATTTCTTCAAAATTCAATTGATAATTCCACCACGAATTGTCTTTTTGTTTTAACTCGTTTAATTTATTCAAATAACTCTGATGGTGCTTGGTGTAATGAATTTCCATCGTTTTGGCATCAATAAATGGTTCAAGCGAATCATAACTATAACCTAAAGGTGGCAAAGAGAAATCTTTGTCTTTTGAGTTTAATTTTGAATTGTTTTTAGCGTCTGTTTTGTTTGTTCCAAACAGTAATCCTAATCCTAAAATAGCACTTGATTGTAAAAATTTTTTTCGATTTGTTATCATTCAGTTAAAATGTCTTTTTGGTTTTGAAATGATTAACAAGTGCATTCAGTTTTTATTTGTTAATCTCTTATGCAATATTCGCACATTCGATTTTAAAAATGAAAATTACTTTTTTAGGAACAGGAACCTCGCAAGGAGTGCCAATTATTGCATGTGATTGCGTAGTTTGTCAATCTTTAAATACAAAAGACAAACGGCTTCGTTCTTCAGTTTTAGTTGAGTTTGACAACAATAAAATTGTAATTGATACTGGTCCTGATTTCAGGCAACAAATGTTACGCGAAAAAGTTGATCGATTGGATGCAGTAATTTTCACACATGCCCATCGCGACCATTTGGCGGGACTTGACGACATTCGTGGATTTAATTTTAAAATGAAAAAATCCATTGATGTGTATTGTACAGATTATGTTGAACAAGCAATTCGCAGAGAATTTTTTTATGCTTTCGAAGAGCAAAAATATCCAGGAGTGCCTGAGATGAATATTGTAAATATTTCTGATTTGCCATTTATTTTGTTTGGTAAAAAGATAATTCCAGTTAAAGTTTTTCACCACAAATTGCCCGTACTTGGATTTAGAATTCATGATTTTGTTTACATTACGGATGCAAATAAAATTGATGAGGATGAGAAGAAAAAAATAAAAGGATGCAAGGTTTTAGTCTTAAATGCATTGCGAAAATCAGATCATATTTCACATTTTAGTTTGCAACAGGCAATTGATTTGGCAAATGAATTGGAGGCAGAGTATACATATTTTACTCATATCAGTCATCAATTGGGACTTCACGATGAGGTGGAAATGGAATTGCCATCCAATATGCATTTGTCATACGATGGTTTGAGTTTAAATTTATAGCATGTTTTTTACTCAATCACTAATTCAAAACTTAAGTAACAGACTTCAGCAAATTTTAGAAGGGTTTTTTATTGACGATATTTTTAGTGTAGGCAAGAAAGAGTTGTGTTTTAATTTTTCAAACGGAGAAAATAAATTTGCTATCAAATTGTTTTGTGAAACAAGAAACTGTTTTCTGTTTTTTGATAACAAACATTTTCCAAAACCTATACCACATCAAAAGCCGTTTAAAGAATTAATTGGCTTAAAAATATCTTCAATTTATCAACATAAAAACAACAGATCATTTCAAATTAATTTTTCAAATGAACCAACTCCTCATGTCTTTCAAAAGGCTTTAGTCTTCAAACTTTACGATGGATTAAGCAATGTTTTATATTACGAAGACAATGAAATGAGTTTATGCTTCAGAAAAAATATTGAAAACGATTTTAAACTAAGATTAGAAGATTTTAATTCAATGAAAATTTCAGGTACTTATGTTAAATCCGAACTAGAAAATTTTGTTGATTCGCATAACGAAAATATTTTTGAAGCATTTAATCAATACAATAAAAACGTACTTAAAGATCTTAATTTTAACAAACAAAAACAGAGTTTAATAAAATCTATTCAGTCTGATATTAAAAAATATCAGACTGCTAAATTAAAATCTGAATTGGCATTGAAAAGTTTGAAGAGCTCTGTAGAACCTGATGAACTTGCGAATATCATAATGGCAAATTTGCAATCTATCAATTCTGGAATTAAACAAATTGAATTGTTTGATTTTTATAGAAACAAGAATATTTTGATTAAACTTAAATCAAACTTAAATCCTCAACAGAATGCAAAGTATTATTACGATAAAGCAAAAAATAGTGCAAAAGAATTTAGCAGTTTGGAAATAAAAATTCAGAATTACAATTTGCAAATAAATGAACTTGAAAGTAAATTGATTCATACAATTCAATGCATTTCAAAACAAGAGTTAAAACAAAAGCCAGAGCTTAAGAGTCTAAAATCAAAAATTGAACTTTTTAAACAATTTGAATTCGATGGATGGAAAATATTAGTTGGTAAAAACGCGGCAAACAATGATTTGCTTACTACAAAATACTGCTCTAAAAATGATTTGTGGTTACATGCCAAAAGTCTAAGTGGTAGTCATGTTGTTATAAAACAAAACAATAAAGAATTTTCGAAAGCAGTTATTGAATTTGCTGCTCAAATAGCTGCGTATTATAGCAAGTCAAAAGGAAGTAGTTTGGTTCCTGTGTCATATACTTTAAAAAAATATATTCGAAAACCCAAAGGCGCTGAAACCGGTCAGGTTGTAGTTGAAAGAGAAAATGTAATTTTAGTGAAACCAGGAATTGGATAATTGATTTGTATATCAAAATGGATATCCAACGCCAAAATTTAGTAAGCCAAAATCCCAAATCCAATTAGCGCCAGAGTACTCATTAATTACCCATCTTTTATTTTCAGGAAGTGAAGGATTGTGAATAGGAAATGCGGCATCTAAACGAAACAAGAAGATATTAAAATTTAATCGTACTCCAACTCCAGAACCAATTGCTAATTCGTTGTAAAATTTGGAAAATTCGAAGTTGCCTCCTTTTTGTTCTGTTGCTCTTGCAGTCCATATATTTCCTGCGTCAGTAAAAATTGCGCCTTCAATTACATGCTTAAAAATATTGAAACGATATTCGTAATTGAGTTCTAATTTTATTTCTCCTGAGTGGTCGATTTGGTTTGAATCATTGTAAGTTCCTGGACCAATTGAACGCGGAATAAATGCTCTTATGCTGTTTGCTCCACCAATAAAAAATCGTTTCTCAAAGGGCACGAAATCAGGGGAGTTTCCGTATGGCAATCCGTATCCAAATGCTACACGGTAAACCATCGAATTGTTTTCGTCAAGTGTGTGGTAATATCTGAAATCTATATACGATTTGGCATATTGAAAATAATTTATACCCATTAATTGATACCTGCCAGCATCGTTTTTCTTTGCGCCAAACAATTCTTTAAATCCAGTAACAATATTTCCTGCTAAATCCAAAGCGTCCCAACGTAAAAAAATGTAATTTTTGTTTTTTGTTTGACCCTGATTGTTGTATACAAAACCAAGTCGGATGTCATTTATTATTAAATTATTCGCAAATAAATTTTGAAGAAAAATATCGTTTTTACTTCTGTTCTCAAGTAAGCTGGAAGTAAGATTTGTACGGATATAACTAAATTCAGGAAATGCAACGTATAGATTTATTGATTTTATACTAATTTGATACGATGAGCCGATAATTAAAACGCGCCTTTCGTAGTCAATATTTTTTTCGTAGATTACTGAAGTGTTTAGAATTGTCTTACTTGTAGCATTGTTTAGTTTGCGTTCCAGTTTGTTTAAAAATAATAATTGAGGAAAAATAATACTTGCAGACAAACCAAATTCGTTGCTATTGAAAAATGGAACACTTGGAACATTTTCACCCCTTTGTGCTTCAATCGAAGCGCGAAAGCGCAATTGGAGAATTTCTGCATTGTGAAAAATATTTCGGTTTGAAAACTGAATTATTCCCGCACCTCCATAGTTGCGATAACTTGCACCTGTCAATAAATTTCCCTGGTCTGAAGTTGTAAGCTGTGGTTCAACAAAAAAATCGTATTTTTTTAAAAGTTTCAGGGTGGTTTTAAAATCTACATAATTTATCGTGTCGTTTTCTTCAGGAAATGGAATGATATTTACCATTCTTAGCATTTGTAAATCGCTAAAGTGGTTATATGTTTTTGCTAATTTTGTTTGCTGAAACATCTCTCCAGATTTTAGAAAAATCATTTTTGAAAGAATTTCAGGATTTAAATTTATACCATTTGGTTTGTATCCAAATCCCTTGTAAAATAGCGAGTCTTTAGCATTATTGTTTTTGTCTTTCTCTCCCGTTTCAATTTCAATTGTAATATCTTTAATCGTAAATTGTTTATGCAATTCATAATCATTTTTATTTTTTACATGAAGCGATAAACCAACATAAAAATTTCCTAATGTGGTGTCTACTTCAAAATCAATAAATTCTTTGCTGAATAATAAATAACCGTTGTTTCGAAGCAGTGTTGTTATACGCACTTGTTCGTTAAGTAATTCCTCTCTGTCCAACTGATGACCAATTTTTATTAAACTATTGTCAAGTGTTGCGTTTAATAATTCATATATTTTTTTGTCAGCAGCATGAACATTGTATTTGCCATAATTGTAAGATTTGTTTGGTGTTACTATGTAATTTACTTTAAATCTACCTTTTAAAATTTGCCCTTCTAAAACCTCAAAATTTACTTCAGGATAATAATATCCTTTAGATCTTAAATAATTTTTTATTGATTTGATACTTGACTCGATTAGTGATGAGTCTAATTTAACTGGCGCTACACCGTATTCTTTTTGAATAATATTAACGTTAGAACTATCGTTCTGTTTGTTTCGCCATCTGTAAATAGTAACACTTAACCTTAGCCCTAAGAATTTTTTGTTTGGTTTCTGTTTTATTTGTGATTCTAAATCAGTTTGCAAAAATCGCCCCTTTTCAGTCCCCAATACTTTAACATTATTTTTTACCAATTGCGGATCTGTTAATTTACGCACTTTCGATATATTGCAAGAAAAAAGTAGCAGGATTGCAGAAAACACCCCTATACTTTTACTTATTTTTATGTTAGAAAAATCTACTATCAATCGGGTTAAAAGTTTAAACAACAAAAAATACAGGCAGTCGGAACAATTGTTTGTTGCCGAAGGCAGTAAAATTATTCTTGAATTGCTGGGTTCAAAAATACAAATTGAACAGGTATTTGCTACACAAGATTGGGCGGCAAAATATGAAAATAGGATTAAAGCTAATAAACTAGTTATTGTCACTCAAAAAGAATTGGAAAGAATGAGTGGCCTTAAATCTATTCCTGACGTATTGATGCTTGCAAAAATCCCAATACAAAAGTTTAATGCTTCATTGCTTTCTAACTCACTCACAATTGCATTAGATACTATTCAAGACCCCGGAAATTTAGGTACAATAATTCGTACGGCCGATTGGTTTGGTATAAAAAATATAGTTTGTTCGCAATCTTGTGCCGATGTATATAACAACAAAACAATTCAGGCAAGTATGGGAAGTTTTGCTCGTGTCAATATTTTTTACGAGGATTTGAAAACACTTTTTTCGGAAAATAAATTTCAAATTTTTGGAGCAGTACTTAATGGGAAAAACATTTCAGAAATTAAGCCACCACAAAATGGAATTCTATTAATTGGCAACGAAGGAAATGGAATAAGCACAGAGTTAATTCCATTTATTACTCAAAACATTTCGATTCCTAAATATGGCGAAGCAGAAAGCTTAAATGCTGCAGTTGCTACTTCAATTATTTGCGCTCATTTTATAATGAAATAATTAAAACTCACTTAACTCTAACTGCCGAAATTCGTTTTCGTCAATGCTCAAATTTGTTGTTTTGAGTTCATTGCCATATTGCAAAAGTTCTTCGTAGTTACTACTTCCAGAGCCTACTATTTCTTCAAGTTCGACTTTCTTTTTCTGCAATTTGGGCAACTCTTTTCTTAGCAATTCCAATTCGCGTTGTTCATTAAAACTTAATTTTATTTTGCTTTTAGATTTGTTTTGTTTTTTAGGATTTGAATTAGATTTCAATTCGTTGTTTGCAATTTTTATTTCCTCCATTTCATTCAAGTAATCTTGATAATTTCCATTAAAACTTCTAATCTTTCCATCTCCTTCAAAAATGAGTAATGAGTCAACAAGATTGTCCATAAAATACCTGTCGTGAGTAACTACTAATAGACATCCAGAATATTCTTCCAAAAATTCTTCAAGTACATTCAATGTTTCAATATCCAAATCATTTGTAGGTTCATCCAACACTAAAAAATTGGGTTTTTGAATCAGTATTGTTAGCAAATACAATCTTCGTTTTTCGCCACCACTCAATGTACTTACATAATTGTATTGTTGTTTGCTATCAAATAAAAATCGTTTTAATAATGCTGTTGCGCTTAGTTTCTGTCCTTTTCCAATATCAATAAACTCGGCAATGTCTGTTACAACTTCAATCACACGCTTATCGTCTTTAATGTCCAATCCTTCTTGCGAGTAATGTGCAAATTTTACGGTATCACCTTTTATAATTCTTCCGCTATCGGCTTTCTCCGTTCCGAGTAATAAGTTCAAAAAAGTACTTTTTCCTACACCATTTTTCCCAACAACTCCAATTCGTTCTCCGGGTTTAAAAAGATAAGTAAAATCCTCGCAGATTTTAAAATCTCCAAACGATTTTTTTAATTGGTGAGTTTCTAATATTTTACTTCCAAGTCTTTGCATTTGCATGTTGATTTCAACTTTATCAACTTGTTTTTTCAAACTTGCTTTTGCTTTTAATTCGTGAAAAGTTTCAATTCTGCTTTTCGATTTTGTTGTCCGCGCTTTTGGTTGTTTGCGCATCCACTCTAATTCTTTTTTGTATTGTTTTTTAGTGCTTTGTAATTCTTTTGCTTCAAAGGTTTCGCGCATTTCCTTTTTTTCTAAAAAGTAAGCATAATCTCCTTTGTAAGTGAAAAGTTTTTTGTCGTCTAATTCAATTATCTCGGTGCAAACTGTATCTAAAAAATAGCGATCGTGCGTTACAAGTAATAGCGTTGTATCGTTTGCTTTTAAATAACTCTCAAGCCATTCTATCATTTGAATATCTAAATGATTTGTTGGCTCATCCAATATCATTAAATCTGGATTTTGCAATAACACTCGAGCCAATGCAAGACGTTTGCGTTGACCACCGCTAAGTAAATTCACGCTCTTATTTAAATGGTGATGAAGATTTAATTGCGTCAAAATGGTATGAATTTTAGTTTCAATGTCCCATGCATTTAATGCATCCATTTTTTCCATGGCACTTTGCAATTCATTCGGACTAGAGTCGCTGTTTTCGATTACTAATTCGTAATTCGCTACGGCACGCAAAATTTCATTATCAGCCGCAAATACAGTTTCGATTAAAGTGCTTTGTTCGTTAAACTGTGGCTCTTGTTCAAGATAAGCCCAGCTAATATTTTTATCAAAAACTACATTGCCTTCATCAGGTATTTCTCTGCCTGTCAAAATATTTAAAAGCGTAGTTTTTCCTGAGCCGTTTTTGGCAATCAGTGCAACTCGTTCTCCTTTTGCAATTGTTAATGTAATGTTTGAAAATAAAAACCGTTCGCCATACGATTTGGCAATACTCTCGACACGCAGATAGTTCATTGTGCAAGATTAATAAGTTGCAAGTGTTTAATTTGAAAAAGATTTATGATTTTCAACTTATCGTTCCCCGTGCTGCTGCTGTGGCGGATTTAGAACCACTTAATTGTCTGCGCAACGGAAACTTTTTTTGATTTCAAATGTATCTTTTTCAAATGAAACCGCCATTGAAGCAGCACCGTGTTACCGGTTTGTGCTTTATTATTCTTGTCTTGCTTATATGTCCGTTTGATTAGTTGTCAGCATATGTGTCTGTCGCGAAATGTTTTTATTTAGTTGATTCTATTTCCAATTGTTGTCTTAGATATTTATTCAAATTATTTCTTTTAACTCCTACATATTTTTCAATTGCTTTATAATAATCCTCGTTACTTTGACCACTATTCATAAATTCTTTTATTAAACTCCATCCGCCTTTTTCAAATATTTTTTTTGCTATCAAACCTCCAATAACATAGCGGTAATCTGTGTATTCGTCAACAGTTGTCAATGAAAGTAAATTATTCAAATTAATATCCGGATTCCTCTTCAGGTAAGTATTAGTTCTGATGATGTGCCATTGCAAAGATTGTCCCCTGCATCCTCCAAAAAATGTTGCCACACCTTCTGCCACCCATTGATGTGCACGATATTGAGAACCTACTAAGGTATGAAATGGTTCGTGAAAATTACTTTCACCCTCTCCGCTGTAAAATATTTCGTTGTAACCGCCCTTTCCTCCGGGTTTAATTTCACCACCCATGCCAATCCAATAATCAAATCCTCTTAGACTTTGTATTTCATCAAAATCATCTGCAAAATAAAACGCAAAAGGATGAGGTTTAAGGTCAAGATTTCTGCAAAGTTCAGTAATGAATGAGTCCATTTGCTGAGCTTTAAAAGTGTCAAACTTATGATACGTTGGATAGTAATAATCAACCCATCCAAACTTGGTATGCTGCCAGTGTTGTCTGTTTATTGGTAAAGCATTGTAAAGTTTATATTCTCCTTGTTCCTTTTTCGCATAAAAGTTGGCAACACATAAAATGTAAGGTGTACCGTCATTACAACTTGAGAACTGTGCTTTAATTTCATAAAGACCTTTGTTTGATTTTATACTCAAAACGTGTATTGGAAATCCCATGTATAAAGAAGGTTGAAACTCACTTCTTTCTAAAAGATCAAATACCTTGTATGTTTTTTTCTCGTCACTATTCCAATAAGGATTGTCGTACAAACTGTCGGGTTTAGAATGAATATAATTTTCAAACAGTTTCATAACCTTTTTGGTGTCCACATTTGAAGTGTCAACAATATAATTGTAAGTAATTTTTTGTGAAAAAGATTTGTTGCATAAGCATAAAAAAAACAAAGTCAATGTGTAAATTGTATGTCGTTGTCTGCCTGTCATAATTTTAGTATTGTTTGTCTGTTGGTTTAGTCATTATAACCATTGCCTGTAACTCATAAATAAAATCAACTAAAAAGGTTAAAGTTTAACGCAAACATTTTTAGTTTCAGTAAAAAATCGGAATGCTTCCAATCCTCCTTCTCGTCCAACGCCACTTGACTTCATTCCACCAAATGGAGTTCTTAAATCGCGCAGCAGCCAACAATTAACCCAAACTATTCCTGATTTTACTTTTGCAGCTATGTTGTGTGCACGAGCTAAATTTTCTGTCCAAATGGTACAGGATAAGCCAAATTGCGTACTGTTTGCCATCGTCAATACGTCATCTTCTGTATCAAAAGGAATGAGTGTTACCAGAGGTCCAAATATTTCTTCTTGATTTGTTTTACAATCAAAAGGCAAGTTTTCAAAAACCGTAGGCAAAATAAAAAATCCCGTAGCATTTTCTCCTTCCAATTTCACAGTATTTCCTCCAAACAAAAGTTTTCCGCCTTCTTGTTTAGCTAATTCAATATAACTTAAAATTTTATCGAAATGTTGTTGGCTTGCTATTGCACCAACTTTTGTATCTTCTGCCAAAGGGTTTCCAACTTTTAGTTTTGCAGTTTGTTTTACAAACTCAGTTTTGAATTTTTCATAAATACTTCTTTCAATAAAAATTCGCGAACCGCATAAACATATTTCGCCTTGATTAGTAAAACTAGCACGAACTGATTCGCTTACGGCTTTTTCAAAATTGCAATCAGCAAATACAATATTTGGGTTTTTGCCACCCAATTCTAAGGATAATTTTTTAAATTTAGGACCGGCAACTCTTGCAATTTCTTCACCTGTTTTTGTTCCACCGGTAAACGATATTGCAGTTATTTTTTCGTGAGAAACAATTGCGCTTCCAACTTTTGGTCCCAATCCATTTACAATATTTAAAACGCCTTTTGGCAATCCCGCTTCTATACACAATTCAGCAAATAAGAAAGCAGTCATGGGAGTAATTTCGCTAGGTTTTGCAATCACACAATTGCCAGCAGCAATGGCTGGAGCTATTTTCCAAGTGAAAAGGTAAAGTGGTAAATTCCATGGCGAAATACATCCAACAATGCCTATTGGGGCTCGCAATGTGTAATTGATTGCGTGCTTTCCCATCGAATGACTTTCGCTTGAAAAATGTTCGATTCCAGTTGCAAAAAAATGGATGTTTGAAATAGCGCGAGGAATTTCACCGTTTTTTGCTAACCACAATGGTTTTCCTTGATCTATGCTTTCGGCAATTGCTAACTTGTCTAAATCGCGCTCCATTAAACCTGCAAGAGTTAACATAATTTTACTTCGATCTGATGCAGACATATTGCTCCAAGAATCAATTGCAGACTCGGCAGATTTCACAGCAAGTTCAATATCACGTTCATCGCTATCCGGACATTGAGAATAGATTTGTCCTGTAGCGGGATTGATGTTTTCTAAATATTTTTTTGAAATGGGTTCGACCAATTCACCATTTATATAATTTAATATTTTTTGCATAATTTTATATTTCCGTCCAACATTTTGGTTTGCAATTTAGTTTTTTGGAATATCGTTATAAAAAAAATACTTGACATTAAACCAAAACAACTTACCTTTATCGAACGAAATATAAATTTTGTAGCTAATGGCAAACCTAAATCGAAGAAAATTTCTTGGCAATGCAGCTTCAACTTTGCTCGAAGAAAAAGATTCCCCGAAACAATTTGAATATAAGGATCCATCCAACAAAACTCTTCCTCGAGGATTAAGCAAAACATCAACCACAACAGCACAATATACAGGCGTTTGGGGTGAAACTCAGATGGCACATTTGCTTCGAAGAACCATGTTTGGAGCAACTAAATCCGATATTGATTTTTTTAAAACAAAAAACATGCGGGATTCTGTGGATTATCTTTTAAATGTTCCTACTACAGAACCTACACCACCATTAAATCATTATACCACTGCTACAGTTTTAGACCCAAATGTGCCGCTTGGACAAACGTGGGTTAATGCAAATGAAGATGGAGCGCTTTCGGGATATCGCAGACAATCATTAAAAGCCTGGTGGATTGGATTGCAGTTAAATCAAGAAAGAAATATACGGGAAAAGATGACCATGTTTTGGCATAATCTTTTTGCTACTGAATCGAATGTAGTACAATATTCAAAGTTTTTTTATAAACACCATTCTTTATTAAGAGCCAATTGTTTAGGCAATTTAAAAAGTTTAGTCAGGATGATTACAATTGATCCTGCCATGTTGATTTATTTAAATGGATATAAAAACACCAAAACTGCTCCCGATGAAAACTATTCAAGAGAGCTGCAAGAACTTTTTACAATTGGAAAAGATTTACCAAATCATTATACCGAAGACGATGTAAAACAGGCAGCCAGAGTACTAACTGGTTGGAGAATAAATAATACATCGTATACATCTTATTTCGATATCAATACTCACGATACTGGTAATAAACAATTTTCGTCTTTTTATAACAATACTCAAATAACTGGCAGAACCGGAAGTACGGCAGGAGATCTTGAGTTGGATGATATGTTGAGTATGATTTTTTCAAATCAAGAAGTTTCAAAATACATTTGTCGAAAAATTTATCGATTTTTTGTTTACTACGTAATTGATTCAACTGTCGAAACTAATATTATAACACCACTTGCAACTATTTTGCGAAATAATAATTATGATATAAAACCGGTAATTTTGACATTGCTAAAAAGTGAACATTTTTTTGATGTTTTAAATATGAGTTGCATGATTAAAACACCAACTGATTTTATTGCTGGTATGAGCAGACAAATGAATATTCAATTTCCACCAGCTAGCAATGTTGCAACACAATATTCTCATTGGTTATATGCAACATCTTATTCAACACTACTTGGACAAGACTTAGGAGATCCACCAGATGTAGCTGGTTGGCCAGCTTATTATCAAGAGCCACAGTTTTATGAGCTTTGGATTAATTCTGATTCATTGCCAAAAAGAAATTTGTTGTGCGATACATTAATTTATACCGGGTACAATCGCAATTCATTTAAATTAATTTTTGATTGCATTGCATTTGCAAATATATTTTCAGACCCATCAGACCCAAACAAATTGATAGATGAAATGCTTAAAATTTTATATGCTATTGATGTTTCGTCAAACACCAAGGCAATGTTAAAAACATCGTTTTTACTTTCTGGTCAATTGAGCGATTCGTATTGGACAACAGCTTGGAACGATTACAAATCAAACCCAACCGATACAGCTAAAAAAGCGACTGTTAATACACGGTTGCAAGGACTGTTAAAATATATTATGGGTCAAGCCGAGTTTCAACTTTGTTAAAAAAGAAAATATGTTTTAAGGTTTATATTAATTTTTTTAAAGTCAACTACAAAAACTAAAAATCAAAAAATGAAAAGAAGAGATTTTTTAGGAAAAAGCATAGCAAGCGGAATATTACCTATAGCGCTAAATGGTTATTCAATCCGTGCATTGGCCGAAAATCCAATTATACAATTTTTAGGCAAAGCCGGAAACGAAGATCGTGTATTGGTTTTGATACAATTAAATGGTGGAAACGATGGATTAAATACTGTCATTCCAATTGATCAATACAGCAATTTGAATAACGCAAGGTCAAATGTAATTATTGCGCAAAATAAAATTCTAGGATTGACCGGAACTTCTGCTACAGGATTGCATCCATCTATGACAGATTTTAGAACTATGTACAACAATGGATTGGTTTCAATCATACAAAGTGTTGGGTATCCAAGTCCTAATTATTCGCATTTTAGATCAACAGATATTTGGCTTACAGCAAGTGATTCTAATAAATATATAAGCGAGGGATGGATGGGAAGATATTTAAACTTGAAATACCCAGGTTATCCAGGAAATTATCCAAATACAAACGATCCAGATCCACCAGCAATTCAAATTGGTGCAATGATTTCTCCAGCATTACAAGGAACAAGCACATCTTTTGGAATGTCAATTACAAATCCAAATTCGTTTTATCAATTTGTAAATGGAACAGTTGATGCAGCCCCAAATACTCCTGCTGGACATGAATTGACTTTTGTAAGATTAGTTGCGCAACAAACCCAAGCTTATTCTGGAAGTATAAAAACAGCAGCTACAAAAAATACGCCACCCAATAAATCAACTCTTTATTCAACTGCAGGACAAAATTCATTATCAGACCAACTTAAAATAGTTGCACAATTAATTGCCGGAGGTTTGAAAACGCGTGTTTACATGGTTTCGCTTGGTGGATTTGATACACACTCAACACAAGTAGTAACAGGAGCAACAGAAACTGGAGCACACGCTGTTTTGATGCAAAAAATTTCGCAAGCAGCAAATGCATTTCAAGATGATTTGAAACAATTTGGAATTGAAGATCGTGTGCTTGGAATGACATTTTCGGAATTTGGTAGACGTATTAAATCAAATGGAAGTTTAGGAACTGACCACGGTGCTGCGGCTCCTCTATTTATTTTTGGGAAAAAAGTAAAAGGAGGTATTTATGGAACAAATCCTATAATTCCGACTACGGTAACAACAAGTGATAATGTACCGATGCAGTTTGATTTTAGATCTGTTTATTTGAGTATTTTAAAGGATTGGTTTGAGGTAAGTGACACCGATTTAAATTCAATCATGTTCAAAAATTTCCCATCAATTAATTTCATTGATGTGAAAACAAATTCGTTGGCGGAAGCAGATTTTGCGCAAGTAGAATCGCTAAGCAATTATCCTAATCCTGCTGCTTATAATACAGTAATTCGATTTAATACTAGCGGAGGAAATATCAAAATACGATTGTTTGATAGTACCGGAAAAGAGATTGCAATATTAAGCGAAGGACATTTTGCAAGAGGGCAACACGAGGTAAATGTAAATGTCGAAAGTTTTACCAATGGAATGTATTATTATCAATTGCAAAGTGGAAGTAAACAAATGATGAAAAGCATGGTGATTGCAAGATAAATTTTAGTTATTCATCGCGGCCAATCATTTTTTCAAACATCATTTTTTGCTCTTCTTCAACCAGTTTTTTCCTGTCGATTTCCTTACTATTCTCCGTTTGATTTTTTGTTGTAGTTAAATCATTCAAATCAGGTTGTCCGGCATTAATCCATGCAGTGTGCCAAGCACAAGCAATCAAAAAAATGCTCGCTCTCATTCTGCGTTCCACCTGACCAGAAAGCATTCTGTGATATGCATCTGAATAATCTTTCGAATATATTTTTATTTGCTTGCTGCCTCTTTGTTCGTACGAATATTTTTTATCGGCACTGTAATTTAAATTTAATTTTTTTTCGAAACTTAAAACAGAATCCAGAGCAGCAAAACTTCCTTTGCTGGCAGCCCATGCAGCCGATTGCATATCGTTTATGTATACAGATTTCCCAACAAATAAATCGTATTTGTTGCAAAAGAGTTCGGGCAATCTTCCTTCCCAAAATGCGTGAATTCCATTTTGAGCAGTAAATTGACCATTGTAATTTTCACTTGCATGTAGCGGAACATGAGCATCTGCAATGTAATGTCCAATGTCAGCCGAGTATTTTAATATTAAGTCTAAATTTTTTGTTTTGAATGCATCGCTTAATCTATACATCATTACGTTGATATGCCATGGAACAATTCCATAAGCTCGAAGTGTATCGGCACTTAATTTTAGTACGGCATCTTTCCAATATTTTGGAACTGTATCAATAGGCAAAACTTTTTCGTAGTGGTCTAAATCAATGTAGTGTTTATGGGCTTCATTCGTGTCTGTATATCTACGTTTGTCAGCACTTACTGCATGTTCTGTAATAAATTCAATATTGGTTTTGTAAAACAAAAACATCTCGGATGGCAAACTGAAAACTGCAATGTGGTTTATTAATTTGTGAGCGAAAAACCCCCAAGATTTTGCTTGATGTGTAATAAATAATAGTGATAGAATACAAAAGATTTTTTTCATAAATAAATTAAGGAAAGAGATTTTTTGACAAAACTAATTAGAATAAACCTGAAACTAAAATGAATTAAATGGATAAAAGGCATCTTCAAAATGTTCGATTTCAGTTTTGCCGTCTTTTATTGCAATCGAAATGATGTCAAATCTTAACTCTGTTTTCAAATTATTTTCTGATAAATAGTTTTCGGCTGCTCGTAATAAATTTCTTTGTTTGGTTTTTCCAACTGCAATTTCAGGGTCAACTATTGGGTTGTTTCGTGTTTTAACTTCAACAAAAACCAATTGGTTTTGTTTTGAATCTTTCATAATCAAATCAACTTCTGACTTTCCGGACACATAATTTTTTTGCAGTAAACCGTATCCTTTTTTTATTAGAAATTCAGCAGCGATTTTTTCGCCTAATTCGCCTAACTTTTTATTCTGATTCTTTGATTCCATTAATTTAAATAAATAGAAATATTAATTTTTTTATTAATTGGTTTAATTTTCTGATATTTGATTAACTTCGTATATAAATTACGATAATGAATTTATGATTTGGATTGCCATTGCGATAGTACTTTATTTTTTACTTGTATTTGTCTTGTTGTTTTTAAAGTTTAGACTCAAGGATTCGCCTTGTCCGAGCTGTGGAAGCCCTGATACAGAAAGAATTCCTAGAGATATTGTAGCGAAAGTAATGTTATTTTTTCTTCAACCTACTCATATTTGGTGTCGCAAATGTTGGTACACTTTTTATTCAAAGAAGAAATAAATTTTAGGTTTTATTCATACTTTTATTTACCAACCACAATCCGAAAAGTGTAAGTAAAACTGCAAATGCCATTTGCAAATTCATAATTTCATTAAACCAAAGCCAACCAAGAATTACCGCAACTATCGTATTGATATAAGCATAAGTTGAAACAATTGCTGCTGGCATATTTTTTAGAATATAAATATAACTTCCGTACGCAATTATGCTTCCGAAAATAATTAAGTAAGCCAAAGCATATATGCTTTCGCTTGATGGATTTAGGTTGTTTAAATCACCAGTCGAAATCGAATATATATCCAACATGATTCCGCCAAAAATCATTTGCAATCCTGCCGCATACAGTGAATTGATTTCATACTTATGCTGTTTTGAATAAATACTGCCAAGCGCCCAACAAAAGTTAGCAATTGTAACTGCAATTATTCCATAAAAATGCTGTGTGTTTCCAAGCTCTTTTATGTGGTCTTTGAAAAGTAAAAATTGAGCCAGAAAACACAATAAAAAACCTGCGATTGTTATTTTATTTATACTTTCTGTTTTGCTTGTAGTTGAATTGATAAGTACTAACCAAATTGGTGTAAGAGAGCAAATAAGAGCGGCAAGCCCACTACTTATATACATCTCGGCATAACAAACCAAACCGTTTCCGCAAACCATCATCAAAAATCCATTGATTGCAAATACTTTCAATTCTTTTTTATCTGGAATTTTATATCCTCTCAATAAAAAATAACTACAGATTATAACTCCACCAATTGTATGTCTTAAACCTGCAAGTAGAAACGGTGGAAATGTTTGAATCCCAATTCGCATTCCCAAAAAAGTTGTTCCCCAGAATAATGCAACTGCTGCAAATGCAAGCCATACTTTAATTGGAAATTTTTGTTGATTCAAACTGCAAAATGATTTGGTTTGCAATCTGCATAAATAGCAGCGAATAAACTAATTGAAAGAAATACTTTTGATACTTAAATAAAGTTAAGCATTTTCGCATCACTAAGTTTACTATTCTTGAAAAAAATAATTACTGAAAATAAGATTTTTTACGCTTCATACTTCATAATATTTATAGTATTTGTAGTGCTAAATTATTTACTAAGAGATGAACAATTTACCTATCAAATAAACCAACACCACAACACTTTTTTAGATTTTATTTGCCGTTATTTTACACATATTGGTGATGGATTTTTTTCGGTGTTTATTATCTTATTACTTTTTGCATACAATAAATCATTTGCAATTGCAGTTTCTATTTCATACGCAATCAGTTCTGGAATTGCGCAAGGGTTAAAACACTTGATTTTTGATGATTCAATGCGCCCTTCGGTAGTTATGAAAAATGTTTATTTGCACTTTGTTGATGGCGTAGAAATCTTACATCAAAATAGTTTTCCTTCAGGTCATACAACGGCAGCATTTGCAGCATTCACTTTATTCGCATTGTTTTTTAGATCTAGATGGCTTCAACTACTGTTTCTTTTATGTGCGGTATTTGTTGCGTTTACACGCATTTACTTATTACAACATTTTTTGAGCGACATAATTGCCGGCTCATTTATTGGATTAACAACTGCAACTTTTACTTATTTGTATTCCATTGAAAATAAATTTACTGATAGAATAATTGCATGGTTCGATTTTAATAAATCAAAAAATGGGAAATAAGTTCCAAAAAAGTTCTTCAATATTTTCCATCAAAAAATACGAATACATTTTAGTAGCTATTTGGGGTTCTATTTTGTTTATTCCATTTATTGGTTCTGTTCATTTGTTTGATTGGGATGAAATAAATTTTGCAGAGGCCGCTCGAGAAATGTTAGTAAGCGGTAATTACACTCAGGTTCAAATTAATTTTCAACCTTTTTGGGAAAAACCACCTTTGTTTTTTTGGTTGCAAGCATTAAGTATGAAAGTGTTTGGAGTGAATGAATTTGCAGCTCGGTTTCCAAATACAATCGTTGGAATTTCAGCTCTGCTTTTTGCATATCATGTCGCCAAAAAATATTTTAATAGAAGTCTTGCATGGATTTGGGTTCTTTGTATCACAGGGTCGTTTACACCTCATTTGTATTACAAAAGCGGAATTATTGATCCGCTTTTTAATTTATTTATAACCGCAGCTATTTACCAATTGTTCTTAATTTCTACTTCAGTTGAAACTTTAATTAAAAATAAAAGTTCGGCTTTGTTGGGATTGTTTATTGGATTGGCAATACTTACAAAAGGGCCAGTTGCATTACTTGTTGTATTGCTTTGTTTTTTTGTGTTTTTGATTTCGAATAAATTCGAACTATTTTTTACTTTTTACAATGTAATTATTTGTGTGATTACTACATTTTTAGTCAGCTCAATTTTGTTTGTATTTGAAATTTTTAAAAACGATTCTACTTTTATTTCTGATTTTATACATTATCAAATTGATTTGTTTCTAAACCCTGTTGCTGGTCATGGACAACCTTTTTGGTACCATCCATTGGTTTTGCTTTTAGGTTGTCTCCCCGTTTCGGTTTTTGCACTTAACATACTTTTCAAGAGAAAATTTTCAAATACAAATCTTGAACAGCTTTTATTTTTTAAATGGATGCAAATATTGTTTTGGGTGGTTTTAATTTTATTCAGCATTGTCGAAACCAAAATTGTACATTATTCATCCTTGTGTTATTTGCCGCTTACATTTATAGCAGCTTATGCAATTCACGAATATTTTTACTCGGATAAATCATTTGAAAAATGGAAAATCATTTTCATTTTTAGTATAGGATTAGTACTAAGTTTTTTGCTAACTGCAGTTTCACTTGTTGATGTATTTAAAAATAAATTTGTTCATTTAATTGACGATGAATTTGCTCGTGCATGTTTAAGTACAAATGCAAATTGGACTGGTTTTGAATTTATGTTTGGACTTTCTTTTTTTGGAGTATTAGTACTCTCAACTTTTTATTTATGGCGCAACGAAAAAATAAAAGGCGTACTAATTTTGTTAGTCTTTATTTCTGTTTTTATACCCTTATTTATTCGATTTGTTGTTCCTAAGATTGAACAATATAGCCAAGGTCCAGCTATAAAAATGTATATAGAAATTGCAAAAAATAATGCAGATGTTGAAGTTTTAGGATTTAAAAGCTACGCACAGTATTTCTATTCCGAATCAAAATGCACATCAATCACTTCCGATAGTTTAACTAATGAAAAGGCACATTTTATAATGATGCATGTTGGCGATTCAAAAGAGCATCTTCAGTTTAAATTTACTGAAATAAAACAAGAAGGAGGTTTTTTGTTGTTACTAAAGAACACCGAAATGGTTGAAGAAAAGGAGTAAATTAATTAAGTGTTTTGATGAAAATCTATTAATCCATCAATAGGCGATCTGATTACTTTTCCTAATTTCATTTCATATGCGTTTGCTACTTCTTCAAGAATGTGTTTAAACGTGAAGCCTACAGAACCAACACAGTTTAATTCGTATTTTTTATAGTCTGGATATTTACTTACCAAGTTCTGAAAAAAATCTCTAAATGAGATTTGAACGATATTAATAATGTGCGTATTTTCAACATGATCGCCAGCAAACTTGCAAAACGAAGCTAAGTATCTGTTTGGGAATTTATTTGAATAAACAGCACTTAAAATTTGTTCGTTGTTTTCTATTTTAAAAGTTTCTTTAAAACTCTTTTGAAGGTCTGATGGTAAATAATTTCTCATAAAATCACTCACTATTTTTCGTCCAATATAACAGCCACTTCCCTCATCGCCAAGCATGAAACCAAGCGAATCAATATTTAACGAAACCTCTTTTCCGTCAAAAAGACAGGTATTGGTTCCTGTTCCTAAAATTGCTGCAAATCCTGGTTTGTTTCCTAACAATGCTCTTGCTGAAGCCAGCAAATCGTGACCAATAAAAATATTTTTCGCGTTTATAAAACAATTTTTTAATGCAAAATGTACAGTTTCTTTTTTTTCTGTATTTGAACAACCTGCACCATAAAAATATACTTCTTCAATCTCACCAAATTCAAAGTTGTTTTTCAGATTTTCATTTATAGAATTTGAAATTCCAATGCTATCAATAAAATATGGATTATATCCAAGAGTGTTGTATTTTTTATATTCAGTAGATGTTTTTGAAATTAAAACCCAATCGGTTTTTGTAGAGCCGCTATCTGCAATTAATATCATTAGCAATAATTATTTTTTGGCAAATTATAATGTTTATGCGATTTTTATAATTTAAAAATATACACAAATTCGAAGGCTATTATTTCTGCTTGAAAATTGTACTTTTGTTTCCTTAAAAAGTTAAGATGAGAGAAGTAGATTATTCAAGATACGAACCCGTTATTGGATTAGAGGTTCATGCACAAATGCTTACAAAAAGCAAAGCGTATTGTTCGGATGCTTATGATTATGGAGCAAGTGCAAATACGGATGTAAGTCCCATTAGTTTAGGTCATCCCGGAACTTTGCCAATGCACAATGTTGAAGTAATTCGTTTTGCTATAAAAATGGGATTGGCTTGCAACTGTTCAATAACAGAAAACCAACATTATGCTCGAAAAAACTATTTTTATGCAGACTTGCCAAAAGGATATCAAATTACTCAAGATAAAACACCCATTTGCACTGGTGGGCATATTGAATTAAAATTTAAAGATGGAAAATCAAAGGTAATAAATATTACACGCATTCATATGGAAGAGGATGCGGGAAAAAGTTTTCACGATCAAGATGTGTATGATAGTTTAATAGATTTGAATAGAGCAGGAGTGCCGCTTATTGAAATAGTTTCGGAACCAGATATTCGATCAGGCGAAGAAGCGCATTTGTATTTAAGTGAGATTAGAAAGTTGTTGATGTATTTGGATATTTGCGATGGAAATATGGAAGAAGGAAGTATGCGCTGCGATGCAAATATTTCGGTTCGATTAAAAGGAACTGAAAAATTTGGGACTAGAGTGGAAGTAAAGAATATGAATTCATTCAGCAACGTTAAAAGAGCTATTGATTTTGAAATAAAAAGACAAATTGATGCAATTGAAAATGCGGAGACAATTAGTATGGAAACTCGTACATTTGATGCAATAAAAGGCATTACAATTTCGATGCGAACAAAAGAAGGAGCAAGCGATTACCGTTATTTTCCTGAGCCCGATTTGCCACCAATTCATATCTCGCAAAGTTTTATTGATGAAGTGCAAAAACAAATGCCTGCATTGCCTAAAGATTTGTACGATAAATTTACAAAGCAATATGGTTTGAACGATTATGATGCAAGTGTTTTGACGGATGATAAATCAACAGCAATTTATTTTGAAGAGATAATTCAACATACAACAAATGTAAAATCCGCGGCAAATTGGTTGATGGTAAATGTGCGTTCTTACTTGAATGATCAGGCATTGGATCTAAATCAATTTGCGCTAAACCCAACTCAGATTGCCGAAATTATACAGTTGATAGACGAAGGAAAAGTAAGCCACAGCGCAGCTTCCCAAAAAATATTTCCTGAGTTTATAAAACAATCTGACAAAACAGTTTTACAAATTGCTCAAGAACTAAATCTTTTGCAAGAAAGCAATACTGATGAATTGCAAAAATGGATTGATGTGGTATTGTCAAAATTTCCGGAAAAAATTATTGAGTATAAAAATGGCAAACAAAATTTGCTTGCACTTTTTATGGGTGAAGTAATGAAATTAAGCAAAGGAAAAGCGGACCCGAAAATGGCAAGTAAAATGCTGAAAGAAACATTGGATAAAAATTAAAATGGAAACAAATTAAACAAATGAAAATTTATATAATACTTCTTGCTTTATTTTTTTCGGCTTGCTCAAACGATAATTTAAATGAAACAACAGATGAGCAATCACAAGAGTTTAATATTTCTGGACATATAAAGAATGCAAAAGGAAGTATTAATGTGCAAGAGATTGCACAAAGTGGACTTATTCTAATTGACTCATCCATAATTTTAGATGACGGCTCATTTGAGCTAACAGGATTGGTAACAAAAAAAACATTTTGTACCATTCGCTTATCAGGTGTTGATATTCCGTTATTGCTTGATACAGCAACTAAAATTGTCATTGAGATAGACACCAAAAATCCAGATTCGTATAGTATAAATGGCGGTATCGAAAACAGCGAATTAAAGATTTTGCATGCCATTATGGTTGAAGCAAATAATGAAGCAATAGCGATGCAATCAAAGTACGAAAAAATATTTGGCGACAATATTCCGATTGGAATTCAACAAGATAAATTTATTCCTGAACGAGATAGTCTTGCAAATAAATTCAATAACAAAATGAAAGAAACCGCTTTAGGTTTCAATTCAATTGTGCCTTATTTTATCAGTAGTTTTTTTCTTGAACTTGCAGATTATAATTATTGCAAAGCCGTAGATGCAAAACTTTTCAGTCAATTTTCGTCATCCAAATATGCAATTGAATTACATACGCGAGTAATTGAAATGTCTCGATCAGCCATTGGTGCATTTGCTCCAGAAATAAAACTGCACGATCCATTTGGAAAAGAAATAGCGCTTTCATCGCTTAGAGGAAAAATTGTGTTGGTTGATTTTTGGGCAAGTTGGTGTGCTCCTTGCCGAAAAGAAAATCCAAATGTGGTAAAACTTTATCAAAAATATAAAGACAAAGGATTTGATGTTTTTGGTGTGAGCTTGGATAAAAACAGAGAGAATTGGATTAAAGCAATTAACGATGACAAACTGCTTTGGAATCATGTGAGTGATTTAATGGAATGGAATTCACCTTTAGTAAAAACATATAATTTCGAATCAATTCCACACACAGTTTTGATTGATAGAGAAGGAAAAATTATAGCCTTAAATATTCGTGGCAATGAATTGGAATCAAAGCTTGCTGAGGTATTTCTTAAGTAGAACTGAATTGCCACTTAACAATTTCCTAACCTTTACTTAATATTGCCTTGAGATAGTTAAGGAATTGTTAGTTGAGATTTGCAGCATGGAAAATAAAAATTTAAAAATCTTGGTTGTTGATGACGAAAAGGACATCCAAGAATTTATTGAATACAATCTTCGAAAAGAAGGGTATGAGGTTTTGCTTGCAAATAATGGAGCCGAAGCAATTGAGATTGCAAAAAAAACAAAACCGGATTTGATATTAATGGATGTGATGATGCCCAAAATGGATGGCATCGAAGCATGTAGGAAAATTAAATCAGATGATTTTTTGAAGAAAATATTCGTAGTGTTTTTAACGGCAAGATCTGAGGAGTATAGTGAGATTGCAGGTTTTGATGCTGGTGCTGACGATTATATTTCAAAACCAATAAAACCCAAATTGTTGCTTTCTCGTATCAAAGCTATTTTAAGAAGAAAAGACAAACAAATTGAACAAGAGTCCAAGATTTCATTAGGTGCAATTGTTATTGATCGTGAAAGTTTTTTGGTGTATAGGAATGACACAAAAATTCAATTTCCACGAAAAGAATTTGAATTGCTTTATTTACTTGCAAGCAAACCTGGAAAAGTTTTTACACGAGAATATATTTTAGAAAAAGTTTGGGGCGATGATGTAATTGTTGGAGATAGAACCATTGATGTTCACATTCGAAAAATCCGTGAAAAGCTTGGCGACATTCACATTGGAACCGTTAAAGGTGTTGGATATAAATTTGAAATATGATAAGAAATCCTAAGCCCATTCATATAGCAATGTTTGTTTCAAGCATACTTTCTTTTGCTGTTGGGTTTGCAATGCTTTTTATTTCTGATTACAATTGGGTAAGTGTGATTGGAGTTTTTACGCTAACTTTTGGCTTGTCTTTTTTTCTGTTTTTTTATACGCTTGAATTTTTTATTTATCGAAAAATCAAACTTATTTATAAAACTATTCATAGTTTGAAAACACAGAAATACGATGCAGTCATCGAAAATTTTAGTTGGGAAAAAGACCCAATTTTTGAAATGAGTAAAGAAGTGGTTAGTTGGGCACGAGATAAAAAAATAGAAATTGAACATTTAAAAAATTTGGCGGATTTCAGAAAAGAATTTTTGGGCAATGTTTCGCATGAATTAAAAACGCCAATTTTCAGTATTCAGGGATATATACATACGCTAATTGATGGTGCAATTGATGATCCATTAGTAAATAAAAAATTTTTAATGAATGCAGCCAAAAGCGCTGATAGACTTAGTGATTTGGTAGCTGATCTTTTAGAAATTTCGAAATTAGAAGCGGGTGAATTGCAAATGGAATTGGAGAGATTTGATATCAATAATTTAGTAAAAGATGTGTTCGAACAATTTGAACATAAATCAAAAGATAAAAATATTTTATTGCTTATTAAAGAAGGTTGCAACAAGCCATTTTACGTAATGGCCGATAAATTTAAAGTTAGAACTGTTCTAATAAATTTGGTTAGTAATGCCATAAAATACGGAAAAGAAAATGGTGAAACGGTTGCTTCGTATTACGACATGGACGAAAATATTTTAATAGAAATTGCTGACGATGGAAAAGGAATTGAGCAGGAAGATATTCATCGAATATTTGAAAGATTTTATCGCATTGACAAAAGCAGAGCTCGCGATATTGATGAGGTTGGAAGTACTGGTTTAGGATTGTCGATTGCAAAACATATTATAGAAGCACATAAGCAAACAATAAATGTTAGAAGTGCAATCGGAAAAGGAACTACATTTGGCTTTACTTTAAAAGCAGAAATTGAATAATAAATTTATTGGAGCTTTAATTCTCAATTACTTTTCTGTTTTTTCCCCAATTACTTTTTTCTTGCTTTGTTGGATTCGTATTGGATGTGTTTTCTTTTTTATAAAATATATTTCCGGCAACAAAAGAAGCTATTTTTTCTAGCTCAGAATTTACTTTTAAAAGCTCAGGATTAAAATATTTTTCAATAAATTTTGTATTGAAATTTCCAGATAAAAAAGCTTCGTGTTGCATCACAAATTTTCCGAAAGGCAATGTCGTTTCAATTCCTGAAATTGTGTAATCTTCAATAGCGCGCAACATTCTATTAATCGCCTCTTCTCTATTCGAACCAAAGCATATTAGTTTTGCAATCATTGGATCGTAATGGATAGGAATTTCCATTCCAGTTTCAAAACTATCATCTACTCTAACGCCTAATCCTTTTGGTGTTTTGTAGGTAAGCAGTTTGCCAATATCGGGCAAAAAATTATTTGCTGGATCCTCAGCACAAACACGCAGTTCAATAGCGTGTCCGCTTATTTTTAAATCAGATTGAGAATACCCTAATTTTTCCCCGCATGCAATTCTAATTTGCTCTTTTACCAAATCCATTCCGACAATTTGTTCTGTTACCGGATGTTCTACTTGCAGTCGAGTATTCATTTCTAAGAAATAAAAATCCAGCTTTTCATCCACCAAAAATTCTACTGTTCCAGCACCAATATAATTACAAGCTTTGGCAACATTTACAGCCGCATCGCCCATTTTTTTTCTTACTTCTTCAGTCAAACAACTGCTTGGTGCTTCTTCAACCAACTTTTGATGCCTCCGTTGAATTGAACATTCGCGCTCAAAAAGGTGAACAATATTTCCATGCATATCGCCCAATATTTGAAATTCAATATGTCTTGGCGAGGCAACATATTTTTCGATAAAAACCGAATCGTCACCAAATGCAGATTTTGCTTCAGACTGTGCTAATTCAAGTTGCATTTCAAATTCTGATTCGTGTTCAACTATACGCATACCTTTTCCGCCTCCACCTGCACTTGCTTTAAGCAAAACAGGATAACCAATTTTTTTTGCAATTTTTTTTGCTTCTTCAATTTTTTCGATTGCAGTATCTGTACCTGGAACCATCGGCACATTAAATTTTGCTACGGCTTGCTTTGCTGAAATTTTTCCTCCCATCAATTCCATGCTTTCAGCACTTGGGCCTATAAAAACAATTCCAGCTTCTTTTACTTTTCTTGCAAACTGCGCATTCTCGCTTAAAAATCCGTAACCTGGATGAATGGCATCTGCATTTAGTTTTTTGGCAACTTCAATAATTTTATCGCCTAATAAATAACTTTGATTGCTAGGAGCAGCGCCTATACAAACTGCTTCGTCAGCATATCGCACATGCAATGCATTTCGATCAACATCACTAAAAACAGCTACGGTTTTTATTTCCATTTCTTTGGCTGTTCGCATTACGCGCAATGCTATTTCGCCACGATTGGCAACAAGAATTTTTTTCATGTATAACTAAGAATGCGAATATAGTTTTATTGAAAATAGCGTGTAAATTTTTTTCATTGCTTGTGATTTAGAAAAATAATCGTCTACATTTGATTTATAAATTCTTAAACATCATGAAAAGTCAATACTTCTTTTTAGTGTATTTTTTACTTTTTACAGGATTGATAAATGCTCAAACCATTCAATCAAATACCGCAACTATTATTAATAATACTCCTTCGCGAACTTTGACATTTAGCAACAGCAATGGATTAGGTAAAACTAGCACTTGCGGTACTGATACGATGGCTTACGTGTTTTATAAAACAACTCTGTTTCAAGCGCTAACTATGAACAATACAACAAGCGGAAATATATTTGCGCAATGGTTTCCTTCACCCCAATCAATAACTGTTTCTGGATTTGATTTTTATGCGTGGATGAGTACAGGAACAAGTGCCGTAGTTACATTAACTTGTCGAATGTATAACTCAACCTTTGATTCATTGCCTACAGGTACACCCTTGGCGTCAGTTACTATTCCGGTAGATTCAACTTTTGGTGGTGGATTGCTTTCGGTATTAAAAAAACGAATAAATTTTTCTACTGCAGTTACTACATCAAATCCGTATGTTTTAACAATTGAAACATCAAGTTCAACCAATGTTGCAGTTGTAGCAAATAGTTGGACTGCTACGCCACCAAACGGTAGAAGCGAGTGGTTAAGTTCAGTAAAAATTGGGACAACATTTGTTAGAGGATACAATGTAAATATTGCTGGTGTTGTATTTAATGCTGATTTTATCATTCAACCTTATACTAGCTATTCACTTACTTCTAATTTTACACCTTCAACTTTATGCAATGCGGGAGGTGGCAACAGTATAACATTTGCCAATACTTCATCGCCCGTTTTATTTAATCGATTTTATAGCTATTGGGCATTTCAAAATTTATCGCAATTCAGTTGTATTTGGGATTATGGCGATACATCAGGAACTTATTATGCAGTAAATGGCCAACATAATTATAATTTAAATTTGCCTTATAAAGTTACGCTAAAAGATACTTTATATGGTTGGACAAGAGGATGTGTAGATGAAAGATCAATCATCTTAGGTGTTACTCCAATGCAAACAACTGCATATAACAATGGACCTTTATGTTTAGGAGCAACCTTACGTCTTCGAGCAGACACAGTTCAAGGAGCAACATATTATTGGACAGGGCCAAATGGATTTACATCAACACAACAAAATCCTATAATAAACAATGTGAATGTTTCGATGATAGGAAATTATTCTGTTCGAACTGTTTTAGGGCAATGCTCTTCAGCGGTATCCCAAACGTATGTAAATATAATTAGCACCTTGCTTGCAAGCAGCAATGGGCCATTGTGTGTTGGCGAGACTATGAATTTATTTGCTACTGGAGTTTCGGGTGCAATTTATGCTTGGACTGGTCCAAATAGCTTTATTTCAAGTTTTCAAAATCCAGTTAGGACTAATGTTACAACAGCCGATTCTGGTCTTTATAGTGTAACAGTTACGCTTGCAGGATGTGGAACTCTTGGACCATACACAACATTTTCGGCAGTAAATGTTACACCAACTACACCAACAGTTTCAAGTAATTCTCCTTTATGTGTTGGAGATAATTTGAATTTAAATTCTTCGACTCTTTCAGGGGCAACATATAGCTGGATAGGTCCAAATAATTTTACATCAACTCAACAAAACCCAACACGAGCATCAGTATTAAATTCATTTTCTGGAACATATTCTGCAAAAATTACTAAAAACGGTTGCACCTCTCAATCAGGCAATACAACCGTTATTATTAATAATATGCCAAGCGCTCCAATTGCAGGAAATAATGGGCCTTTGTGTATTGGTCAAACGCTTAGTTTGACAGCTACAATTATTTCAGGTGCTACTTATTTGTGGAGTGGACCAAATAATTTTAGCTCAAGTTCCCAAAATCCAACTCGTTCTTCATTAACATTATCCGATGCCGGAACATACAGCGTAATTGCAACTACAAACGGTTGCTCATCACCAGCAGCTACAACAACGCTTGTAATTACATCTTCTACTCCAGCACCAATTGCTTCGAGCAATGCACCGCTTTGTCCGGGTCAAAATTTATTCCTAACTGCTTCTACTATTCCAAATGCTACTTATGCATGGATAGGACCAGACAGTTTTTCATCAACACAACAAAATCCGTATATTACTAATGTAACATCGAGCAAAGCTGGAATCTATAGTGTAACTGCAACAACTTCTGCTTGCGGTACTTCATCCATTGTTACCGTAAATGTTGTAATAAATTCGTTGCCTGCTGCACCTATTGTTGGAAATAACAGTCCATTGTGCGAAGGTCAAACATTGAATTTAACTGCTTCAACCATAACGGGTGCAACGTATAGTTGGTCTGGTCCAAATGCTTTTACATCAACTCTTCAGAATCCATCTGTAACTGGAATGAACAATAGTAAAAAAGGCCAATATTCAGTATTTGTTAATGTGTCGGGTTGTGGTAATTCACCATCAGCATCTACAATTGCAATTGTTCATGCAGTTCCGTCTCAACCAATACCAAGCAGCAACGCACCAATTTGTGCAGGAGATACATTAAGGTTCAATGCAACTTCAAACACAACTGGGCCCAATAAATTTTTTACTTGGAGTGGACCAAATAATTTTGCTTCAACTAATAGTAATCCTGTGATTAATAATGTAAGCTCGATCAATGCTGGTGTGTATTATTTAACAGTAACTGATTCGGGTTGCACTTCAAATATTAGCAGCAACAGCGTTACAATTAAGGCAATTCCCGCTTCGCCAGTGGCGACAAGCAACGCGCCAATTTGTGCAGGAGGAAATTTATTTCTGTATGCATCTTCAGTTTCAGGAGCAACTTATAATTGGTCAGGCCCAGATGCATTTACTTCAATTGCTCAAAATCCATTAATTAGTAGTGTATCAACTAAAGCAATCGGGACCTATTTTGTGAATGCAATTGTTAACGGATGTTCATCGGTTTTATCGAATGTAAATGTATTAATTAATGCATTGCCACAAACACCTACAGCTGGAAATAATGGACCTAAATGTGTTGGAGAAAATATTTCGCTTTCTGCTACAACCATTCCAAATGTTGTTTATAGTTGGAGCGGACCTAGTGGGTTTACCTCATCACAACAAAATCCAGTTTTGGTAAATGCAACTTCGGCAATTTCTGGAACTTATGATGTTATTGTAGTTTCTTCAAATTGCGCATCGTTACCCGGAAGTACTGATGTAGTAATAAACCCATTTCCATCGCCACCTTCACTTAGCAGCAATCCTGCAGGTAAAGGATGTACGGGTGATAGTTTGCAACTGTTTGCAAGTTTTGTAAATGGAGCATCTTACGAGTGGAGTGGACCTGCAGGTTTTGGAGCAACAAAACAAAATCCGGTTGTTTACAATTTAACAAATGCTAATGCAGGAAATTATTCAGCCACTATTACAAAAGGTGGATGTTCATCAACACCATCAACAATTAATATTGTAATTTACCAATCGCCACAAACAAGTGCAATAAGTGGAAATGTAAATGTGAAAAAAGGCGATGTTGAAAATTATTCTGTAAATAATTCGGCTGGATCCACATTTGATTGGATAATTTCTAACGGAAATATTCAGAGTGGTGCTGGAACAAACTCAATAAATGTATCTTGGATAAAACAAGGAAATGGATTGGTAACTGTTAGAGAAACAAATCCAAACGGATGTAATGGTCAATTAAAACAAATGAACGTAACCGTGGCTTGGGGAACAGGTTTGAATGAATCTCAATTAGAAAGGCTAAGAATTTATCCAAATCCTGCTGATAAAATTGTAACGCTGGATTTTGATTTTGCTGCAAATTCAAACATTGAAATTCAATTTATTAATTTACTTGGTCAAGAAGTGTTAAGTAAAAATTTCTCGAACATTGGAAGAAAAACGCTGAATGTAGATATTGAAAATTTAAAATCAGGAGTTTACTTTTTAAATGTAAAAATAGCTGACGAAATGAAAGTGTTTAAATTGCTGGTGGAGTAAAAGTTTATCTTTTTCTTAGGAAGAAGCCCATTCCATTTGCATCTCAACAAGTCTGCGGTAAAGGCCGTGTTCTTGTTTTATCAGTTCATCGTGAGTCCCAATTTCCTGAACAGTTCCTTTATCAATCACAACAATTTTATTGGCATTTCGAATTGTTGAAAGGCGATGCGCAATAACAAAAGAAGTACGGTTTTGCATCAAATTTTCTAATGCTTCCTGAACCAATTGTTCGCTTTCGCTATCCAATGAACTAGTTGCTTCATCTAGAATTAAAATGACTGGATTCTTTAAAATGGCTCTTGCAATTGCAATTCGTTGCCTTTGTCCGCCCGAAAGTTTTATACCTCGTTCGCCAACAATGGTCTCGAATTTTTCAGGAAATTTATCGATAAACTCCAAAGCATTTGCTTTTTGAGCAGCTTCAAAAATTTCATCGCTACTTGCATCTGGATTTCCGTATGCAATATTTTTACTAATTGTTCCGCCAAAAAGCATTACATCTTGCGGAACAAAAGCCATTTGTTTTCGCAATTGACTTAAAGGAAAATCATTCGAATCTCTTTGATCAAAAAGTAGTTTTCCATCAGTGGGGTTGTAAAAATTTAGCAACAACGAAGCAATAGTACTTTTGCCAGCACCGCTTGGTCCAACCAATGCAATTTGCTCTCCTTTTTTTGCTTCCAAATTTATTTTTCGTAAAACTTCAACATCACTTCGCGTTGGATAACTAAATGCCACATCAACAAATTTTACATTTCCATTTAATAAAAACTTTGGTTCAACTTTTATAATATCTAATGAAACATCTTCGCCTTTATCTCTTAATATTTCTCGAACTCTTTGTGTGGCGCCTAAAGTTTTTTGCAACTGACTAAACATGTCTGCAAATCCAGCAAAAGTTCCACCCACAAATCCTGAAACAATAACAAACATTGTAAGTTGACCGGTTGTCATAGTTCCTTCCTTTATCATATTAGCACCTACCCACATTACAAATGAAATGGTTCCGAATACACTGAAAATCATAAATGAAACAAACGCGCCTCTATATCGTGCATTTGCAATGGCAGTATCAACAACAGAATAAATGCTTTTGGTGTATCTTTTTATTTCACTAAACTCGCTTGTAAAAGCTTTAACAATTGATATTCCCTGAAATGTTTCGTTCACAATTGCACCGCTTTCTGCCAATTGATCTTGTGCTTTACGAGCCATTTTTCGAATTTTGATTCCAAACACAACTGCTAGAATTGCAACCAATGGAACAACAGCAAGCATGGTTAATGCCAATTTTGTTGAAACGAGAAAAATTAAAGCAAGGCCAACAATAAGCGTAAAAACACCTCGCAAAAATTCGGCAAGTGTAAATGAAATGGCATCTTGAATTTGTGATAAATCAGAGGAGATTCTACTGCTTAATTCTCCAACTCTTTGCTCGGTATAAAAACTCATGGGCATCGAAAGTAGTTTGCCAAATAGGTCTTTGCGCATATCTGCCAAAGATTTTTCGCCAACTTCGGTAAGCAAATAAATTCGCATAAATGAAAAAATCATTTGCAAACTAAGTTGCAATAGCAACAATAAAATCAATGTGTTCAATCCAAATTGAATGCTGTTTAATCCAAATCCGAAATTGGTATTTAATTCGCCTGACGATTGACTAATTGGAGATGAAGCATCAATCATTTTTCCGAGCAAAACAGGAAATGTCAAAGTTGAAATTGCCGACAATGCAATAAATAGTAAACTCCAATAAAATTTTGATTGGTATGGTTTTACATAATTGAAAAGCGATAACGCTTCTTTTAAGTTTTCTTTATTTATTTTAGCTTTTGGCAAATCCTCTTTTTGAGAGCCGTTGCTATTCATATTTCTTCTTCCAGCCATTAATTATTTTATGAACAAATAAGTTATTGATTTAATAAAACATACATTTTTACATTCGCTCAGGAACTTTAATTCCAAGCAATGAAAATGCGGATTTGATAATATTTGCAGTCATGTTGCAAAGCATCAAACGTAATTTTTTTTGATCTTCATTTGATTCTTTAAGCACAGGACATTCGTGATAAAATTGATTGAAGCTTTTTGCTAAATCAAATACATAATTACAAACCAATCCGGGACTCAATTCTTTAGCAGCCTCGTTTATAATTTCTGTGTATTGATAGGACAAATAAATTAATTCTTTTTCGAATTTGTTTAACGATGTTTTCTCAATGTTACACGATGTCAAATCATCTGTTACTGCACGCAACATAGATTTAATTCGTGCATGTGTGTACTGAATAAAGGGTCCAGTATTTCCATGAAAATCGATTGAATCTGCAGGATTGAATAACATTTTCTTTTTGGGATCTACTTTTAATAAAAAATATTTTAGGGCTCCCAATCCTACGGTTTCACACAATTCTGTTAATTCTATTTCGTTAAGACCTTCAGTTTTTCCAAGTGCTTCAGTAGTTTCTTTTGCAGTTCTTATCATCTCATCAATCAAATCGTCTGCATCAACAACAGTTCCTTCACGGCTTTTCATTTTCCCTTCTGGCAATTCAACCATTCCATAACTCAAATGATAAATTCCACTTGCGTACAATTTATTTAATTTCTCGCAAATTAATTTCAATACTTTAAAATGATATTCTTGTTCATTTCCTACAACATAAATAGAACGTTCGCAATTAAAATCTTTGTGTTTTAATTCTGCAGTTCCAATGTCTTGCGTTATGTAAACCGAAGTTCCATCGTTTCGTAATAAAAGTTTTTGATCAAGTCCATCGGCAGTTAAGTCAATCCAAACCGAAGCATCGTCTTTTTTATAAAACACATTTTTCTGCAAGCCCTCATTAACTATATCTTTCCCTAATAAATAGGTATTGCTTTCGTAATAAAATTTATCAAAACTAACTCCAAGATTTTTATAGGTAACATCAAAACCAGCATAAACCCAAGAATTCATCATTTGCCAAACCTTCACTGTTTCTTCATCACCGGCTTCCCATTTGCGTAGCAATTCTTGTACTTCAATAATTGAAGCTGCATTTTTTTCGGCTTCTTCTTGGCTCAATCCCGATGATTTTAATTCTTCAATTTCTTTCTTGTATTGTTTGTCAAATGCAACATAATATTTGCCAACTAAATGATCGCCTTTCATTTTGCTGGTTTCGGGATTTTCTCCATTGCCAAATTTCATCCATGCCAACATGCTTTTGCAAATATGAACTCCACGATCGTTTACCAAATTGCATGTTTTAACTAAATGGCCGTTTGCTTTTAATATTTCGGAAACTGCATAACCCAACAAATTGTTTCTAATGTGCCCAAGATGCAATGGTTTGTTCGTATTTGGAGAAGAGTATTCAACTAAAATAGTATTCGGTTTTTTTACTTTATTAAATGCGAAATTTGTATTGGCAGAATTTTTTATTAAAAAATCAATCCAAAATTTATCGTCAATACTTAGATTTAGAAATCCTTTAATGACATTAAATGACTTGAGTTCCGAAAAGTTTGCGCTTAAATAATTGCCTATTTCATTTGCAGTTTGTTCAGCAGATTTTTTTGAAATCTTTAAGTATGAGAAAACTACAAACGTATAATCTCCATCAAAATCTGCACTTGTTTTTTCGATGACAATATTGTTTTCATTAAGCTCTGCCTGATACAGATTTTTTAATGCAGATGAAATATGTTGTTTAATTAAATCCTGAATCATTTTGTATAGCGTACGAAAATAACTTTAAAAAGTTGTGATTTTGGTTGAACATTAAATAAATAAAAAAACCGGTACGAAATGCGCACCGGTTTTTAGAATTTCATTCAAAAGACTAGTCTTCTAGAATTACAGTGCGTTCAACATTTGGTGATTTTATGCTTACCAATTTCGTGTTTAATTTTATACGTTGTTTGCGCAGAACAGATGATGTTTTATTTCTGCGGTCTTTTCTTTTCAATCGAGTAACTGCCATAATGTTAATTTTTTTAGGGTGCAAATATATGAATTCATTGGGGATTGTCAAGCCATTCTAAAATACTGAGAAAAAATAGTATCAATACCCCAATATTTTCAACATTCCATCAGATTTTTGCTCCTCGGCAAATACCTTGTAACTAAACTCACCATTTTCGTCTTTGTCAATTATTAAATGTTTTGGTGCCGGAATCAAGCAATGTTGAATTCCGCCATATCCTCCAAGACTTTCCTGATAGGCTCCTGTATGAAAAAAACCAATTAATAATGGATCGCTTGCAGTATTTTTAGGCATAAATACCTGATTTGAATTGGTATCGCTATTGTAAAAATCTTGGCTATCACAAGTTAATCCACCAAGATTTATGCGCTGAAATTCTTTATCCCAATGATTTGCAGCCAACAAAATAAATTTTTGTCCTATTCCCCAAGTATCAGGCAATGTGGTAATGAACGAACTATCTATCATATACCATTTTTCTTTGTCGTTTTGTTCTTTTTCGCCAATAACAGTATATAAAATTCCACCACTTTCGCCTACTGTAAATGATCCGAATTCGGTAAAAATATCAGGCATTTTTACTCCACGGTTTTCGCAAATTGTTTTGGTGTAAAACACAATCTGATCAATCATGTAAGCGTAATCAAATTCTACTCCAAGCGATGTGTAAATCGGCATTCCACCTCCAATATCAAGCGTATCCAACTCGGGGCATTCTTCTTTCAAATCGCAATAAACATTTACCAATCGGGTAAGCTCGCTCCAAAAATAAGTAGTATCTCGTATGCCTGAGTTGACAAAGAAATGCACCATTTTTAATTTGAATTTCGGGTTGTCATGGATTTTATTTTTATATAAGTCAAGCACGTGCTTATAACTCATTCCCATTCGCGAGGTGTAAATCAAAAAATTCGGTTCTTCTTCTGTTGCTATTCTTATTCCTATTTTTGTTGTTTTGGTTGCGTATTTATCAACTAAATCAAACTCCTCGCGGTTGTCGAGCACACAAATAATATTTTCAAATCCAGCCGTAACAAGCTCGGAAATGTTTTTTACATATTGTTGTGTTTTATAACCGTTGCAAACAATGAATTTGCTTTTGTCGAATCGACCTTCTGAGTGTAATTTTTTAACGATTGTTAAATCAAAAGCCGATGATGTTTCAAGATCGGCATCGTATTTTAATACTTCATTTAAAATAAATTCGAAGTGAGAACTTTTAGTACAATAACAATAATTGTAGTTCCCTTTGTAATCGTATTTTTTGATGGCATCATTAAAAAGCTTTTTAATTTTTTCAATTTGAGAACCAATTTTAGGTAAATAAGTAAATTTTAATGGAGTGCCATATTCCTTTGCCAATTCATTAAGATCAATACCTTGAAAAAATAATTTATTGTCATTTATTTCAAACCCGTGACGAGGGAAAAAAAATGTTTGATGAATTAAATCGGTGTACCGATTTCGAATGTGTGGAGTTGTCAATTTATAGTTAGAGTTTAATTTTGTATTAGTGACATCGTAGAAACTTAAACTCTCGAAATTCTAAACAAGAGTTGTCTGTTTTGCTAACTGAGTTACGAAGTCATTAATTTTTCGGACAAAAATAAAAAATCATTTAAGAATTCTATTAAAATTTAAATGCTAATTTTTTTTTCTTTGATAATTTTATTTTTGATTTACATTTGAATTTAAACATCATACTAAATGAAAACAAAATACATTGCCCTAACAATTACTTTATGCTTTACTATTATTGCAAAAAGCCAAACATTTTCAGACAATTTTGACAATTACACTGCAGGAACTTTATAACTGCTAACAGCTCGTCATGGAAGACATGGAGCGGAACCTCAAGTGGTGCAGACGACCTTAGAGTTAGCAATGCAAAAGCTAAAAGTGGCAGCAACTCCTTGTTTTTTTCATCAACAACTTCTCCAGGCGGTCCAGCGGATATTGTTTTGCCATTTGGCGGTCAATACAACACTGGAAATTTTTCATTTAGTTATTGGATTTTTGTTGACTTAGGGAAAAAAGCATATATAAATTTACAAGAACAATCAACTTTAGGAAAAGGTTGGAGTGTTGACATACATTTTGATTCGGTTGGAAATGTAAAAATGCTAAATACCTTATCTGGGAATTTGCTAAACACAACTTATACTCAAGGCGAATGGACTAAAGTTGACATGAAAATAAATTTAAGTACCAATACTTGGGAAGTTTTAATCAACGATGTTTCAAAAGGAGCTTTTCAAAATATGTATAGACAAATTGCTTCGGTAAATTTTTATCCAACAGTAGGCAGTTCGTATTATATTGATGATGTATCCTATAATTATACTCCGCATATAAAATCTACATTGGATGCAGCAGTTTCATATATTGACAATGTTCAAGGGTATTTGGCTGGAATGAGCGTAATACCTGCAGTTGAAATCCGAAATTTGGGAAATCAAACAATTACTTCTGCATCTGTCGAGTTTTCTTATAGAGGAAATACACAAACTAAAAGTATAAGTGGCGTTAGCATTGCATCGCTTGCAATTCAAAATATTTTAATGGATAATCCTGTTTTATTAGCCGCAGGTTCAAATCCGGTAACGGCAACTATTAAATTAATTAATAATACAAACGATGATAGCAGTAGCAACAATACTAAAATCGTAATTATTAATCCTGTTGTTCCTGCTGTAAATAAATTGGTAATTGCCGAAGAAGGTACAGGAACTTGGTGCCAATGGTGCCCACGTGGAGCTGTTTGGTTAAATAAAATGGATGCTAAATATCCAGGATTAATTCAGGGAATAGCAGTACATAATGGCGATATTATGACAGATCATAATTACAATAAGGGATTGGGTACAATTATAAGTGGCTATCCAAGTTTAGTGGTTGATCGCGGTGCAGATATTGATCCATCGGGAATGGAACCTGATTTTTTAGCAAGAATTGTAATTGCTCCAAAAACAGTTATAAAAAATGGCGCTCAGTTTAATTCTACAACAGGCGAATTAAAAGTTAGTTTGACCACAAAATTTTTACAATCAGCAAGTGGAAATTATAAAATTGCCTGTGTATTGATTGAAGATAGTGTGACTGGAACTGGATCTGAATATAATCAATCCAATGCTTATGCAAACAATGCAAATGGAGTAATGGGTGGTTATGAGCTTTTGCCAAATCCTGTTCCTGCATCGATGATGGTGTATGAACATGTGGCTAGAGTTATATCTCCAAATTTTGGAGGATTGTCAAACTCATTTTCCGCAATAGTAAATGCTGGAGATTCATTCACACATAATTTTACATTTGAAGTTAATTGGGCATGGAGAGCAAGTAAAATTAAAATTGTTGGAATGGTGATTGAACCAAACGGAAAAATTGATAACGCAACTTCAACTAAAATAATAAATGCTGTTAATAATGGGTATGTAAATGGAACTTATGTAACGGCTGTTCAGAATTTATTTGTTCCTGAAAATGCGGTTATGGTTTATCCTAACCCTTCAAACAATATTTTCAATTTGATACTAAACGATGAATTAAAATCTGCATTTGAATTGCAGATATTTAATGTGCAAGGGCAATTAATTTATACATCAGCAATTGAAAACAAAAATAAAATAGCTATTGATGCACAAGGATGGAAAAGCGGAATTTATATTGCTAATATAAAATATGCAGATGGCGTTTATAAAATGAAATTAGTAAAAGAATAATTATAAAGTCTTTAAAAATAAAAAATCCCATCGAGTGCTCGATGGGATTTTTTATTTTAAATATAGCTGTTTTAAATTTAAATGTGGAGTAAAAATTATTGTTCCAAAATGGATGATTATAGCTTGACAGAAAATACTTTCTTTGCAATACCGATGTATTATTTAGGGTTTATATTTTATCTGATTGCTATCAATGCATACCAATTTTCCATATGGATTGCATCGCTATTTAATAAACGCGCCAAAGATTTTATTGAAGGAAGAAATAATAATATAGAAAATATTAGGATTTTGTTGGCTGCTGATTCATCAAAAAAAATCTGGTTTCATGTTTCATCGCTTGGCGAATTTGAACAAGGAAGACCTGTGATGGAAGCACTGAAAGAGAAACTCCCATCACACAAAATTATTGTTACTTTTTTTTCGCCTTCGGGTTACGAACAAATGAAAAATGAATCAATTGCTGATTATGTTTTTTACCTTCCATTTGATTCGAAAAAAAATGCAAAAGAATTGATAAATTATTTTAACCCCGAAATGGTTTTTTGGGTTAAATACGATTTCTGGTTTTTTTATTTGAATGAATTAAAAAATAGAAATATAAAAACTTTTCTGCTTTCAGCTTCGTTTAGAAAAGAACAAATTTATTTTAAAGGATATGGGGTTTTCTTTCGCAACATATTGAATTGCTTTACGCATATTTTTACTCAAAATAAAGTATCGACAGATTTGTTGCAAAGCATACAAATCGAAAATGTTACTTTAAGTAAAGATACTCGCTACGACAGGGTTTATAATACTTCTCAGGAAACTCGATATTTATCTTTGATTGAAAAATTTAAAGCCCAAAATCAACTTTTGCTTTGTGGAAGTTCGTATCCAATTGAAGAAAAAATGATTTCAAATTTCTTAAAACAGAATACTGAAATTAAAATAATTATTGCGCCACATTTTGTATACGAAGAAAGGATAATTGAAATTGAAAATACTTTTTCGGGAATGTGTTTGCGTTATTCAAATGCTGATGAAAATACTATTTCAAGCAAAAGTGTTTTGATAATTGATAGCATTGGATTGCTTAGTCAAATTTATCGTTATGCTACAATCGCATTTGTAGGTGGTGGATTTGTGAAAAGTGGATTGCACAATGTACTTGAAGCTGCAGCTTTTGGAAAACCGATTTTGTTTGGACCAGAAATAGATAAATTTCCTGAAGCTTTGGATTTAATAAAAGCGGGAGCTGCGTTTACAGTTGCTAATGAAAAGGAATGTAAAAGTATACTAATTGAATTGCTACAGAATAAAGAAAAATATTTAAGTGCAACTGTTGCGGCTTCAGAATTTATCAAAGAAAATGTTGGTGCTACAAATATTGTGATGGAGAAAATTATGGAAGATTATCGCATCAAATAAATAACTCCAGTTTTTGAATATTTGTTACTGCCAACACTCATTCCACGCCAATCAATTCCATCAGTAAAAGTTGCATCAATTTGCCAAGTGTAAGTTCCAACTGGACAAAAAATTCCATTTGCATCCTTTCCATCCCATCCTTCAGTAGGTTCGCCAATTGCACTCAAAGCATTGGTTTGCCAAACAATCTCTCCCCAACGGTTATAAATTCTTAAATGATAATTTTTTAATTCAGCGCCAAGCGCTAAGAAAAGTTTATTTACACCATCTGGTACAAATGCATTTGGAACAAATAAGCCTTTATAATAATGCGGAATAAAAACTTCTGCATTAGCAGTATCGCTGCATAAATTTCCGTAAAATGCTATCATCGAAACTTTAAATGTATCAGAGTAGCGATATCGATAAGTAGGACTAAATTGACTGCTAAATCCACCATCACCAAAATACCATTGAAACTGATTTGCCTGGAATGACTTGTTTGTAAAATATACTAAGCCAAATGGCAATTCAATAGAATCAATTTTAAATGAAAAATCACTAAGAGGTGTTTGATAAACATCAACTGCATTATTTACTGTAAAACTATCTGTACATAAATTTGATGCAATTGCAACTAACGAAACATTGAACATTCCATAGCTTGTGTAAATGTGTGATGGATCCTGTAGAATAGCGTTTCCGCCATCGCCAAAATACCAACGATAGCTAATTGCGTTCAGACTTTTATTCGTAAAATTAACTTGCAATGGTTGACAACCTGAACGGAAATCATAAGTGAAATTAGATTTTGGTGAAGGATAAACACGATACACAGAAATTAATGTATCGTAACAATTATTTGTATTGAATGAAATGAGTGTTACGTTATAATCTTTTGCTGTTGAATAATAAGTTGAAGGATTTGTAAGCGTTGAATTCTGACTATTGCCAAACGACCAAATGTAATTGCTTGCATTGGTGGAAGTATTATTGAATTTGACAGTAACTGGTCCTCTGCAAGTGTCGGCTGGTGATGCAGTGTACGAAGTTCTTGGGGATTTGAAAACTGTAATTGTTTTGTAAATAGAGTCTACACATCCATTCGAATTTGTTACTCGTAATTTTACAAAAAACAAACCTGAATCGTTGAATAAATGATTGATGTTTTTCCCTGTTCCAATTTGTGTATCTCCAAAATCCCACTCAAATAAATTGCCTGTATTGGAATTGCCTGTAAAACTAAAATTATAATAATTGCAGGCTGCATCTTTGTCCGAAACGATACTTGAAGTAGGCAATGCATTTATCAAAATAGAATCTCGAATTAATGAAATACATCCATTTGCAAATGATGTTAATTTAAGTGTAATTATTTTTTTGCCGATTGTATTGTATGCATGAGTTGGATTAATGGTTGAAGACGAATCTCCGTCACCAAAATACCACATTACAAATCCTGTATCTTTAAATGAAACATTGAAATTTACATTTTTATAACGACATGCTACTGGCTGTTTTTGAATTGTTGCTTGTGGCAAAGACAAGGCTGTTACGATTTGAAAACTGGTGTCGGCATTGCAATAATTTGTTGCAATTTGTTGAACTGTATAATTTCCAACAAGTGGGTATAAATGCAATGGATTTCTTATAGTGGAATTTGTGCTGTCGCCAAACTTATACCGAATATTTTTTGCGCCTGAAGAGCTGTCGTAAATTGCAATTGAAAAGGGTACACAACCCATGAGCGAAGAAATTTTGAATGCGGATTTTATTTGATTATTCAGTACCTTAATATTTCGTTCAATAGAATCCTTACATCCCCATTGTGTAGTTGCAGTTAATTTTACGGTAAAAGTACTGTCTGCAAATCCGGAATTAATAATTGTCCGAGAAATATTTTGTAAAGTATCCGTTGCATTGTTTGGCATTTTCCATAAATATTTCAACGAAGTATTGCTCTCGCTATTCAATGGATTTGATGAATTGAAAGTGCTATATGAAAAAGGTGTACAGCCGCTATCTGCCGGAATAAATACAAATTGCGTATAGGGTTTAGGGTAAATTACAATGTTTTGTGATGCAGAATCAATACAAGCCAAAGTCGCATCGTATCTGGTTGCGAATAAATTTATCTTATATGTAATGGCTGTATTCGTATTGTTTACAGGCAATGTAATGTTTGGATTGCTATCCGAAACAAAAACAATGTTTACATTAGTAGATGGAATAGAAGTCCAAAAATAACTGCAGTTTACATTGCTTGTGTAATTGCTCATAGTATAAACAACAGGTCCACAATTTTTAATTGAACCTGTGTTAAATTGTGCAAATGGTCGCCTTCTTAATGTGGTATTTTTTGAGATCGTATCAAAGCAATTGAAATTGGTTTTTGTAAATAATTTCAAAGTATAAATTGCATCTGAACTTGATTCATTCTCTGGTAAAAGTACACTTGTATTTTTTGTTACAGAGTCTGCAAAAATAGTGTTGTTAAATAAACCTGAATTAGTTGCTCGCCAAATATAATTTGTAATAGAATCGGTTGAAGTTGCATTTACATTAATAAGCGTGTTTGGACAAATTTGTGGAGTTAAAATAAAATCAGCACGAGATTTTGGTTTGACAGAAATTTGCATTGAATCCGATGCTGAACATCCGTTTCCAGCAGTATAAGTATATACTAAATTAAAAACACCAACACCAGCAATATTTGAATTGAAAACACCAACACTTGTAACTGCAGTTCCTGTCCAAATACCACCAACAGGTAAACCAATTAATCTAAAAGTATCAGAATTTTCGCATCTGATTATATCAGATCCAGCATTTGCTAGCAATACATCAACAACAGTTATTACAAGTGTGTCACTATTTGAACATCCTCTAAAATCAGTGAATTCGTAATACATTGTGTATAATCCTGCATTGACAATTGAGGGATTAAAGCTTGTGTCTGAAATAACTCCAGTTCCAGTCCATCTGCCGCCAACTGGTGAGCCGACCAATGAAAATATTCCTTGGTACTTGCATCGAGTAATATCAATTCCTGCATTTACTACAGGCAATGGATTTATAGTAACACTTGCCGTAACCGAATCGCCAATACAATTCATAGTATTGCTGTGTATTTTATAATTAATTATAGAAGGCGATGTACTTGAATTAAAAATGGTTTGTTTAATATTTGCGCTATCTGTTAAAGTAGATTGATTAAAAAATCCACTGGTTTGAGATCCATTAATTAAATTTGCATTCCATGTATATTTTGTAAGACTTAAATTTGATGAAAGTGCAATCGTAATTGGAGTTCCACTACATACCGATTGATTTGAAGGCGCAACACTAATTACTGGTTTTGGTTTTACAGTAACATCAAAATACCGTGAAGTTCCAGTGCAATAAGTTGGTGCAATTCCAACTGGTGTATAGGTATATCGAAGATTTGTAGTTGCTGAAGTTGTTGTATAAATTACTTGAGAAATAGTACCAATTCCGCCACTGTATCCATTTGCTGGTCCTGAAATTAAATTGGCGACATAATAATAAACTGTCTGAGGAAATGTTCCAATTGGTATAAATTTCACCGTATCGCCCGAGCAAATTGTTTGAGTTAGTAAAGAATTAATAATATCTGGAACTGGATTTATACTAACAAAAATATTTGGATCGAACAATGCAGAGCATCCGTTGCTAATTCCACTTATCGAATATTTTATTTGAGCAGTGTAAAGACCAAGATTGTATAATGTTTGATTTATTCCCGAACTTATCGGAGTTGATTGATTGCTATATCCACCGGCATTTCCAAATTGCAAAGTAGTGGTCCAAGTAAATAGTGTGCCGCTTACAGTTGAATTAAGTTGAATATTAGGCGATAGTCCGCTACAAATAGTTGTATCTCGAGCAGTAATTTGAGGACGTGGTTTCACCAAAATAATTACGGTAATTGAATCGCCTTGGCAATTTGTACTTATGTGTTTTGGCGTAATATAATATCGAACTGTTTGTACAACATTTGAGGCATTGGTTAACTTTTGTTTGATTGAAAATAGTGTGTCAAAACCAGCCGAATTGTTAAAACCTGAAACAAAAGCAGAGCTTGCCGAAACAGTCCATTTAAACTTTACACCAGATGCTAAATTGCTTGTAAAATTAATTATTGCTGAATCGGTTGAACAAATGTTACTGCTTGTTGTAGTTGCAAAAACTCGAGGTTTTGGATTAATAATTATATTCTGAGTATCAGGAATTGAAATTCCACAAACATTTTGAGCCGAGTATACTATTTGATAATATTTAGGACTTGTAGTTGAATTTGGAAAAGCAATAATTGGATTAGCTGTGTTTGAATTTAAAACATAAAATCCACTTGGTGAAATTGACCAAGCAACATTGGTAATGTTTGAATTTCCAGAGTCAACTATTGGAAAATGAATTGTATTTGTTGGTGTAAAATTTACAACTGTGCTATCGCAATATGTAACATCAGCTGGAAAAGTAATGATTGGGCTCTCTTTAATGGAGATGATTGTATCTTTATTAAAATTATTTCCGCATTTATTTGATATGTTCAATCGAATTGTATAGTTGCCACTTTTAGTAAATAATAACATTGGATTTACGCTATTCGAGTCAGTATTTGATATGTATGTGTAGCCAGTATATGTTCTTGTACCTCCTTTTAAAATCTGCCAACTATAAGGATAATTGCCGCAACCTGATGAAAGATTGGAAGTGTTATTTGTAGTAACTGTTGCGTTTGTACATCCTGAACTTGGACTAACTGCAATAGTATAGCTATTTATTGGCGAAGGTTGAACACATATCGTTTTGTAAATTGTATCATTTCCGCATGAATTGGCAGCAATTAATCTCAATATGAAAGAGCCGGGTGTGTTAAAAGTTAATTGTGGCGGATTTGTTCCCGTATAATTTGAAATGCTTGCACCTGTAAATTGCCAATAATAAGCTGTAGCTGGTGAACAATTGTTGCCAAAACTACCAGGAGTTGTTAAATTAGAAAGTGTTGCAGTACTGCCTGCACAGATTATAGAATCTGGATTTATTCTAAAGGACGCTTTTGGTTTCATCCAAATATAAATACTATCCACTTTTGCTGATGAACTATCGCAAGCATTGTAAGCTTTAATTCTTGCAGTAAAATACTTTTGAGTTCCTTTACACGATGCAGTATTGTATGTATGCCAAATGGTATCGTTTGTAACAACATCCCATCGAACAGTAGGAGTGCTATCACCAAAATTCCAAACATAATAAGTCCCTAGTGTGTTGTTGATGTAATTTCCTAAAACAAATGGCATTGTATGGGTATTGCAAGCAATTCGTATGCTTGGTGATGAAACACTTACTGTCGGAGGTTGTTGGTAAGCCACATTGTAACTAATAGAATTTGTGCAGCCATTTGTGCCTACAACATCCATGGTTAAATTGTACAATCCTTTATTGTAATAAAGATGACTTATTTGAGAAAAACTTGTTGAAGGAAAACTGAAAGTTCCATCCCCCCAACTTATATTGTAATTAGTAATAATTCCAGGAAACAAACTTGCATTTAACACAGTTAATCGATATGGATTTGGCGGTGTACTTGAACAAGTTGAAAAGGGAGGATTTGCTAAAGTATTCGAATCAAGTAAAATTGGATAGGGTTTTTGTTTTACTAAAAAAGGAACTGTTGTATATAGATATTTACATCCGTTTGCATCAGTAGCGTAAAGCTGAATATTGTAGCTAACTGTACCATTTCCTGCCGGAGGTGTAAATTGTATTATTGGATTTACCTGGTAATTTGTTGGAGGAGCATTTGTGCCTGTAAATATCCATTCGTATGTCAAAGGCGGAGTTCCGCCTGTTGTTGTATTCATTAAAATTATTGGAGTGCCAGCGCAAGTATTGCTATTGTTTGCAGAAAACGAAGTAAATGGCAATCCATTTATTCTGACAAAAGAAGAAGTATCGTAATATCCTCCACTGTGAATTCTTAGTCGGTAAAATGATCCTGCTACAAAGTAACTAGGAACATTAATTGTAATTGTGTCTGCATTGCTACTAGTAGTCGAAAGTAGTGTTCCGCCACTTGGGAAAAGTCCACTTGAATTTGAAATGTGAACACTTACGCTATTAAAATCTCCAATAAGCGAGTCGGTGAAATTTACAATATAATTTTGCCCAATACAAAACGGCCCAACAGGCACAGAGAATTTTATCCATTGTGCAGACGAAACAATAGAAAGTGAAAATAATTGAAATGCTAATACAATTAACTTGTATAGGTTTTTCATTGACCAACAAAGTTAAATAGAAATAAATTGAAATTTTGTAAAAAAAATTGAGCCTATTTCGGCAGAATTATTTAATTAATAAAGGTAATTTTAGGGGAAATTAAATTGCAGTCTTTGCTTATAAAAGCGTAACAAATAAATCAGGAAAAATACCAAGCAACAGACTTAAAATTACACATGTCCAAAGTACCAAAGAATAAGAAATAGGCAGTTTTATTTCATCTTGGTTTGCTGCACCTCCGTACATTGCCATTACTGGTTTCAAATAATAATACACGCCAATAATTGAATTGATGATTGCAATTAAAACTAAATAGGAATAGCCATTTCTTAGGGCTTCGCTAAAAATAAAATATTTGCCAAAGAAACCTGCAAAAGGTGGAATGCCAGCAAGACTTAACATTGCCATTGTCAATAAAGTTGCAAGAATTGGATTTTTCTTTCCAAGGCCATTCAACGAATTTATTTTTTCGGAATTGGTAATTCCAATAACTGCAATAACAACTGCAAAAGCTGCAATGCTACTCAATGCATATCCGGTAGCATAATAAAACAAAACCGAGTCGGTGTTGCTTTGTAAACTTATTATTGCAAGTAGCATGTAACCTGCATGAGAAATTCCGGAAAAAGCCAGAAGTCGTTTAAAATTGTCTTGAACCAATGCGGTTAAATTTCCAATAAATAAAGTTGCAATGCATGAAACAGTAAGTATCAATTCGGCTTTTTGAAGAGTGAATAAAAAGCAATTGCTTATCAAACGATAGAATGCTGCAAATGCAGCAATCTTAACAAGCGTACTCATAAAAGCCGTAACCAAAGCAGGAGATCCTTCGTACACATCGGGAGCCCAAAAATGAAAGGGTGCTGCCGAGATTTTAAATAGCATTGCAAATATCATAAGCAACATTCCTACAATAAAAAGTGGGCTTATGTTGTTGCCATTTGAGCTAACATAAGTATAAATATCTTGTAAATTAAAAGAGTTGCTTGCTCCATAAATCAATGCAATTCCAAACAATAAAAATCCTGAAGTGAATGCTCCAAGTAAAAAGTATTTAAAACCAGCTTCGTTTGATCGCAAATCATTTCTGTTGCTTCCTGCCATTACATAAAGCGAAATAGAAAGTGTTTCTATCCCCAAGAAAAGCATTACCAAATTCCCGAAACTGACCATCATTAATGCACCGCACAAAACAAAAACCAAGATTGCCATATAATCACTGATGTGTTTTTGATTTTCTTCGCTTCTGTAAAAATCGCTTGAAAGCATAAACAAAAACGTACAAATAAGCAGTGCCAATCCAGAAAATGCGACAGAGAAATTATCAACTCTTAGCATGTCGTTGTAATGCGAAGAGGGATGATTCCAATCGTTTAGGTTTAGACTAAAAATAACTGCAAGGCCCAAAACAACTGTTGGAATTATCCATTTTCGCAGGTTGAAAATTTCGGCCAACATGCAAAACAATCCAAGGCAAGCGGTATAAATTAATGTGTTCATTATTTTTATTTATTTCAATATTGCTTTATCTGTAATAAATTGTGCAATGGGTTCAACCAATTCAAGTGTTGGTTTTGGGAAAACTCCAAATGCAAAAATTAATATGCAAATAGTAAGCAATACAATTTCTTCTGTGCCTTTTACATCTTCAAATTTCATGTTTGCATCAAGGCTATTTCCAAGCGCCACTTTTTGATACATTCTTAACATATAAACGGCACCAAGAATAATTGTCAAACCTCCAAAAATTGCAAGCCAAGTATTGTATTCAAACAAACCATACAGCAACAAAAACTCACCAATAAATCCATTTGTTAGTGGCAATGCAATTGATCCAAGAATGATAATCAGAAAATAGGTCGCGAATTTTGGGGCAGTCAGTCGTATTCCACCCAGTCCATTTATATTGTTGCTTTGTGTTCGATTAAAAATAATATCTGCACAATAAAACAATCCAATAACATTAATTCCATGAGCTAACATTTGAATCAAGCTTCCCTGAATTCCTTGAATATTCCATGCGAAAATTCCAGCAGCTATTAATCCAACGTGAGCAATGGATGAATAAGCCAATAATTTTTTCAAATCAGTTTGCATTATTGCGATAACTGATGCATAAACAATTCCAGCAACACAAAGTGCAATTGCAAGTGGTGTCCATTCTGTTACGGCTGTTGGGACAATTGGAAGCAACCAACGGATTAAACTATAAGTTCCCATTTTAAGCATAATGCCCGAAAGCAACATGGTGCCTTGAGTTGGAGCTGATTGATACGTGTTGGGTTGCCAAGTATGAAATGGAATGATTGGGATTTTGATTGCATAGGCAACAAAAAATAACCAAAAAATAAGTCCTTGATGGGTACTTAAAACTTGGAATTTGGTTAAATCATTCCAATCAAAACTATGAGTAGGATTGTACCAATACAAACAAATAAAACCGAACAACATCAACAAACTTCCGGCAAGTGTATAAATGAAAAATTTTATTGTGACCGAAACTCTGTTTTTATCTCCCCAATTGAGCGATATGAAATAAATTGGTATAAGTGCTAGCTCCCAAAATAGGTAATATAAAATTCCATCGAATGAAACAAATACACCAAGCAATGCAAATTGCATAAACAATATCAACGAATAAAAAATATGCGATCGATTTATTTCGCGTTTAAATCCAGAAAGTATAATCAAAGGCAAAAGTAAATTGGTAAGAAATACCATCAGATAACTAATTCCATCCATCGCTATATGGAAATTTATTTTAGGCGATGAAATCCACTCATGATTGAATACAAAGATGTTTTGTGTTTCTTCGCCTTTTAAATCGGTATTGATAAATACAAAATAAGCAAGTACTGTAATTATCAAATTTGATATTGCAGATAGCAGTGCGAAATATTTTGCAGTGCTACCACGAAATAGAAGTGTGATAGCAGATGAAATTAAAGGTAGTAATAATAAAACTAATGTTAACATTTATATAATACTAAAAATTTGAAAAAGCAATAAAACAACCATGCAAATCACCATTGTAAACAAATAAAATCCTGTGTTTCCGCTTTGGATTAATCGCAAAACACGAGCACTTGAAACTGTTAAAAAACCTGTTAAGTTTACAATCAAATCAATGAATAGTTTGTCAACCAATACAAGAAATAAATTACTTAACAACATCAATGGACGAACAAATATTTTGTCGTAAATTTCATCGACATAAAATTTATTGGAAACTAATTTTGAAAAAATATTCAATTCAATTTCATCCGATTCTGGTAAATTTTTCTTTGAAACATAAAATCTGTAAGTAGAAAAAATAACGATTGTAATTACTACAATTGAAATAAGAATTAATCCATATTCAAAATAATGTGAAGCATAATTAGCGGAATTATTTGTAATGGATGAACTTAAATAATCGCCAAGAAAATGTTTTGCATGAAATATTTCAGGCATTCCCAAAAATCCGCCAAGTGTTGCAAGTATTGCCAGTATAATAAGTGGAACTGTTATAGTTGCAGGCGATTTGTGAAGGTGTTTTTTTTGATCCTCAGTTCCTCTGAAATCACCAAGAAAAGTTAAAAAATACAAACGAAACATATACACTGCAGAAATTACTGTAGTAATAGTGAGGACTGTAAAAAGTAACAGCGATTGGTTTGCATAAATACTAGCTAAGATTTCATCTTTTGAAAAGAAGCCAGCGAAAAATGGAACACCCGAAATAGCTAAAGTTCCAATTAAAAAGGTAAAATGTGTGATGGGCAATGATTTTTTCAATCCACCCATTTTACGAATATCTTGCTCGCCACTCATTGCGTGAATTACACTTCCTGAACCAAGAAATAATAAAGCTTTAAAAAATGCGTGCGTTACCACATGAAAGATTGCAGCTTTATATGCGCCAACACCAATGGCAGCAAACATGTATCCCAATTGACTAACGGTAGAATAAGCAAGTACTTTTTTAATGTCGTTTTGTTTCAATCCAATAATTGCAGCAAAAAAAGCAGTTGCAATTCCTACACATAAAATTATTGTAGATGTTAGTGGCGCAAGTGCAAATAAAATATTCGATCGAGCAATCATATAAACACCAGCAGTAACCATTGTTGCAGCATGAATTAATGCGGAAACTGGAGTTGGGCCAGCCATTGCATCGGGCAGCCACGTGTATAATGGAATTTGTGCGCTTTTGCCAATTGCACCAATAAACAAACAAAGTGTTGCAGCAAACAAGGTGAAATTTCCGCTTCCGAGAAGCGATGCTTTTTCAAATACATTTTGATATTCTAAACTTCCAAAATGAAACAATAAAATAAACATTCCGATTAGAAATCCCAAATCGCCAATACGATTCATTATGAATGCCTTTTTTGCAGCATCGTTGTATGCATCGTTTTTAAACCAAAAACCTATGAGAAGATAAGAACACAATCCTACACCTTCCCAACCAATAAACATGATCAAGTAATTGCTTCCCATAACCAACATGAGCATGAAAAAAATAAATAGATTTAAGTACGAAAAGAAACGACTGAAACCTTCATCGTGATGCATGTATCCGATGGAATAAATATGAATTAACGCGCCAACACCTGTTACTACTAAAAGCATTGTAACAGTTAGCGAGTCGATTAAAAATGCGATTGGAATAAATATGTCTTTAAAATAAAACCAATTGCTGATTGTAATTGTTGTTGAACTCTCTGCAGGTAAATTTAAAAAAATATATAACGAACAAAGAAAAGATGCAATCACGGTAAAACTCCCAAGCCAGCCGCTAGATTTTTTTAATTGTTTTCCGAAAAGTGAAATCACAAAAAAGCCAAGCAAAGGCAACAAAGGAATTAATATAACCGGAATTGAAAATATATCTGTAAGTGTTTCGTTCACTTTATTTATAATTTAAATTTATTTGTTACTAAATATTTTACCATTTTAATTTACTCAAAACATCAATATCGGTGCTTGCAATATTTCGAAAAATACTAACTAACAATGCCAATCCAACTGCAACTTCGGCAGCTGCAACTACCATGATAAAAAAAACAAAAACTTGTCCATCGTTGTTTCCTGCATACGAAGAGTAACTCACTAAAAGTAAATTTACAGAGTTCAACATCAATTCTACACACATAAGAATTATGATGGCGTTTCTGCGAAACAAAACTCCCATTACGCCAATGCAGAATAAAAAACTGCTTAGTAGCAAATACCAATTTTGCGGGACAGATTGTAGTGTGTTTTCCATTTTTTATTTTTCTTTTTTTGCTAATACCACAGCTCCAATCATTGCAGATAAAAACAAGATGGATGAAATTTCGAATGGCAATAAATAATCAGTAAAAAGTTTGATGCCTACATTTTGAATATATCCTACTTCATTAACTTCTGGCAATTGATAAGGTGTTAAATTTGTACTCTTAAAAGCCGCTAACAAGGTTAGAAATAAAACTCCTGCAGAAAGTATGGCGGCAAATTTTAAATACGTTCGCTTATGAGGTTCTGATTCTTTATTTAGATTTAATAACATAACCGTAAATAAAAACAAAACCATAATTGCTCCTGCATAAACAATGATGTGAACGATTGCCATAAACTGAGCATTGAGCATTACATAATGTCCGGCAATTGTGAAAAAACAAACGATTAGCCAAAGTACACTGTAAATCGGGATCTTTGAAAAAACGACAAACAATGCGCTAATTATAGATAAACTGGCTAGTATGTAAAAGATAGTTTGACTCAATTTTTATAACTTAATTTATTTTATGTTGTATCCGTCTCGAAATGTTTTTTATAATTTAAATCCAACACCAATTGTTAAAAGCGAATTGGTTTGTTGAATATCAAAACTTGTAAAATTTAAAATGAAACTGTTAATTTTATCAATGATAGGAATGTTGTTGTAATTAGCCGAAGCAGAAAACAAATCGAAGTTTGTTCTAAACTCCCAACGATTTCCCATTTTAAAATCATACCCAATTCCCAATTTGAAAAGCGATGATTGTGAAGTAACACTTGTGAGTCTTATTTCAAGTGGTGTTAAATCATTAAATTGTCCTGTCATCGTTTGTTTTGGAAACATTGAACTTCCAGATCCAATCAACATTCTAACATAAAATGCTTTTTTGATTTTATACATAACTCCAAACAACATTCCTTGTGAATAATAATCTTCAGCATCCATAGTTAAAGGATTGTCTAGTTTAATGATTTTTTGGTATTTCCCCGCCAAAGCTGTTTTGTCAACTTCGTTTGTTATACTTATAAACTCTGTAACCAAAGACCATTTATCGTTAAGGTCGCGTTGATATTGCAAATAATTGCAACTTCCATTTTTTGCATATCCCGAACCATCAGCTTCAGTAATTTGGGAAAAAGTTCCGGTTGCAGATGCGCCACCAAATCCCATAGAAATATGATTTTTTCTTTCGTCCTGTGAAAAGGAACTAATTGAAAAAATGCTAAATAATAAAATCAAACTTGCGTTTTTCATAGGTTAATTGTTTTTAGTTTAAAATTGAATATTCGTTTTTCCTTTTTGAAACATCTATTCTTTCATCTACTTTTTCAACTAAAATATCTTTGCCATAAATAAATGAATTTCGTTTGTATTCGCTAGGTACAATTCTATCTGTCAAATAAATTGCATCCTTTGGACAAGCTTCTTCACACAATCCACAAAAAATACAACGCAGCATATTTATTTCATATTTGGCAGCATATTTTTCTTCGCGATACAAATTTTCTTCTCCCGATTTTCTTTCGGCTGCATCCATTGTAATGGCTTCTGCTGGACAAGCCACCGCACACAATCCACAGGCGGTACAATTTTCTCTTCCTAGCTCATCGCGTTTTAATACATGCATACCGCGATAAACAGGTGCAAACGCTCTTGTAACTTCTGGATAACGCAAGGAAACTTTCTTTTTAAACAGATGCTTTATAGTAATAGCAAGCCCGCCTAAAATTGCAGGAATGTAGAGTCTCTCCATAAAACTCATTTCTTTTTTTGCTATTACTTTGCTTCTATTTGTTAACTGCATTTATTGTAAATTTTGAATTGTCTTTTCATCCAACATTATCTATTTTAAAAAAGTAAGTACTCCTCCTGTCAACAACACATTTAATATTGCTAATGGCAATAAAATTTGCCATCCAAGTTTCATCAATTGATCGTAGCGAAAACGAGGAATTGTCCAACGAATCCACATATAAAAGAAGATGAAGAAAAATATTTTTGTAAACAAGGCGCCAACGCTAATTAATGAAACAAGATTAGGAGATAATACAGTTGACAGGTAATCTAAGCCCGGAAAATTGTAACCGCCAAAATACAAACATGAGATTACAGCCGAAGAAATAAACATGTTGATGTATTCGGCAAATAAATACAATCCTAATTTCATAGATGAATACTCTGTATGATATCCGCCAACCAATTCAGTTTCGCATTCAGGTAAATCAAAAGGAGTACGATTACACTCAGCAAATGCACACACCAAAAAAATTAAGAATCCAAGTGGTTGATAAAACACATTCCAATTCATTCCTTTTTGTTGAGCAACAATTTCATTTAAGCTGAGTGAATTTGACATCAGCAATATTGCAATTATTGCCATGCCCATTGCAAGTTCGTAACTTATCATTTGGGATGAAGCCCGAACGGCACCAAGCAAACCAAATTTGTTATTGCTTGCCCAACCGCCAATCATTATTCCGTAAACGCCCAAACTTACTACACCAAAAATGTAAAGCACCCCAATATTAATGTCAGCAACTTGAAGATTGAAAACGGAATTGCCAATATGCACTGGCGTTCCCCATGGAATAACGGCACTTGTCATCAATGAAGTCATCATAAAAATACAAGGGCCTAGAATGAAAAGAATTTTATCGGAAACGGCCGGTATAATTTCTTCTTTCATAAGCATTTTTACACCATCGGCAATGGGTTGCAATAAGCCAAAAGGGCCAGCACGATCTGGTCCTAATCTGTCTTGCAAAAATGCAGCAACTTTCCTCTCGCCATAAGTGCTATACGCTGCAATTCCCAGACTAACTAGGAAAATAAGTAGTATCAATATTATTTTAAAACTCAGTATTCCCATCTGTATTTTTTTCTAATAATGGCAATTTTTTGATATCGTTCAAAGTTAATTCATTTGGTATAATCATGCCCTCGTAATGATTGGCTGAAATCACTGAATGTTTATCAACTATAGTTGGACCTTCAATTGTCCAATCGCTTGTTAATTTTTTGTCGAAGCGGCATGTGTTGCAAATAAATTCTTCTACTTCTCCCCACTGATCTTTTCGTCCAGTTGTTCGCAAAACCTCATCTCCTTGATACCACAAGGTTACTTTGCCACTGCACTTATCACAAGTACGATGTGCGCTCATTGGCTTTGTAAACCAAACTCTGCTTTTAAATCGAAATGTTTTATCTGTTAATGCCCCAACTGGACAAACATCAATTACATTTCCGCTAAAATCATTATCAATTACTTCTTCAATATATGTTGAAATTTCTGAATGGTCGCCACGATTTATTACTCCATGAACTCGGCCGTCAGTAATTTGTTCTGCCACTTTTACGCATCGATAACACAAAATACAACGAGTCATGTGCAATTGAATTTTGTTGCCAATTTCAATTTTATTAAAAGTTCTGCGTTCAAATTCGGTGCGTGTTTTTGCAGATCCATTTTCGTAACTCAAATCTTGCAAATGACATTCACCGGCTTGGTCGCAAACAGGGCAATCAAGCGGATGATTAATTAATAAAAATTCAACAACACCTTTGCGAGCGTCAATTACTTCGGGCGAAGTATTGTTTTGAACCTCCATTCCATCCATTATTGGAGTACGGCAACTGGCCACAAGTTTTGGCATTGGACGAGGATCTTTATCACTGCCTTTGCTAACTTTAACCAAACAAGTTCGGCAATATCCACCGCTTGTTTTTAGATTGGTATAAAAGCACATTGCCGGAGGTGCTACTTCTTTTCCAAGCATGCGCGCGGCTTGCAAAATGGTAGTTCCATCTGCTACTTCAATTGTTTTTCCGTCAATGGTTACTTTTGGCATTTGATATTAATTTCTTTCTGTTTATAAAATTTTCAATGCGTTATGCCATTTCCAATTTATTTACTTCAAAATAATGTTTTACATCGTTAATACTTGATGGATTTTTAACATACTCTTCAAACTCTGATTTGAAATGACGAATTGCACTTGCTACTGGCCAAGCGGCTGCTTCGCCAAGTGGGCAAATGGTATTGCCCTCAATCTTTCGCTGTATTTCCCAAAGCAAATCTATATCCGTTAATGATCCTTGTCCGTCTAAAATTTTATGCAATACTTTTTCCATCCAAGCAGTTCCTTCTCTACATGGACTGCATTGTCCGCAACTTTCGTGGTGGTAAAAACGAGTGAAATTCCATAAGTTTTTTACAATACTTGTTGTTTCATCCATTACAATAAATCCACCCGAACCCAACATGGTTCCTGTTGTAAAACCACCATCGGCCAAACTTTCATAACTCATTAATCGAGGTTTGCCATTTGCAGTTTTTAAAATTAAATCTGCGGGTAATATTGGAACAGAAGAGCCACCAGCAACAACTGCTTTCAGTTTCTTTCCGTTTAATATTCCACCACAATACTCATCGCTATAAATAAAATCTTCAACCGTTATTCCCATTTCTATTTCATACACTCCTGGCTTATTAATATGCCCTGAAGCAGAAATCAATTTTGTGCCGGTTGACTTTCCAATACCAACTTTAGAATAGGCTTCTCCACCATCATTTATTATAGGGACAACTGCGGCAATGGTTTCAACATTATTTACAACTGTGGGACAATCCCATGCGCCTTTGACAGCTGGGAATGGCGGTTTTATTCGAGGGTTTCCACGTTTTCCTTCCAAGCTTTCAAGCAATGCAGTTTCTTCGCCACATATGTATGCACCCGCTCCAGTATGAACAAATAAATCCAACGAATAATTGCTGTCTAAAATATTTTTTCCGAGCCAACCATTTGCGTATGCTTCGTTAATTGCATTTTCTAAAATTCTTGCTATGTAAAAAAACTCACCTCGAATATAAATGTAAGCTGTGTTTGCGCCCAATGCATAACTTGAGGCAATCATTCCTTCAATTAATAAATGTGGAATGCGAGACATGAGGTAACGGTCTTTGAAAGTGCCCGGCTCTGATTCATCGGCATTGCAAACCAAATAGCGTTTTACGCCTTTAGGTTTGGCCATAAAACTCCATTTCAAACCAGTAGGAAAACCTGCTCCGCCACGTCCACGAAGTCCAGATTTTTTCACCTCTTCTGTAACTTCATTAGGAGTCATATTTTTCAATGCTCTTTCTACAGAAGTATAACCACCCATTTTGCGGTAAACTTCGTATCCCTGAATGCCAGAAACATGATCGTGTTTAAGTAATATTTTTTTACCCATTTATTTTTTCAATACAGAATCACAAGTTTAAATTAGTGAATCTGCGAATTTTTCTAATTAATAATCTTCAACCACAACCGCATCAAAATAAGTTTTTCGTTTGTCATCTGATTTCAGTTTGTCAAGTATGTTATCTACTTTTTCAAAACTAAGTTTTTCATGAAATTGCGATCCGCACATCATCATTGGAGCTGTACCGCAACTTCCTAAACATTCAACTGTTTTGATTGAGAACATTCCATCTTCTGTGGTTTCGCCAGCTTTTATACTAAGTTTATTTTCCAAATACTTAATAATATCTTCAGCTCCCATTAACCAACAACTGCTGGTTCGACAAACCTCAATTACACATTTTCCAACAGGTTTTAAATTGTACATGCTGTAAAATGAAGCAACTTCGTACACTTCGATTGGCAATATGTTTAACAATGAAGCGACATAATCCATTGTTGGCGCACTCAACCAACCATCAAATTCTGCTTGTGCCAAATGTAAAAGTGGGAGCAAGGCAGATTTTTGTTTTCCTTCAGGATAACGCTTAATGATTCGTTGAACCAATTCTAATGTTTCTTCGTTGAATTTTATTTCTTTCGTTTCGGTCATTTTTTGATTCAAAATTTTAAGCGTCTAATTCTCCTGCTATAACATTCATGCTACTCAAAGTAATAATTGCATCGCTAAGCATACTTCCTTTTACCATCTCAGGAAATGCCTGATAATAAATAAAACAAGGTCTGCGAAAATGCAAACGGAATGGAGCTCTACCGCCATCGCTTACCAAGTAAAAACCTAATTCACCGTTACCACCTTCAACAGCATGATACACTTCGCCAACTGGAACATCAGCTTCGCCCATAACAATTTTAAAATGCCAGATTAACGCTTCCATGTTGTTGTAAACTTCGTCTTTTGGTGGAAGAAAAAATTCGGGGACATCTGCAAAGAATTTCCCTTCGGGCAAATTATCCAATGCATTTTTAATAATTTTTAAACTCTCTAAAATTTCCTGCTGACGAACCATAAAACGGTCGTAAGTATCGCCATTGGTTCCTACAGGAATTATAAAATCAAAATCTTGATACGAGCAATATGGATTCATCACGCGCACATCGTAATCAACACCAGCTGCTCTTAGGTTTGGCCCTGTAAAGCCATAATTTAATGCTCGTTCAGCAGATATTTTTCCGACATTAATTACTCTGTCCATGAAAATTCGGTTTCGTTCTAACAAACTTGAAAATTCAGCAAATGCTTTTGGGAAATCATTTAAAAAACTTCTAATCTTTTTAATGCATTCTTTGTTGAAATCTCTTTCCATTCCACCAATTCTACCAATATTGGTTGTTAATCGAGCGCCACATATTTCTTCGTAGATATCGTAAATTTTTTCGCGCCATTGAAAAATATAAGTGAATCCAGTTAATGCTCCAGCATCAACTCCAATTACAGAATTGCAAACAATATGATCTGAAATTCTGGCCAATTCCATAATTATTATTCGCATGTAATCAACGCGTTTTGGAGTTTGAACGCCCAATAATTTTTCAACGGTCATGTGCCAACCCATATTGTTTATTGGCGATGAACAATAATTCAATCTGTCTGTTAAAGGTGTAATTTGATAGTAGGGTCTGTGTTCTGCAATTTTTTCAAAAGCACGGTGGATGTAGCCAATTGTAGATTCTGAATCGTGAATAATTTCGCCATCCATTTTCAACACATTCTGAAATACTCCGTGCGTTGCAGGATGCGTAGGACCAAGATTTAATATATTAAAATCTTTTTCGTTTGGTTTTATTGTTTCTAATTCTTGGCTCATTTATTATCTTCCAAAATACGTATCGTCTTTATCAGTTCTAGTTCCGTCTTCAAGTGGATATTCTTTTCTCATAGGAAAATAATCCATTTCATCCACGTTTAAAATTCGTTTTAAATTTGGATGGCCAGTAAAATTTATTCCATAAAAATCAAATGTTTCGCGTTCCATCCAATTGGCTGCTGAAAATAGGTTTGATACCGATTGAATGTTAGTATCATCGGTAGGCATAAAACATTTAATTCTCAGTCTAATATTGTTAATCAAGCTGTGAAGATGATATACTACGCCAAATTCATTTCCGCTTTTTTGAGGATAATGAACGCCACAAATGTCAGTAAGAAACTGCATCTGCAAATCTGAGTGTTGAAATAAATACTCAAGCAATTCCAAAATTTTTGTTCTGCTCAGTTCAACTGAAAGCAACCCAAATTGTTCGTCACAATTTATAACATCGCTTTCAAACTTTGTTTTTATTTCGGCTAATAAATATGAGTTGTTAATTTCCATTTATTGAATTCCGTAGCTTGCCAAAAGTTCTTTGTATTTAATTGAATTTCTTCTCCGCAAACTTTCATTTTTTATAAGCTCCTGAATTTTTATAATTCCATCAATAATTTGTTCGGGACGAGGTGGACAACCTGGAACATACACATCGACAGGAACTACTTTGTCAATTCCCTGCAAAACTGAGTATGTATCAAAAATTCCGCCCGATGATGCACATGCACCAACAGCAATAACCCATCTTGGTTCAGCCATTTGAAGGTACACTTGTTTTACAACCGGTCCCATTTTTTTAGCTATAGTTCCCATAACCATCAATAGATCGGCTTGACGTGGCGAAAAACTCAAACGCTCGCTGCCAAATCGTGCCAAGTCATAGTTTGATGCCATGGTTGCCATAAATTCAATTCCACAACACGAGGTTGCAAATGGTAATGGCCAAATAGAATTTGCTCGTGCCAATCCGATTGCTTGCTCCAGTTTTGTAGCAAAAAAACCTGATCCTTCCAATCCTGGAGGAGCTTTTTTTAATTGTATATCTTGTACGTTTGACATGTATTAAATTTTATATTTTTGAATTTCGAAACCTTTGTTCAATTCATAATTCAGCACTCATAATTTTTATTCCCATTTCAAGGCGCCTTTTTTAATTATATAAACAAATCCAAGCAATAGTGTTGCTACAAATAATGTCATTTCAATAAATCCGTTTGTTCCAAGTGCTTTAAAATTTACAGCCCATGGATACATAAAAATTACTTCTACATCAAAAAGTACAAACAAAATTGCAGTTAAAAAATATTTGATTGAAAAAGGCAAACGAGCGTTTCCTTGGCTATCTATGCCACATTCGAAACTTGCAAGTTTATCACTTGTTTTTCTTTTTGGACCAACATAATGTGTGACCAACATCGTAGTAATTACGAATCCTGCACCTACACAAAATTGTAAAAATATAGCAAAGTAATCTATTGAAACATTCTGCATTTGGTTGCCAATTAATCGAGGCGAAAATAAGTTGTTTTATCACAAGCCAATAAATCTTTCAATTATTTATTTATATGATTTGGGTTAGAAAAATTCTGATTTCTTTTAAAATTTAAAATTAAGTTTTTTAACATGAAATACATTCTTCTAGAAATATTTTAATAAATGAAAACAAAAATTTTGAACATGCACCATCCTAAAATAGTGCCTGGCAAAAGGTCTAAAAAGAAATGTTGTTTGGTATAAAGGGCACTAATGCAAATGAGCAATGGGAAAATAAAAATCCAGTTTCCGAAACTGGGATTATTCATTTGAAGATGCATAGCGGTAAGTGTTGACACGCTAACATGCATGCTTGGAAAACAATTGTTTGATTTGTCTAATGATTGAACATAACGCATAAATTTCTCCGAAACAGAGTTTCCGGAGACCAATTTACGCCACGAAGCGGGAGTTGCTACTGGAAAGAAAACAAAGAAAAACATTTGACATAGAAGCAGCAGAAAAAAACTAAATACTACATAATTAAAGTGTCGTATATCTTGAAAAGAAAACACCATAAATACCATTATTGGATAATAAATGCCGCTGTAAATCCATATCCACCATGGTTTCAAAGAGAACCAATTATCAACAAAACAATTTAGTTGAGTTGGCTTTCTCACGTTGTTTCGCTGACACCAAAAATAAAATTGATAAATGCCGATAATTACAATTACAGACATTACTGCCATTACCAAATAATCCATTTTATTTTGAATTTGAAATAGCATTTTTATTTTTAAGCAATTAATTACTAATGAATCATAAAAACAAATTTAGTATTAGTTCCATTGAGGATCGAGTGGAGCTTTTGCCAGGTGTTTAAAATTTTCTCCCATCGTTGAAACTACATTGCTCCACATTTCTTCAAGGTCATCAGTAAATACATTTTTTTCATCGCTATCAACAACCCACCACGACTTATTATTTAGTTCATCAACAAGTTGGCCAGAAGCCCAACCACTATAGCCAAGAAAAAATTTGAAATCCTCAGCCGAAATTAATTTTTTGTTCATTAATTCATTTACATCTTCAATATTTCCTCCCCACCAAATATCGTCTGTAATTTTCTGAGCATTTTTAATCAAGGGTCCACATCGATGAATAAAGTGCAAAGTGTTTTGTTCAACCGGACCTCCATAAAATACAGGAAAAATATGGGTTAATAAATTAGGCACAAATTCATCGGTATTTATACTTAAAAGCTTATTTAAAACAAAACCAACCGATCCTTCTTCATTGTGTTCGCATAATAATACGACCGAACGACTAAAATTTATATCGAGCAAAAATGGTTCGCTCACTAACATTTTTCCGCATGTTGGATTTTCACTTTTCATAATCATTTGCAAAGTAAAGAATTTTGTTTTTGAATCATATTCATCAGAATGTTACTTTTGCGTACAATTTTTTAACAAAATGAACTTAAGTGATTTAAGAACCGATTACACATTAAAAAGTTTTAATGAGAAGGATGTTATTCAAAATCCTTTTGACCAATTTAAGCTTTGGTTTAATGATGCTTTGGAAGCAAAAGTAAATGAACCAAACGCCATGACTGTGGCTACAATTAAATCGGATGGAAGTCCATCTGCTAGAATATTGTTATTTAAAGAACTTGAAAATGAGGCGTTTGTTTTTTATTCTAATTATTTAAGCAATAAAGCAAATGAGATTTCGTTCGACAACAGAGTTGCATTGGTTTTCTTTTGGCCAGAGTTGCAAAGGCAAATTAGAATTGAAGGAAAGGCAGAGAAAATTGAAGCACATAAATCGGACGAATATTTTTTGTCAAGACCAAGAGGAAGTCAAATAGGGGCATACGCTTCAGAACAGAGCAAACCCTTAGAAAACAGTGAAGAATTAGAACAAAAAACGAAACATTTTGAAGAGGTTTTTTCGAAGATTGAAATAACAAGGCCAGAAAATTGGGGTGGATACGCAGTAAAACCAAATTCTTTTGAGTTTTGGCAAGGAAGGGCAAATCGTTTGCACGACCGCTTTTTATTTAGCTTAAACTCAGAAAGTAATTGGATTATTCAGAGGTTGTCACCCTAAAAATGTAACAAAAAAGTAGCAGTTTTATTAAAATATAATTAATTAAATTATTTTAGCCCACTTTATTCTAACCCCAAAAATAACAGTATGGTAAATTTAGTAATGATTTTTGCAACATCGCTTCTTATTGTTTTGTTTGCAATTCCTTCGATTATAACCGTTGCTAAACTTAAGGGTTTATACGATAAACCAAACGACCGAAAGTTGCATACCAATAAAATTCCAAGACTGGGAGGATTAGCAATTTTTGCATCGTTTACGGTTTCGATTTGTCTTTGGGGAACAACGGATTTTCCGCACATGCAGTACTTAACTGCTGGTTTGATAATGTTGTTTTTCTCAGGACTAAAAGACGATATCATCATGTTGTCTCCAGTTAATAAATTAGTGATGCAAATTTGTGCAGCTGCATTGGTTTGTATTGCCGAAAATATACGCATCACAAGTTTTCATGGATTGTTTGGAATCAACGAAATTCCGTTTTATTTAAGCGTACCTTTAAGCATGTTTACTTTAATAGTAATCACCAACGCATTTAATCTTATTGATGGTGTGGATGGTTTGGCTGGTGGATTAAGCTTTATCGTTTCTACAACTTTTGCTTTTTGGTTTCATTTAATAAATCAACCAGCTTGGGCACTTATGGCATTTTCATTGTCTGGAGCCATTCTTGGGTTTTTGTTTTTTAATTTTAACCCCGCAAAAATATTTATGGGCGATGCCGGATCCCTTACAATTGGATTTATAATATCCGTTTTTACAATCAAATTTATAGATTTAAGTAGCACCCCATTGGCTGGTGATTTTAAAGTGGAGACAGCACCTGCATTAGCCATTGCAATACTTATCGTTCCACTTTACGATACATTACGAGTTGTTTTGGTGCGATTAAGTAAAAAGCGCTCACCATTTAAAGCCGACAGAAATCACATTCATCATTGGCTATTAAAGTTGGGATTAACGCACAGAGAAGTTTGTTATACTTTATATTTCATCAATTTGTTATTTGTATCAATGGCATTTCTTCTGAAAGACAATTCCACAATTGTTGTATTTTCCACAATTGTTGCAATTGCAGCAGTTGTTGGGCAATTGCCTGCGTACATTTATCGTCATAAAATCACTGAACTTGAAGCTGATTTTGATGAAAGCAACTTATTGAAATTTGAAATGGAGGAAAAATCTGTGGAGAATGAATATAAGAAAAACTAAAAATCCATTCTAAATCTTTCTCTTTTCATTTGCGAAAAGGCAAGTGGCTTTGCTTTTAAAGTAGCATTATCTGATCTTCGAGCTATAATATCTAACGCCATGTACAATGCATTTCTCATACTGCTTTCGTCAGCCAAATTTTTTCCTGCAATATTATAAGCAGTTCCATGGTCTGGACTTGTACGAATAAATGGCAAACCTGCTGTATAATTAACTCCATCTGTAAATGAAAAATATTTGAACGGAATTAATCCTTGATCGTGATACATTGCAAGTACTGCATCAAATTGTTTGTATTGCCTTGCGCCAAAAAAACCATCAGCTGAATAGGGACCGTAAACTGAAATGTTATCGTTTTGTGCTGAGGTAACAGCAGGAATAATTATATCATTTTCTTCGGTTCCAATCAAACCATTTTCGCCTGCATGTGGATTTAAAGCCAAAACAGCAATTTTTGGTTTTTGAATGTTGAAATCTGTTTTCAAACTATCGTTTAGTAGTTTTATTTTTCTTACAATTAAATCAATTGATAGTTTTGACGAAACATCTTTTAATGCAACATGACCAGTTGCTAATCCAACTTTTAACTCATCGCCAATTAGCATCATTATATAATTATTTGAATTGGCTTGTTGTGCTAAATATTCTGTATGTCCTTTAAATGGAAGCAACTCGTTGTTTACTGTATGTTTATTTAAAGGTGCTGTAACCAATGCTTGAATTTTTCCGTCTTTCAAATCGCGCACTGCCATGTCAAGCGATTTAAAAGCATACTTGCCTGCAGTTGAATTGGCTTCGCCCATTTTAATTTCTACATCTTCATCCCAACACACCAAAATATTTGAACGTTTGGTATGAAGTTGATCTATACTTTTGGTGATGTTTAAACTAAATTCTGGCAAGCCAATCACTTTTTTCCAATACCCAATAATTTTTGGAGAGCCATAAACAACCGGAATGCAGTATTCGTTAATCTGACTATTGTTAAGTGTTTTAATTAAAACCTCAACGGCAATACTATTGATATCGCCCATTGTTATTCCTATTATAGGTAATTTATTCATCGCTTATATTTATTTTGCCTAAGGGCAATTTATACTTTTGTTAAAATTATTTTCCTTGAGCCAGTTTTTTAATAAAATCAAACATTAATCTAACACCTACACCAGTAGCGTTTTTTCCTCGATACGAATCGGCTCTATTTATAAAAGCTGGTCCTGCAATGTCAAAATGAAGCCAAGGGAAATCAACAAATTTTTCCAAAAACTTTCCGGCAGTTATTGCTCCAGCTACCGGACCTCCAATATTTTTCATGTCTGCAATTTCGCTTTTTATCAAATCAGCATAGTCGCCCCAAAAAGGAAACTCAACCAATCTTTCGTGCACATTTTTACCGCTTTCTTTCAATTTGTTTTTTTGGATTTCGTTAGCCGTTCCCATACAAACTATTCCATATTGACCAATTGCCGCAGCTGCAGCGCCAGTCAAAGTTGCGAAATCAACAACCAATTCGGGTTTGTATTTTTTTGCATAACTCAATGCATCGGCAAGCAACATTCTTCCTTCGGCATCAGTATTTAAAACTTCAACTGTTTGTCCGTCATACATAGTTATTACATCGCCAGGAGTGTATGCATTTTCGCCCGGACGATTATCCGTTGCAGGTACCAAAGCAATTACATGATAAGGGATTTTTGCTTTTGCAATTGCAAACATTGTAGCGCATGCAACAGCTCCACCAGCCATATCGCATTTCATAGTGTCCATACTGTTTGGCGTTGGTTTTAAACTTAATCCACCAGTATCATAAACAACGCCTTTGCCAACAATTATTAAAGGATTTTTGTTTTTTGATTTTGCTGGTTTGTATTCCATAATTGTAAATGTTGGTGGAATTTTACTCCCCAAATTTACCGATAGCAAACCTCCCATTTTCAAACTTTCTAGTTGTTTTTTATTTAAAACTTCAACTTTGAAATTCGCCTCTTTTCCCATTTTTTTCATTTCGTTGGCAAATGAAACTGCATTAATTACATTTTGAGGTTCGTTCACCAAATCGCGAGCACGACAAACGGCATCTACTAAATATTCCAAATGTTCGACATCTGTTTTTGAAATTTTTGTTGATGAAATAGAAATTTCTTTTAGTGAATTTGATTTTTTCTTGTCGCTAAAATATTTTATGAATTGATAATTGCTCAATGCTGCACCTTCAGCTACAGCTGTCAGTTCAGAGTTTAAACTTAACGAAGTTGAAATTTGAAAATCAGTATATTTATGTTGATTGATTGCGTTCGCAATTTTGTCTCCTGCTTTTCTAAATCCTTCCAACTTTTCATATTTGTCTTTGCTTTCAAATTCTTCGATTAGTTGTACAAAAACCAACTGATTAAATCTGTTTATTAGTATAAAATTTTCATCTGCAGCTAACTTTTTTAGGATATAAGTAATTTCATCTTTTTCAAAACCAAAAGCTTCCCATTTTGCTTTTTTATTTGTAATGAATAGTGTTGAAATTTTAGGATCTAATTTGTTTGATACAGTTATTTTTGTCATAAAAACGGGTTTAAAATTTTGAGTGGCGAAGATATGTTTAACTTTGAAAAAAAATAGCAAAGCAATTATCATCAACTAGGATTTTATTTCATCCTTAATCTGACAACAATTTTTACATGAGTTTTATAAATACAAGTTACGTTCGACCAAAAAAATATTTAGGGCAACATTTTTTGACCGATGAAAATATTGCGAGAAAAATTGTCGAATCGTTTTCGGAAAAATGCACTACGAATGATATATTGGAAATTGGACCAGGAATGGGAGTGCTTACCAAATATTTATTAGACGAAAAAAAGTTTCAAACTTGGGCAATTGATATTGATAAAGAGTCGGTCGAATTTCTGAAAAACAAGTTTCCTGTTTTTGGAAATAGATTGATTGAGGACGATTTTTTGAGAATGGATTTAACAAACTATTTTAAAGATGAATTTAGTTTAATTGGAAATTTTCCGTACAACATTTCTTCGCAAATTCTTTTTAAAATGATTGACAATCGAAAACAAATTCCTTTAATGGTTGGTATGTTTCAAAAAGAAGTTGCCGAAAGGTTACAAGCCAAAACGAGAACGAAAGATTATGGAATTTTATCAGTAATAACACAAGCTTTTTATACGGTTGAATACTTATTTACCGTAAACGAAGATGTGTTTAATCCGCCACCAAAAGTAAAATCAGCAATTGTTAGATTGATTCGGAAAGATAATGTTTTGGATTGTGACGAAACCTTGTTTAGAAGAGTGGTGAAAACAGCATTTAATCAACGAAGAAAAAAATTGAGAAATGCAATAAGTAGCTTTGGCATAAGTGATGAAAATTTGAAGAATTTTGTTGGTAAACGAGCTGAGGAATTATCAGTTGATGAATTTGTAGAATTGACAAATATTATTGCAAAATAATTGCCGATTTTTTTTCGCTTTTAAATAAAATACAATTACTATTGAACTATAAAATTTAACTGTTATGATACGCAAACCATTTAATTTAAATCAATGGATAGAAGAAAACAGGCATTTATTAAAACCGCCTGTTGGAAATAAAAATCTGTATCCTGAAGGAAGTGATTATATTGTTATGATTGTTGCTGGGCCCAATGCTCGAAAAGATTATCATTACAACGAAACCGAAGAATTGTTTTATCAATTGGAAGGAAATATTAATGTAAGAATTCAGGAGGATGGCAAACCAGTTGATATACCTCTTGGTCCTGGCGATATGTTTTTATGTCCTGCCAAAACACCACATTCGCCTGTGCGCAGTGAAGGTTCAATAGGTTTGGTAATTGAGCGTGTTAGATTAGGAAAAGGATTTACAGATGGCTTGATGTGGTTTTGCGAAAAATGCAATAACAAAATTCACGAAACCTATTTTGAACTACACGATATTGAAAAAGATTTTCTGCCAAGGTTCAAAGATTTTTATTCAAACGAAGATTTACGAACCTGCAAAACCTGCGGTGATGTGATGGAATCAGATGCAAGATTTGTTGCCAAAACACATTAAATAAAAAGTGTTTTAATTAATGAGCCAATATAAAAAAATTGATGTACATGCACACATCTTGCCTGAACAAATTCCAAACCTAAAAGAAAAATATGGTTATGGAAATGATTTCATTTACCTTGAACATACAGAAGTAGGAAAAGCAAATATGATGAAATCAGATGGCACATTTTTTCGTGCCATTGATGAACTTTGTTGGAATCCAGAATCCATCATAAAACACATGGATTTGCACAATGTGCAAATGATGGCCTTGTCTACCATCCCTGTACTTTTTTATTATTGGGCCGAAGCCAAACATACACACGAATGGAGCCAATACATCAACAATCATTTAGCCGAAATTCAGAAAAAATTCCCGACACGATTTGTTGGACTTGGAACATTGCCAATGCAAGATGTAAATCTGGCAATTGAGGAATTGAAAAGATGTAAATACGAATTGAATTTGCCAGGTGTAGAAATTGCTACTCATATTGAAAAACGAAATTTAGACGATGAGTATTATTATTCGTTTTACGAAACTGCAGAAAAACTAGGTATGTGTATTTTTGTTCATCCTTGGGATATGATGGGACAAGAACGCATGCCAAAATATTTTTTGCCTTGGTTGGTAGGAATGCCAGCCGAAACCTCTTTGGCAATTTGCAGTATGATTTTTGGAGGAATATTTGAAAAATTTCCAAAACTTAGAGTCATGTTTGCTCACGGTGGAGGATGTTTTCCTCATACTTTAGGCCGCATCTCGCATGGTTATCACGCTCGCCCTGATTTGTGTAATGTAAATAATATTAAAGATCCTCGTGAGCATGTAAAGAGTTTTTACATTGATAGTCTAGTTCACGATGAAGAAGCTTTCAGATATTTAATAAAACTTTTTGGTGCTGAAAAAATTGCATTAGGGAGTGATTTTCCATTTCCACTTGGAGATTTAGAGCATGGAAAATTTATTGAACAGATGAAAGATTTGGATGAAAATACTAAAGAACAGATTTTAGTAAAAACCGCCAGAGAATGGCTAGGAATTTAATTCAATTCGTCAAGTTTATTTAAACTGAAATTCATCTTTCCCTTTGTTGTTCAGATAAAGTGGAATCATCCAACCAAAACGAAAAGCAATAATGTTGTCTTGATGTTGCTCCTTATCAAATTTCAATTGATCGTAATTAAATTCTCTTCTGTTGTATGTAAATGCTTGCGTAAAATCAATGCCAAGATAAAAATTTATAAATCTATTTTCGCTTTGAAAAAAATAGCCTACAAATTCATTTACACTCCATCCATTGCTTAAACGATCGTAACCTTTTATGTAATTTTCATTCAGCATTGCAACGTTGTTATTTGTAATATTATAATTTATTTTATGTTGTAAAAATCCGCCTCCTAATTGAATTAAAATTCCGTGGTTTTTGTTTGCAGGATTTACCGCAATTAGTTTTCCGATTTTTGCACAAGCACTCCAACCACGCAATCCAGCAATAATATCTGCAGGGTTTCCCCCGTTATCATTTATTATTCCGCTGCTGTTTGTAAGGTTGTATAAAATTCCATTTTCTTTTGTGTTGTTGCCATATAAAAAATTACATTCGGCAGAAACGATCCAGTTGTTTTGGGGCTTGAATAATACTCCAACACCAACAGCGTGGCTGTCATCAAATCTATTTGCCCAATCGCCTCCGGGCATTTGGTAGTTGTATAAAAACTGTAAGTTTACTATTCTGTGGCTTTCAATTTTCTCAGTTGATTGAGCAATTGCAGCTAAATTGCAGCCAAAAATAGAGACTAAAAAAAGAAGTTTTTTTATTGAAATCATTCATGCAATGTTACTATAAATAGGATTATTTTTAGTAAAAGGAATAATTTTTCTTCACAACATGCGTTGTATTCTCAAAAACTTTTCTACTAATTGTGAATAATAGAAGTCGTCAATAATGAGTATAGAATCATTAAACTTTATATTCGCAGCAAAATTTAAAAAATAGTTACAAATGAAGATTGCAGTTGTTGGAACAGGATATGTTGGTTTGGTAACCGGAACATGCTTTTCAGAAGTAGGAATAGACGTTGTTTGCGTTGATGTAGATGCAAATAAAATAGATAATTTAAAAAAAGGAATTCTGCCAATTTATGAACCTGGACTAGAAGAAATGGTAATTCGCAATTCGGAAAAAGAACGATTGAGTTTTGGAACTAATCTTTCAGAAAGTATTCAAGATTGCGATGTTGTTTTTATTGCAGTGGGAACTCCGCCTGGTGAAGATGGCAGTGCCGATTTGAAATATGTGCTTGCTGTTGCCAATGAAATTGGTACTTACATGCAAAATTATTTAGTAGTAGTAACCAAAAGTACAGTTCCTGTTGGAACCGCAAAATTGGTAAAAGAATCAGTTCAAGCAGCATTGAATGCAAGAAATTCGAAGCTTGAATTTGACATAGCATCTAATCCTGAGTTTTTAAAAGAAGGTGCAGCAATCGATGATTTTTTAAGGCCTGACCGAATTGTAATTGGTGTTGAAAATAAAAAAGCCGAAGAATTCATGAACAGGTTGTACAAACCGTTTTTAATGAACGGACATCCAATAATTTTTATGGATGTACCAAGTGCCGAAATGACAAAATACGCAGCGAATAGTATGCTTGCAACCAAAATAAGTTTTATGAACGATGTAGCTAATCTTTGCGAAATATTAGGTGCAGATGTAAACATGGTGCGTAAAGGAATTGGAAGCGATGCTAGAATTGGACCGAAATTTATTTATCCAGGAATAGGATATGGAGGTTCGTGTTTTCCAAAAGATGTAAAAGCATTGATAAAAACTGCGGATGAAAATGGATACAAAATGAAAATACTTCAAGCAGTTGAAGAAGTAAATGAAACGCAGAAATCCGTTTTGTTCAATAAAATTTTAAAACATTTTAACGGAGATTTAAAAGGAAAAACATTTGCACTTTGGGGATTATCATTTAAGCCCAAAACGGACGATATGCGCGAAGCGCCTTCCTTGGTAATTATTGAAAAATTATTGGCAGAAGGTTGCAAAATAAAAGCCTACGATCCTGTTGCGATGAAAGAAGCAAATCATTTTTTGGGCGATACAATTGAATATTGCAACGATCAATACGATGCATTGAAAAATGCGGATGCATTGCTTGTAATTACAGAATGGCCTGAGTTTAGATCGCCAAATTTTAATGAAATGAAAAAGTTGATGAATTCAAAAGTGATTTTTGACGGAAGAAATATTTACGACATTTTGGAAATGAAAAATCTTGGGTTTACTTATTACTGCATTGGTGTAAAAACGCAAGCATAAGAAATTAAAGAAAGTGAAAACTGAAACGTTAAATCAAAAAGAAATTATTTCGTTGATTGCATTGTTGGACGATGAAGACTATGAAATATTAAATCATGTTGAACAAAAATTAATGCAATTGGGAAAGGATGTGATTCCTTTTTTAGAAAATGAGTGGCAGCAAATTCAAAATTCAGAACATCAGCAACGAGTTGAAAATATTATTCATAACATACAGTTTAATGATTTGTTGCGTGAATTTAAACAATGGCAATTGAGTGAAGATAAGGATTTGTTACAAGGTGTTTATTTAGTATCAAAATATAGATTTCCGGAACTAGACAAACAGAAAATCAGTAATGCAATTGACGAACTAAAAATGAGTGTTTGGCTTGAAATGAAATTCGAACTTACACCCTTTGAAAAAATTCGAATACTTAATTATGTGCTTTTCATACAAAATAAGTTTATTGGCAATATTGAAAAATACCACGACCCATCAAATTCTTTTGTAAACCAAGTATTAGAAACACGTCAAGGCAATCCGATAATGTTGTCCATTATTTATATTTTAGTTGCTCAACGATTGAATATTCCTGTATTCGGAATTAATTTACCTCAGCATTTTATGCTTGCCTATTTAGAAGAAGATACAATTGATATTAGCAGTTTTAATTATGGTGCAAAGCCAACACTGCAAACTTTAAAACCACAAGGGAAACCAATATTATTTTACATCAACGCATTTAATAAAGGTGGAATTTTTACACGAGAAAGTTTAGAACAATTTTTAAAACAAATTCGAATCGAACATCGCATTGAGTTTTTTGAACCGTGTAATAATGTTGAGATAATAAAACGTGTATTGCGAAACCTTGTTGCTGCATACGAGAAGCAAAACAAGCCTAACAAACAACGTGAAGTGCAAGAAATTTTATTCGCATTGGGCGAGCCAGACATCAACCATTTTGAAGATGTCACGAACTTTGGTGACGAATAAATATAAGTTTAGATAAATATTTTTTCTACTAAAATATACAGACAAAATATAATTTAAATTGGTGCCTACTTGCATTTTAATTTTTTTTTTTAACCTTGCGCGCCAAAAAATTGTACTAAAACATTTTTTACTTTATAATTCTGATGAGCAAAAATCTTGTTATTGTTGAGTCGCCTGCAAAGGCAAAAACCATTGAAAAATTTCTTGGAAACGATTTCATTGTAAAATCCTGTTATGGTCATATTCGTGATTTGATAAAAGGCGATAGTGCAATTGATATTAAAAATAATTTCGAACCTAAATATGCAGTTAGTGAAGATAAGAAAGCGATAGTTAGTGAGTTGAAAAAACTGTCGAAAACAGTTGATACTATTTGGCTAGCATCCGATGAAGACCGCGAAGGAGAAGCAATTAGCTGGCACTTGAGTGAAGCGCTTGAATTGGATAAAAAGAATACAAAACGAATTGTTTTTCATGAGATAACTAAGAATGCAATTTTAAACGCAATACAAAATCCAAGAGATATTGACAAACATTTAGTTGATGCACAACAAGCGCGAAGAGTTTTAGATAGATTGGTTGGATTTGAACTTTCGCCAGTGCTTTGGAAAAAAATTAAATCAAATTTATCTGCAGGCCGAGTTCAATCAGTTGCAGTTCGTTTGATTGTTGATCGTGAGCGTGAAATTAATAATTTTAATTCCACCTCAGCTTTTAAAATTTCAGCTAATTTTAATGTTGGCGGAAAAACAATGGTTGCTGATTTAGGCAAACGTTTTAGCACAGAAGTTGAAGCAAAAGAATTTTTGGAAAAATGCAAAGGCGCAACTTTTTCAATAAATAACTTAGAAGTAAAACCTGCAGAAAAATCACCTGCAGCACCGTTTACAACTTCTACTTTGCAACAAGAGGCAAGTCGCAAACTTGGATTTGGTGTAAGTGTAACAATGAGTATAGCTCAAAAGCTTTACGAAAACGGACACATTACTTATATGCGTACCGATTCGGTAAATTTATCTGAGTTTGCAATTGCCGCAGCAAAGAGTACTATTATAAATAATTACGGAGAGAGTTACTCTAATACTAGAAGATATACTACTAAAAATAATAACGCACAAGAAGCACACGAGGCCATTCGACCAACTTATTTTGAGAACAATGAAATTGATGGAACTCCACAAGAAAAACGTTTGTACGATTTGATTTGGAAACGCGCAATTGCAAGTCAAATGAGCAAAGCGCAATTAGAACGTACAATTGCTACAATTGGCATATCTACAATGTCTGACGAATTAGTTGCTTCTGGTGAAGTGCTAAAATTTGATGGATTTTTGAAAGTGTATTTAGAAAGTAGCGATGACGATTCAGACGATGAAAACAGCAAAATGTTGCCGCCATTATCTGTAGGAGAAAATTTAATTTTTATAAATGCAGACGCAATTGAAAAATTTTCGAAACCTGCTGCACGATATACTGAAGCAAGTCTTGTGAAAAAAATGGAAGAGTTAGGAATTGGTCGCCCATCAACCTACGCTCCAACAATATCTACCATACAAAAAAGAGGATATGTGACACGCGAAGACAGAGAAGGTAAAGAAAGAAATTTTGTAGCATTAGTTCTTGAAAACAATGAAATTAATCGCGAAGTGAAAATCGAAAAATTTGGAAGCGAAAAATCAAAACTATTTCCAACCGACATCGGAACGGTGGTTACTGATTTTCTTTCAAAGCATTTTGAAAACATAATGGATTATAATTTTACTGCAAGTGTTGAGGAAGAGTTTGATAAAATTGCAGAAGGGCAGTTGGAGTGGAATAAAATGATCGAAAAATTTTATACTCCTTTTCATATTGATGTAACCAAAACAAACGAAACTGCCGAAAGACAAACAGGCGAAAGATTATTGGGGCAAGATCCAGATTCGAAAAAAAATGTGTATGTCAGAGTTGGTAGATATGGTGCATTGGCACAAATAGGAGAAAGCGATGACGATCCAAAACCAAAATTTGCAAGTTTGCGCGCTGGTCAATCATTGGAAACAATTTCATTAGCAGATGCTTTGGAACTTTTTAAATTTCCTCGATTGGTTGGTATATTTGAAGGCAATGAAATAAAAGCTGCAATAGGTAGATTTGGTCCGTATCTATTGCACGATAAAAAATTTATAAGCATTCCAAAAACAGACGATGTGTTTGTAATTGATGAAACGCGAGCAATTGAAATAATAAGCGAAAAAAGAATTAGCGATGCGAATAAAATAATTAAAATTTTTGATGAAGACGAAAATTTGAGATTAATAAACGGACGTTGGGGACCTTATTTAGCTTTTGGAAAAGACAATTATAAATTGCCAAAAGGCGCCAAAGCAGATGAACTGACATTTGATGAATGTATGAAATTAGTAAAACAACCAATTGCAAGCAAAGCAGCATCAAAAACTCCAGCTAAGAAAACAGCAGTTAAAAAAACTGCCGCTAAAAAGAAGAAAAAGAAGTGATAATTTTTCACTTTTAACAGATAGCGAATATTAAGTTTGTAGGTATACAATAATTTATTTATGGAAAAGAAAAGAATTCTGATTACAGGTGCTGCCGGATTTTTAGGTTCACATCTTTGCGACAGATTTATTCAAGAAGATTTCCATGTTATTGGTATGGACAATTTAATAACGGGGGATTTAAAAAACATTGAACACCTTTTTAAATTAAAACAGTTTGAGTTTTACCATTGCGATATAAGCAAGTTTATTTATGTGCCTGGAAAATTAGATTATATCTTGCATTTTGCTTCTCCAGCTAGTCCAATTGATTATTTAAAAATTCCGATTCAAACATTAAAAGTAGGTTCACTTGGCATTCACAATTGTTTGGGATTGGCAAAAGAAAAATCTTCTCGGATTTTGATTGCTTCTACAAGCGAAGTTTATGGCGATCCTTTGGTTCATCCACAAACTGAAGAGTATTGGGGAAATGTAAATCCAGTTGGTCCACGAGGCGTTTATGATGAAGCCAAAAGATTTCAGGAAGCAATGACCATGGCATACCATACTTATCATGGATTGCAAACTCGTATTGTGCGAATTTTTAATACTTATGGACCGCGAATGCGATTAAACGATGGAAGAGTTTTGCCTGCATTTATTGGTCAGGCATTGCGTGGCGAAGATTTAACAATGTTTGGTGATGGCAGTCAAACAAGATCGTTTTGTTATGTCGATGATTTGGTTGAAGGCATTTATCGTTTGTTGTTTAGCGATTATGTTTATCCTGTAAACATTGGAAATCCGGACGAAATTTCGATCAAAGATTTTGGAGAAGAAATAATAAAATTAACAGGAACATCACAAAAATTAATTTCAAAACCACTGCCAATGGATGATCCAAAACAACGCAAGCCAGACATTTCAAAAGCGATTGAAATTTTGGGATGGAAACCAAAAGTTAGTCGTGCTGATGGACTTAAAATTACCTACGAATATTTTAAAACACTAACGCCCGAACAATTAAGCAATTCAGCGTATAACAAATTTGGTTGAGTTTTTATTTCTGACAATCTTCAAAAATTAATAATGCTATTAAAATTTTGAAATGTTAAAATTATTGATAAGTTTTGCGAGTCTTTAATTTTTTAACACATTTTAAAACAGCACTTCAATGAAACATTTTACATTGTTATTTTGTGTAGCATTGGTTTCAAATTTTTATTCCAATGCGCAATCAACAAACAATTCAGTAAACAGAAACATTCAAACTGAGAATATGATTCCAATTGAATCAAAATACATTCATAGCCAAAAATTCCCCAATTCAATTGCTGCAGATTTGATGAGAGAAGGTTCGGGAAAATCAATAACTATTAAAGAGTTTAGACGATTGCCAATACAAAGTATAAATAGAATTGCTGCAACTTCGCGAAACGTAGAATCGCGTGATGGCGAAACGCCAACAATTAAAGCCGCACCACAAAGCGGAACAGCTTATTACTTAGATGGCGTAAGATTGACTTCGCCTTTGCTTCCTAAATAAATTTTAAGGCAACGCTAATTATTTGCATTTAACATTCTTCAGAATCCTACAAAATCCAAGCAACTTTTATTTATTATTGCAACATGAACAAACGTGTCATTTTATTAATTCTTGACGGATGGGGAAATGGTAAAAAATACGAAGGCAACGCAATTGATTTGGCTAACACGCCTAACTTTGATTCTCTGATTCAAACGTATCCAAATTCAGAATTACACACTTCAGGAAAATGGGTTGGATTGCCCGATGGTCAAATGGGAAATAGTGAAGTAGGGCACATGAATATTGGCGCTGGCAGAATTGTTTACCAACAATTGGGTTTAATAAATAAAGCATTTGAAGACAAAAGCGTTTACAAAAATCAGGTGCTAATTGATGCATTGGAATATGCAAAATCACACAACAAAAAAATTCATTTAATTGGTTTGTTAAGCGATGGCGGTGTTCATTCTAGTATTGAACATCTTGAAGGTTTGTGCGATTTTTTTTCGGAAAATAAGTTTGATAATTTTTTTGTTCATGCATTTACAGATGGAAGAGACACCGATCCGAAATCAGGCAAAAATTTTCTAGAAAATATTTTATCAATACTTGAAAAAACAAACGGAAAACTAGCCAGTATTGTTGGAAGATATTACGCGATGGATAGAGATAAGCGCTGGGAAAGAGTAAAAATTGCATACGACTTATTAGTGAATGGAATAGGAGAGAGGAGTAAAAATATTTTAGAAACAATTGAAACTAGATATGCGCAAAATGAAACGGACGAATTTTTAAAACCAATTTGTATGTTGGATGAAAATTCAAATGCGATTGCAAAAATTGAAGAAGAGGATGTTGTTATTTGTTTTAATTTTAGAACAGACAGAGGACGCGAAATAACAATGGCATTAAGCCAACAAGATTTTGAAGAACAAAATATGCATCGTCTGAATTTGAATTTTATAACAATGACGGATTACGATAAAACATTTAAAAATGTTAAAGTTATTTTTCCGGATATTGATTTAAAAATGACTTTGGGCGAAGTGCTTGAAAAAAATAAAAAACATCAAATACGAATAGCCGAAACCGAAAAATATCCTCATGTTACTTTCTTTTTCAGCGGTGGCAGAGAACTTGAATTTGATGCAGAAAAAAGACACATGGCGCCATCGCCAAAAGTTGCTACATACGATTTGCAACCGGAAATGAGTGCTGAACAAGTTTGTCAATTTACCTTAGATGAAATTGAGAAAAACGAAGCGAATTTTATTTGTGTAAATTTTGCCAATACGGATATGGTTGGTCATACAGGAATATTAAAAGCAGAAATTATAGCAGCCGAAAAAGTAGATAATTGTTTGGGAAGAATTGTCAATGCGGCAATAAAAAATAAGTATTCGTTATTGGTAACTGCCGATCATGGAAATGGTGAGTATATGATAAACGAAAATGGAACTCCAAACACTGCACACACCACTAACGATGTGCCTTGCATATTAATTGAGCCGGAAATTGACATGAAAATAAAATCAGGAAAACTGGCTGATTTGGCTCCAACTATTTTGCAATTAATGGGAATTGAAAAACCAGCAGAAATGACTGGCGAAAGTATCTTGATTAGATTTTAATTTTGCTTTGCAGGTAGTGCTTTGTGCGTGGAAATGTTTTTTAAGCTTCAAATAAAGGGATAAGAATTTTTATTGTACAAATCAGGCTGTTTTTCATGATACTTTTTTCATATAGATTTTTCTGTTTAAACTATTAAACATATAGGTATAGGCGCTTAAGTAACAATTTTAAATATCTGAAAATAAGCGGAATTTATTTTTTAAAAGTGAATGAAAAAGCTTTTAAGCTAATTAAGAACTGATTTTCAACGAAAAAACACAGGATAAAATATTTTAGGTTGGTAAAAACCGTCTGAGTATTATTAAGTTAATCAATTTTTACATCAAAGTTCATTCTCATCAACATTCCTTCATACTTCA
>CAMAWM010000004.1 GCA_945861965.1 Chitinophaga pinensis | reverse complement strand
TATGTGGTATTTACGAATTACGGAGTGCTAAGTATTTTTTATAGTGACAATGCGGGAATAAATTGGACTGCCATTTCCGGAAATCTTGAAGAAAACGCAAATGGCTTTGGCAATGGTCCATCGTGTCGTTGGTTAACTATAGTTCCGGTTCAGGATAGCATAATTTATTTTGTAGGAACTAGCACTGGAATGTATGCAACAAAAACATTGAATGGGTCGCAAACAATTTGGACAAAACAAGCTCCGACATCAATTGGAAATAATTTGGTGATGATGATGAAACACAGGCCAACTGATGGATTGATGGTTGCAGCAACTTTTGGTCAAGGTATTTTTTCCGCAAAAATTAATTCGGTTATTGATAACACATCTGTAAATGAAATTTCAAAGAAATCAATCAATATTTATCCAAATCCTGCGACAACAGAAATTTCAATTGACATGCCGGACGAAATAAATGCAGAATCAATTTTTTTTATTAGTGATGCGAAAGGAAATAGTGTGAAACAAGGTGCATTTGAAAAGTATGATAGACGAGTAAATATCTCATCACTTGCGAATGGAATCTACATTCTATCTATACAATCAGGCACTAAAAAATACAGCAAAAAGTTTTTAAAAGAATAAAAAATAGATATTTCGACATAGACATTTGTACTGCATCTACACATTTTACATGTTCAAAAGTTTAGAAATAAAATTTCGCGCCATAATAAACTGCTTATTTTCGTAAACGGAATAATGGCAAAAAATACCAAAGAAAATATTGTATCGTATGGCGATGTTGAGGATGATTTTCAAAACGAAGAATCTGAACAGCCAACCGAAAAAATAAAAGGCGAAAAAAAGTATCTGCGTTTTTTGGCTGACGAAAGATTTTTAAAATCATTGGGATTGTTTTTTCTTTTGTTTTCAATTTTTTTATTCGTTTCGGGCGTATCGTTTTTAATGAGTTGGCAAGCCGACCAAAGTCTTATTCGCGGAATTAGTTTTGGCATGTTCAGCCTTAGCGATCCGGCTTCTGTCGAAAATGTATTGGGAACAATTGGTGCCTGGATTGCTTATGTTTTTTTTTATAAAGCATTTGGTATTTCATCGTTTGCATTTTGTTTAATTTTTTTCTCGGTAGGGGTTTTTCTTTTAACAAAACTTCAGCCAATTCCTATTTTAAAAACACTGCGATATTCATTTTTTATTGTCATTTGGTTAAGTCTTGCAACTGGATTTTTATTTAATGAACAGTATCAAATTTTGGGTGGTGTATTTGGGCATTTTGGTTATTTGTTTTTGAAAAATCTAATTGGAAGTTTAGGAATGGGATTGTGTTTAATAACCTACGCATTGATTTTTTTAGTTTCAGTTTTTAATATCGAATTTTATAAACCGGGATTAAATTTAGCATCAGAAAATAATGACAACTCAAATTTAGAATCAAACCAAACCGGAAATAAAATTTTCCCATTAGATGAAAATACAAATGAGTTAATTATAGAAAACACAATTGATAACAATTTAAGCGATGAAATTGTTGACGAAATAAGTGTTCCAATAGAAATTGAAACTGCAAATACTTTGGACGAAACAATTATTGAACCCACTGAAGTAATAATTGACGACACCAATTTGGTGCTTGAAGTAAACACAGCTACCGAAGAGGAAATAGTAAAACCAATAAAAAAACATTACAGTATTGACGAGGCATACGATCCTACATTAGAGTTTGGAAATTATCAACTTCCGGGACTTGATTTGTTGAACGATTTTGAAGTTGGAAAAACTAAAGTTGATACAAAAGAGCTGAACGAAAAAAAGCAAATGATTGTAGATACTTTGCAAAACTACAACATTGGAATTAAGAAAATTTCAGCCACGATTGGTCCGACAGTTACACTTTACGAAATCATTCCGCAAGAAGGTATTCGTATAGCAAAAATAAAAAACCTCGAAGACGATATTGCTTTAAGTCTTGCTGCATTGGGCATTCGAATTATTGCACCAATTCCTGGTCGTGGAACAATTGGAATAGAAGTTCCAAATTCTTCGCCATCAATTGTTACTATGAAATCGGTTTTGTCATCAGCCAAATTTCAAAATTCAGAAATGGATTTGCCCATTGCTTTTGGCAAAACAATTTCGAACGAAGTATTTGTTACTGACCTTGCAAAAATGCCTCACTTGTTAATGGCAGGTGCAACTGGTCAAGGAAAATCAGTTGGACTAAATGCAGTTTTGGTTTCCTTGCTTTATAAAAAACATCCATCGCAAATAAAATTTGTTTTGGTTGATCCCAAAAAAGTAGAGTTGAGTATTTATAAAACCATCGAAAGGCATTTTCTTGCCAAAATTCCTGGCGATGCCGATGCCATAATTACAGATACGAAATTGGTGGTTAATACACTTAACTCACTATGTAAAGAAATGGATGACCGATATAATTTGTTGAAAGATGCGCAGGTTAGAAATATTAAAGAATACAATGCAAAATTTATTTCCCGAAAATTAAATCCGGAAAATGGACATAAATATTTGCCTTACATTATATTGGTTATTGATGAACTTGCCGATTTGATGATGACGGCTGGAAAAGAAGTGGAAATGCCGATTGCACGAATTGCTCAACTTGCTCGAGCCATTGGAATTCATTTAATATTAGCAACACAACGACCATCGGTAAATATTATTACCGGAACTATCAAAGCAAATTTTCCTGCACGAATGGCATTTAGAGTTTCACAAAAAATTGATTCGCGAACAATATTGGATGCAAATGGTGCTGATCAATTAATTGGAAAAGGCGATATGTTGTATAGCAACGGAAACGATTTGGTAAGGCTGCAATGTGCTTTTGTTGATTTGCCCGAAGTTGAAAAAATTGCCAACTTCATTGGCAATCAAAATGGAAAAGAACCGTATGAGTTGCCGCTTGTACTGAATGAAAACGAAGGAATGAGTGGCGAAGGATTTGACAGCCACGATAAAGATGATTTGTTTGAAGATGCCGCACGATTAATTGTAACTCATCAACAGGGTTCAACTTCGTTGATACAGCGCAAACTTAATTTGGGCTATAACCGCGCAGGAAGATTAATTGACCAATTAGAAAAAGCTGGAATTGTTGGACCTTTTAAAGGAAGCAAAGCGCGCGAAGTTTTAGTGAAATCAGAAATGGAATTGCAAGAATTTTTACGAAAAATATAAAATTATTTTATAAAGTAACAATCTTTTCATTCAACTCATGAATTGCATTTGAAAGTTTCGAAATAAGTTCAGGATTTTTTTCGATTGCATTTCCAACCACTACTACATCAGCACCAGATTTACATGCATCAACTGCTTGTTCAACAGTTCTGATTCCGCCACCAACAAAAATTGGAGAGACTGTATTTTTACGAACTTCGCTAAGCATGGCTGAAGAAATAGGTTGCTTTGCGCCACTGCCTGCATCCATGTAAATTAATTTCAAACCCAACATTTCACCTGCCATAGCAGTACACATTGCAATATTATTTTTATCGTTAGGAATAGGAGTTGTATTACTCATATACATTACCGATGTAATGTTTCCACCATCAACAATCATGTAAGCAGTTGGAATTACTTCTACACCACTTCTTTTTAATCCAGGCGCAGCCAATACATGTTTGCCAATTAACAAATCGGGGTTGCGTCCGCTAATCATACTTAAAAATAAAATCGCATCGGCACTGTCATGAACTTGCATACCATTGCCAGGAAAAATAACAACAGGAATGGAGGTATGTTCTTTTAAAATATCAATGCATCTTTCCCAAAATCCATTAATAATTAAACTGCCACCAACCAAAATCAAATCAACATTTGCTGCATTGCATTCGTGACAAATTTTTAATAAATCGTTTTCGTTTTTTACACTATCGGGATCAATTAATACTGCAAATTTTTTTATGCCGGCATTCGATTGTTGGATAAGTTTATTTATAAGTTCCTGTTTCATTTGCTATTTTCAACAAATAAACAAAATAATTTAATAAGTATGACGATTGAAGTTGAACTAAATAAATGAAACACATAACGATTACTTAGTAATTAAAAAACGATAGTGTAAATTGTTGAAAAAATGTATCTAAAAAAGGACAAGCCCTTGATTGTTAAAAAAATGGTGCATATGCCAAACCCACGTCATTTGCGGATGTCGCAATGTGAACAAAAAGCATTATGAACATCCTTAACCTTAGAGTATGTAAAGCTATATACTATCCACATACCTCATTTGTGGAAATTCATTTTTGTTTTAAAAGATCTTTGAGAGCATTTTTGGACAAAAACTCCCGAAAGGTTTTTGTGTCATTTTAAAGACCAAAAAACACATTAAAGAGTTATTCGAAAATTAATACGACTAAAACATTAAGTAGTTAAAAAATAGTTAGACATTTAATTCCCGAAATCAAATTAAATACCTATGAGCAAAAACAAAATTAAAAACCCAGAGCCGAAAGGACTCAAAATGGAGCGCCATTTTACCAAAGATGGCATTAGTGCTTTCGACATGTACGAATATGATTATCGAACTTCTGAAATAAAAAACCCAAACGGTAGTGTTGTTTTTCAAATGACAAATGTAGAGGTTCCGAAAAGTTGGAGTCAGGTAGCAACCGATGTTCTTGCACAAAAATATTTTAGAAAAGCAGGTGTTCCAAAACCAGATGGAAGTACAGGAAGTGAATCATCAATAAAACAAGTTGCACATCGCATGGCAAATTGTTGGATGCATTGGGGCGAAGAGTACGGATATTTTGATAGCAAAGAAGATGCACAAATATTTTACGATGAAATGGTGTACATGCTAATTGGACAATATGCAGCACCCAATTCACCGCAATGGTTCAATACTGGTTTGCATAGCTCGTACGGAATTACAGGCAAACCTCAAGGACATTATTATGTAGATCAACGCACAGAAAAATTAGAAAAATCAACTTCGGCTTACGAAAGACCACAACCGCATGCTTGTTTTATATTATCAGTTAGCGATGATTTGGTAAACGATGGTGGCATTATGGATTTATGGGTTCGCGAAGCACGCATATTTAAATACGGATCGGGAGTAGGAACAAATTTTTCGAAAATACGCGGAGCAAACGAAAAACTTTCAGGCGGTGGGACTTCATCTGGTTTGATGAGTTTTTTGAAAATTGGAGATCGTGCAGCCGGAGCAATTAAAAGTGGTGGAACAACAAGACGCGCAGCAAAAATGGTATGTCTTGATCTTGACCATCCAGAAATTGTTGAATTTATAAATTGGAAAAGTAAGGAAGAGAAAAAAGTAGCAGCATTAATTGCAGCAGGTTATGCAAGCGACTACGAAGGCGAAGCATACCAAACCGTTGCTGGTCAAAACTCAAATAATTCTGTTCGAATACCAAGCGAATTTTTTAAAGTATTAAATGAAAATGGAAATTGGGAATTGAAAGCACGTTCAAATGGAAGCGTAATGAAAACAATTCCTGCCACCCAACTTTGGGACATGATTGCAGATGCTGCTTGGGCATGTGCTGATCCTGGTGTACAATACGACTCAACAATTAACGAATGGCACACTTGCCCTGAAGGAGGTCGTATCAACGCATCAAACCCATGTAGCGAATACATGTTTTTGGATAATACGGCTTGCAATTTGGCAAGTTTAAATTTAATGAAATTTTTTAATGTAGATACATTGGAGTTTGATGTAAAAGCATTTGAACATTCGGCAAGACTTTGGACCGTTGTGCTTGAAGTTTCTGTATTGATGGCACAATTTCCATCTAAGGAAGTTGCACAATTATCATACGAATACCGCACACTTGGATTGGGATACGCCAACTTAGGAACCATGTTGATGGTATCTGGAATTCCTTACGATTCGCCAAAAGGGTATGCCATCTGTGGTGCTATTACTGCAATATTAAATGGAGTTAGTTATCAAGCATCAGCCGAAATGGCAAAATATCTTGGACCGTTTCCTCAATACGAAAAAAACAAAACGCACATGTTGCGTGTGATGCGCAATCACAGATTCGCTGCGTACAATGCAACACCTGAAACTTACGAAAATTTAGTAGTTAAACCAGTTGGAATTGATCCAAAATATTGTCCCGATTATTTATTAAGTGCAGCGTGCAATGCCTGGGATAAAGCAGTTCAAATGGGCGAAGAGTTTGGGTATAGAAATGCACAAGCCACCGTTATTGCACCAACAGGAACGATAGGGTTGGTTATGGATTGTGATACTACAGGAATTGAGCCTGATTTTGCATTAGTTAAATTTAAAAAATTATCGGGCGGGGGATATTTTAAAATTATCAACTCAAGTGTTCCATCGGCATTAAAAAATTTAGGATACAATAAACAAGAAGTAGAAGAAATTATAAAATATGCTACCGGTTCGGCAACATTGAAAAACGCACCGAATATTAATTACGAATCGTTAAAATTTCATGGTTTCAACGAAGAAGAAATTCAAAAATTAGATGCGGCCGTATCTGGAGCTTTTGAAATTGGATTTGTTTTTAATCAATGGACACTTGGCGAAGAAGCCATGCAACGACTTGGATTTAAAACAGAAGATTACAACAAAGCAAACTTTAACATGTTGCGCAAATTGGGCTTTACAAAAACAGAAATTGAAGAAGCCAATAATTATATCTGTGGAACTATGACAATAGAAGGCGCACCTTATTTAAAAGAAGAACATTTGCCTGTTTTTGATTGTGCAAGCAAATGCGGAAATATAGGTGTTCGATACATTGCTCCACAAGGACATATTCGCATGATGGCATCGGCACAACCATTTTTATCAGGCGCAATTTCAAAAACAATTAATTTGCCAAACGAAGCAACTGTAGATGAAATAAAAGATTGCTATTACCTTAGTTGGACATTGGGATTAAAAGCCAACGCATTGTATCGTGATGGATGTAAATTATCTCAACCATTGAGCAACAAAAGCGATGTGGTGGATGAAGACGAAACCTTAGAAGTCGTTGAACAAGTTCTTGGAGCAGATGCACACAAACCTGTTTTTGAGCTTACAGCTGAGCAAGTATTAGATGCAGCTACAGCAATTTTAAATCGTTCGCACGATACCGAATTTAAACGCAAACTTGCTGATATTGTTGAACGTAAAAAATTGCCAGGAAAACGAGCTGGATTTACACAAAAAGCAACCGTTGGGGGTCAAACTATTTTTGTGCGCACAGGAGAATACGAAGATGGAACTTTAGGAGAAATTTTTGTTGACTTGCACAAAGAAGGAGCAACGCTTCGCAGTTTGATGAATTGTTTCTCGATTGCAGTTTCGATAGGATTGCAATACGGTGTCCCGCTAAATGAATATGTAGAAAAATTTACCTTCACTCGTTTTGAACCTGCTGGAATGGTTGTCGGACACGAAAACATAAAAAGCGCTACATCCATTATTGATTATATGTTCCGAATGTTAGGGTTTGAATATTTGGGACGCGAAGATTTTGTTCAAATAGCACCTACCGAAAGTCAAAAACAAAATCTTGCATTAAATAGTTGCAAAGAAAAAGTGCAAACAAAATCGGAGGAAATTATTAACATACCTTTAAATGCAAGCAAAATTACACCCATCGGGTTTTTAAAACCACAACCTGTTCAACCTGTAAAAGTTGTAGTAAGTGACATAGAAATAACAAGTCCGTATAAGTCAACAGTAAAATTAGGAAATCCATTTGGCGACAGTTCCGCACCTGCATGCAGAGTTTGTGGAAATATGACTATGAGAGCTGGAACTTGCTATACTTGCACAACCTGTGGATCAACAACTGGTTGCAGTTAAAGCATTTCAATTTGTAATTAAACGACAAAGGCTTCAAGTAAATTCTTGAAGCCTTTGTCGTTTCTTAAAACAACTATTCAATCACTTTATTTTCATGTAATCATCGGCAAAAGTTTTTATCAGTTTAAATGCTTCGTTGTATTTAATCAATGAAACTGATTCGGCTTTGTCGTCAATATCGTGATAGAAATGATAATCGCCCAATAAGTAAAAAAAAAAGGATTTGACACCGGCTTCGGTAAAATAATAATGATCGCTGTTTTGCGCTTTTCCTCTTGCATTAATTGCTGGCAAATACCCATTTTCGAAATTCAACATTTGTAAGTTCTGAAATTCATCTTTAAAAATACTTCCATTTACAACAGTCATACCTTTGTCGCCTGTTGCCATCAAATCCAGATTGATGAGCAGTGCAATTTTGTTTAGCGCAAACAAAGGATTTTGAGTGTAAAAATAACTTCCCAACAATCCGGCTTCTTCGCCAGCAAACGCAATAAATGCGACTGAATACTCGGGTTGTTTCAATGCATATTCTTCAGCCATATTCAACAGCATTGCTACACCACTTGCATTGTCGTTTGCGCCCGGAAATAGTGCTGTTCCAAACTTTCCTAAATGGTCGTAATGTGCAGTAAAAACAATAAAAGAGTCGGGATGAGTTTTGCCTTTTATATATGAAATTACATTTTGAGTGGAGTGTTCTTTATATCGAGATTCGATTAAAATTTGCATCTCGATCATAAAATGTTTTAGCTTATCTTTTTTAATTAATAAAGTTGGAAATTTATCCCAAGCAGTAGAAACACTCCAAGTAAATTTTTCGAGATTGCTGTATAAAATTCCTTTTGCGCCAATTGTATTTTTTTTGATGGCATCAACTCTTTCAGGATGCAAAAAAGTTTTTTCATGCAATTCGTCAAGCCACAAAAAAGTTCGATGCAAAGAAGAATTGGATAGTTTTTCAAACAAGAATTTGTTGTCAACGGTAGCTGAATCAATTTTCAGAATTTTGAAATTTCCTTTTATGTAAGGGCAACCAGGATTAACAATAAAATCTTTTCCGGGTATTAAATCTACGCCATCAATATTCAGTTCGGTTTTTTCGGGAAAGTAAATTACAGGAAATCCAAACTGCTGAAAAAAATTTGGGCTGAAGCTGCTAATATTTAGTTTGCGAAATTTATCAGCAATAAATTCTGCAGCTTTTTTGTCGCCATCGTTTACATATCCTCGTCCAGCAAATTCTTCTGAACACAGCTGTTTAATAGCCGAACGAGCAGAATCAATGTTTTGAGAATAGCTGAAAAATGCAAGTGGACAAAATAATATGGAGAAGATTTTTTTCAAGCGAAAAATTTTATTTCAATAAAAAAACGCAGAGCAACTTTAACTTAAATGTTTTATTCTAACATTTAATTCTGTGTTCAATTGTCGAAATTATTACAGAGGTTTTACAACAAATTCATAGCTTTCCATTACCAAATTAGCCAATAGTTTTTTACAGGCAGAATCTACCATTTCATTTGCTGAATTTTCGTCATCGGCATCTAATTCAAAACTAATGTGTTTCCCTATTCTAACGTTTTCAATTTGTGAAAGACCAATGTTACTCATTGCGCCTGTAACTGCTTTTCCTTGTGGATCGAGCAATGCTTTGAGTGGCATCACATTTATTTCTGCTGCAAATTTCATGTTGTTTTTGATGTGTTGTAATTGTTGTAAACCGATAATAAAATATAAATAACTATGCTGATGGCTATTCCTAAATACTGAAAAACGAGTAAGCTAAGAATAGCCAATAGTATAAAAACAAATCGAATTTGATTTTCTTTCCATGTAAGGTTTTTAAATTTTAAAGCAAATAAAGGCAACTCTGCCACAAGCAAATAAGCAGACACAAATGGGAAAATTTTAAGAAACCATTCGTTTTGAAAAAACCAGGCAACATTCCATAAGTCGTTTGAAATAATAAATGGAATTGATGCGATGAAAATTGCATTTGCCGGAGTTGGCAATCCAATAAACGAATTGCTTTGGCGTGTATCAATATTAAATTTTGCTAGTCGTAATGCCGAAAAAATTGGAATCAAAAATGGCAAGTATGTATTGATACAAAATCCTTCATTTCCAAAACAACTGTTGTTGAGCATATAAAAAATAAATCCAGGTGCAACACCAAAACTTACCACATCAGCCAATGAATCTAATTGTTTTCCCAATTCGCCTGTTGCATTCAAAGCACGTGCAACAAAGCCATCAAAAAAATCAAGCACTGCTGCTATTCCAATAAAAATTGCAGCGAGCTCCAATTCGTTATTAAAGGATGCAACAATAGATTGGCAACCCAAAAACAAGTTGAGCGATGTTAGAATATTTGGAATTTGTTTTTTCAATTTCTATTGAAATTTTCTTGGCGCAAATTATCATTAATATTTTTTTAACGCAATGCCTTTATTGCATCAGTTGATAATTTGTATCAATAGTATATTTTTGACCCTTTTATATGAAATACATTTCTGCAGTTTTTTTATTTTCATTTTTATGTACAATCGGCTATGCCCAAAAAGAAACGGTGAATTTGCGTAGCAGCCAAGTCGCAATTTTTTTTAAAGTAAAAGATTCATCCAATTTTGAAAACATTAACGGAAAAGTTAATATTAGTATCATTTCGGCAAATGGTTTGGTGCTTGAAATTAATGGAATTGACGAAAAAAAAATTGTTTGCAACTCGAAATTAAGCGCCAAGGATTTTAAAATAGTATTGATAGACGAGCTGAAAGGCCGAACTTTTATATCGTATGCAAAACCCGTTCAAACAGTATCATTATCCTGCGACAGCAACAATAAATACGAACTGAAATTATTTAGTTGGGTAGTATGGAAAGGAAAAAAAATCATTATTTCTGCCACACTTTTTGGCAAAATGCCACGCAAAGAATACATGAAAACTAACTAATACAGATTAAATTTATGAAAAGAAGAATACAATTTATTATTTGTTCATTTATTATTACTACATCTATTGTTGCTCAATCAACAAATAAAATCAGTAAAAAAGATCCGTTGCAAGCAAAAGATAAACAAGCGCTTGAAAAATTAGAAGCCGCAAAGTTTCTTCAAGATTATCCAATGCGTTTTACAGAATCGAACGGAACCATAAAAGAATTGTATGGATTAACATCAAAAGGACAAATTCTTTTTAATAAAACAGACAATTTGGGAGCTGCCAAAACAATTTCTACAAATTTGGTTTGGCCAAGTGGTGGATCGGGTTTTTCACTTTCAGGCTCAGGTTTGACTAACCGCCTTGGTATTTGGGACGGTGGCGCTGTGCGTACTACGCATCAAGAATTATCAGGAAGAGTTACTCAAATTGATGGAGCAAGCAATATTGTTGATCATGCAACACACGTTTCGGGAACAATGATTGGAGCTGGAGTTTCGGCAAATGCAAAAGGAGGAGCTTATCAAGCCACATTAAAAGCATACGAATGGAATAGCGATAATTCAGAAATGACTTCAGCAGCAGCAGCAGGAATGCTGGTATCTAACCACTCGTATGGTACAATAACAGGTTGGGAATACAATTCTTCATTAAATAGATATGAATGGTGGGGCGATGCAGATGTCAGTACAGTTGAAGATTATAAATTCGGATTTTACGATGACAAAGCACAATCTTGGGATCAAATTGCGTATAGTTATCCAAATTATTTAATTTTTAAATCGGCTGGAAATGATCGTGGTGAAGCACCTTCAGGAAGCGCACTTAAATACATAAGAGACCAATCTGGAACTTGGGTTCAAACTACGTTAACCATTGCAGCAGATGGACCTTACGATTGCGTTTCATTATATAGTACAGCCAAAAATATTTTAACAGTTGGTGCAGTCGGAAAACTTTCAAACGGATACACAACAGCTTCGGCTGTCAGCATGAGTAGTTTTAGCGGTTGGGGGCCAACAGACGATGGAAGGATTAAACCCGATGTTGTTGCTTGTGGGCTGAGTGTTTATTCTGCTATAAGTACAAGCAATACTGCGTACGATACATACCAAGGCACTTCGATGGCAGCACCAAATGCAAGTGGATCTGCTTTGTTATTGCAACAACACTTCAATAATTTGAAGGGTAAATTTATGAAATCCGCTTCACTTAAAGGATTAATCATTCACACAGCCGATGAAGCTGGAACTTCAACTGGTCCAGATTATCGTTTTGGTTGGGGTTTGATGAATACCAACAAAGCTGCACAGCACATCAGCGATTCAAATAAAAACATGATTGTTGAAGCTTCGTTAGCAAATTTAGGGACCTATAATTACACTATAGTTAGCGATGGAATAGCTCCATTAAAAGTAACTGTTTGCTGGACAGATATTCCTGGTACTCCAACCACTGATCAATTGGATCCCACAAATAAAATGTTGGTGAACGACTTGGATTTGCGTGTAATACTCAATGCAAACAGTCAGGAATTTCAACCGTATATTTTAAATCCTGCTTTGCCTGCAACAGCTGCTACAACAGGAGATAATTATAGAGACAATGTAGAACAAATATACATAGCCGCTCCAGCTGCTGGAACCTACACTGTTCAGGTAAAACATAAAAGTGTTTTGTACAATAATTCGCCTCAAAATTTTTCTTTACTATTAAGCGGAAGAACACCAGCGCCTGCAGCAAATTTTATAGTTTCTAATCGAACTTCTTGTACCGGAACAATCGTTACATTTAACGATATATCTTCTTCGGTGACAAGTCGTATTTGGTATTTCCCTGGTGGAAATCCATCAACATCTACACAATTAAATCCAACAGTTATTTATCAAAATGCAGGAACTTTTTCAGTAGCGTTAAAAGTAACAAATGCAAGTGGTAGCGATTCTATTTACAAAACAGATTACATGTTAATTGGAGGATTAAAAATTCCAGTGAATGAAACCTTTGAACCTTCGTCAACTACTTTACAATACTGGTCGGTAAACAATCCAAATTTTGATTCAACATTCAGATTGTGGAACACTATTGCAGGCACTTCGCCAGGAAATACCGTTGTTGGAATTAACAATTATGACAATACCAATGCAAGCACTCGAGATTATTTAATTTCTCCTGTTTTGGATTTTAGAGGTATGCAATCGGCATCATTAAGTTTCAAACATGCTTATACTCGCGTTACTACAAGCGATCGCGATTCGTTGATTGTAAGTATATCTACCAACTGCGGAAATACTTGGACAAGATTGCTAACCAAATCAGAAAATGGCAGCGGAACTTACGCTACATTTACACGAACTGGCGATCCAACATTTACATCACAATATGCATTTTTGCCTGCAGTTGCATCGGTGTGGTGTGGCGGTGGTACAGGACCTTCGTGTTACACTGTAAACCTAAACAGTTATGTTGGAGTCAGCAATGTGAAATTGAGATTTGAAAATTATTTTGATGGTGGGAACAATTTATTTTTAGACAATATAAATATAACAGGTGTTCCGTTTGCGCCAGTTGCAGGATTTTCAACACAACAAAATTTGTGTAGCAATCAATTTATAACCTTAGTCGATACATCGGAAAATAATCCTACAAGTTGGAATTGGACAATCACTGGGGCAAATATTTCTACATCAACTTTGCAAAAACCAAAAGTGTATTTTAATGCGGCTGGGGTTTATACAATTAAATTGGTGGTAACTAACCAAAGCGGAAGCGATAGTGTGACAAAAACTATTTCAATTGACCAGTCGCCTTCATTGCCTATTGTTAGTTTCGCTGGAAATTTAAATTTATGCAATGGAGACAGTACCGCTTTAATTGGAAACATTCAAAACAATTACCAATGGTACAAAGACAGTGTTGCGATTTCAGGAGCCATCAACGCAAATTTATTTGTAAAGAATGCAGGTAAATACGCTTTGCGAACAACAGACGCAAACACTTGCCAATCGCAATCAGCAATTCAAAATGTAACAAATGGAAACATTCCTGCAAAAGCAACTCTGACTAAATCGTTAGTAGGAAATCAGTTTTGTGAAGGAGGAAGTTTTACACTTACATCAAGTGCAAACGATAGCAACCAATGGATGAGAGGTGGAGTTGATTTAACAGGGCAAAAAAACAAAACACTTGTTTACAGCGATTCGGGAACTTTTGTTGTAAAAGTTAATAATCTAAATTGTTTTTCAATATCAGATCCATTAACAATTTTGAAGTTGACCAAACCAAAAACCAGTGAAATTTTCAAATCAAGAGATGCCTATAAAAACGATACAGTTACTTATTTTGTAACGGGCGAAACGGGATCAACATTTACATGGATAATTACAGGTGGTTCAATTTTAAACGGACAAAATACGCCAAGTGTTTTAGTTCAATGGGGAAGTGGAGGAGCAGCATCGGTGCAGGTTAGAGAGCGAGGAAGCATTGGTTGTTATGGCGATAATAAAATTTTTGCTTTTAGCTTAGTCGGCAATTCTATAGAGGATCTTTGCGGAATAAAATCATTGAAAGTATTTCCAAATCCAGCAACTGAAGTTTTAAATATTGAATTTGTATCAGAACTGAAACAGACAATTGTATTTAACTTGCTTGACATAGCAGGAAAAGAAATTTTGAAAAAAGAAATAAGCACTTCTAAAAATTTCATCAGCGAAAAAATGTATACTTCGGAACTTAAAAAAGGAATTTATTTTTTAAGAATTGAAAATGCTGAAGGGAAGAAAACAATAAAGATAGCGTTAGAATAAATTGCTAGCCAAAACCACTTGAAACAAAGCCAACTTTTCCGTAAAAAAACCGTTGAGCACATTCTACAAGAAAGTGAAAAAGTAGAAAGTGGGGCTCATTTATTAAATCGCACACTCAACCTTCGCGATTTAACAGCAATGGGAATTGCTGCAATAATTGGTGCCGGAATTTTTTCGACCATCGGCAACGCAAGTTTTAGCGGTGGTCCAGCAGTTATTTTGCTTTTTGTATTTGTGGCAATTGCCTGTGCTTTTTCTGCAATGAGTTATGCCGAGTTTGCATCTAGCATTCCTATTTCGGGAAGCGCTTATACTTACGCTTACGCATCGTTTGGCGAATTGTTAGCATGGATAATTGGTTGGGCATTGATTGTAGAATATGCAATCGGAAATATTGTAGTTGCGATAAGTTGGAGCGATTACTTTACCACTCTGCTTGCGGGAATGCAAATTCATATTCCAGAATTTTTTTGTATGGATTACCTAACTGCAAAAGCAGGTTACAGCGAATATTTAATCAAACAATCAACAGTACAGCCAATAAGTCCCGCATTAAAGGAACAATTTATGGCATGGACTACGGCTCCCGAACTACTTAATTTAAAAATAATAATGGATTTGCCTGCAATTTCAATTGTCATTGCAATTTCAGCTTTAATTTATATTGGCGTTCACCAAGCTCGAACGGCATCCAATATTTTTGTAGGAATAAAATTGATGGTGATTGTTTTGGTAATTATTGTCGGTGCGTTTTATGTCAATCCCGATAATTGGAATCCATTTATGCCAAATGGAATGAACGGAGTATTGCAGGGCGTCTCATCAGTATTTTTTGCTTACATCGGATTTGATGCATTGGCTACAACAGCCGAAGAATGTAAAAATCCAAGACGCGATTTGCCAAAATCCATGATTGCATCGTTGGTGATTTGTACAGTGCTTTACATTTTAATTTCTCTTACGCTTACCGGTATGGTAAATTACAAAGACCTAGCAGTTGGAGATCCGCTTGCATTTGTTTTTGGCGAACGAGGAGTAGGTTGGATGAAAGGGATTGTAGCTGTAAGTGCAGTTATTGCAATGGCAAGTGTGTTGTTGGTCTTTCAAAACGGACAACCTCGAATTTGGATGAGTATGAGCCGCGATGGATTGTTGCCAAAAGCATTTTCAAAAATTCATCCTAAATATAAAACACCCGCTTTTTCAACCATTGTTGCCGGAATAATGGTAGCAGTTCCCGCATTGTTTATGAATTTAAAGGAAGTTACTGATTTGTCAAGCATTGGAACTTTATTCGCGTTTATGCTTGTTAATGCTGGAGTAATACAAATGGAGCTGCATAAAAAAAAGGTTCATGTTGGATTTAGAGTTCCTTATTTTAATGGAAAATGGATTATGCCGCTATTGTTTATTGTTTGTTTTTATTGCTTTATAATTTACGATGACCAAAAAGTATTTCTTAATTTTAATCTGTTGCAAAATTTTTCATACTATGCCTTTTGGTTATTGTTTATTGTGCTTTCTGTTTTTTCGTATTTGAAAAACTTTTCACTCATTCCAGTTTTGGGAATGGTCAGTAATTTTTATTTAATGATGCAATTAAATTGGACAAACTGGACCGCCTTTCTAATTTGGCTTTCTGTTGGGCTGGTTATTTATTTTCTTTATAGCAAACGACACAGCAAATTGGCACTACAAAAATAAAAAATGGACAAGTCTAATTGTTTGATTTATTGATAAAAACGCTATATTGCGAATCCAAAATCAGAAAAAGATTATATCGAAACACACTTTACTATCAAATTTTCGTTCTCTTGGTAAATTAAAACCATTCAATTAATAATTCCGAAAAGGTAAAGATGAGATATTTTTCAATTACAATACTTCAAGTTTTTATGTTTGCTTATTCAGGCATTCACACTGCATGGGCGCAAACAAGAACAATTACAACCGAGGATTTAAATAACGGGCAGAATTCAATTACAACGGCTGTTCCTTTTTTATTAATCTGTCCTGATTCGCGAGCAGGCGGAATGGGCGAAGCAGGCGCTGCAATGCCAAACGATGTAAATGCAATGCACTGGAATTTAGCAAAAGCCCCTTTTAACGAAAAAAAAGGCGCATTAAGTATTTCATATACTCCTTGGCTTCGTGTTTTGGTGCCTGATATTGCATTGTCATATTTGAGCGGTTATTATAAAATTAGTGAACAATCTGCGATTTCCGGATCGCTTCGATTTTTTTCTTTGGGCGAAATTCAATTTACAGACCAAACCGGAAACAGCACTGGAATATGGAATCCAAACGAATTTGCATTAGACGCTGGTTACGCTACAAAACTATCTGAAAATTTTTCTTTGGGTGTTTCGTTTCGTTATATTTATTCAAACCTTGCTGGTGGATTTAATCAAACATCAACAGGATCTGGAATTGAACCTGGCGTTTCGTATGCTGGAAATATTAGCGCCTATTACAAAAACAAAACAAAAATTAAATACCAAGGAGCTAACTATAAAGTGGATTACGGAATTGGTGCAGTTATCTCAAATATTGGATCAAAAATTACCTACTCATCTGCTCAATACGAAAATTTTATTCCCATTAATTTAAGATTAGGAACTTATGCAAATGTCGAAATAGATAAATACAACAGCATTGCATTGCTTTTTGATATAAATAAATTAATGGTTCCTACAAATCCATATTATTTAAAAGGTTCGGATGGAAGAACGGATTCTATTTATAACAACGAAAAAGTAATTGTGAAAGGAATGAATCCAAATGTGCCTGTAGTGCAAGGAATGGTTCAATCATTTTATGACGCACCAGGAGGAGCTAGCGAAGAGTTAAAAGAAATAAATATTTCGGCTGGAATAGAATATTGGTATGAAAAACAATTTGCCTTAAGAGCAGGATATTTTCACGAGCCATTTGAAAAAGGGAACCGCAGGTATTTGACAATGGGAATGGGATTAAGATACAATGTGTTTGGTTTAGACGTTGCATACCTTTGGCCATTTCAGCAACGACATCCGTTAGAAAACACTTTGCGTTTCACTTTGATTTTTGATTTTGATGCTTTTGTGCAACAAAAGGATGACGCGCCTAACAAAAAATAATAAACTCAAAATTATTTACGAAATTCGAATGCTGAGTTTCTAATTTTAAATTTAACACTTTCAATGAAAATAGGATTTGGTTTTGATGTTCATCAATTGGCAACAGGTCGAGAATTTTGGCTTGGCGGAATTAAAATTGATGCAGAGAAAGGAATTGTTGGACACAGCGATGCGGATGTGTTGCTTCACGCCATTTGCGATGCCATGTTGGGCGCTTTAGCATTGGGCGATATTGGCAAACATTTTCCAGATACAGATAATTCATTCAAGAATATTGATAGTAAAATTCTTTTAGAAAAAGTGTTTGAATTAGTTCAAAACAAAGGATACAAAGTTGGAAACATGGATAGCACAGTTGTGTTGCAAAATCCCAAAATAATTTCTCATGTTGATGACATGCGAAACGTAATTTCAAACATTTGTAAAACAAGTTTAGACAACGTTAGCATCAAAGCAACAACGAATGAAAAAATGGGATTTATTGGTCGAGAAGAGGGAATTACTGCTTATGCCGTTGTATTGCTTTTAAAAGATTAATTATCCATTCAAATTTTACATCCAACCTTTGCGTTTAAACCATTGGTAAATTATAATGGTTAATACCAACATGCTAACCAAAACGGTTGGATACCCATAAGCCTGTTTTAATTCGGGCATGTAATCGAAATTCATTCCATATACCCCAACAATAAAAGTTAAAGGCAAAAAGAAAGCTGAAAAAGCTGTTAGCACTCGCATCACCTCGTTTGTTTTTTGCGATGACAATGAAATATAAATATTCAATAAACTATTGATGCTATCAAAAACCTCTTCGTTTATGGTATCAATTCTAATGTAATAATCTTTCATGTCTTCGTAAAATGTATTGCGATTGCGATTATAAACCATCTGTTCAATTACAGATTTATTAAGACTAAACAATCGTTTGAAAATATACGCTTTGCGTTTCATCAGATAAAGTTTCTTTAACAAATCGGGAATTCTTTTCTTTAAAAAAATTCTGTTTTCGTAAAAATCAGTTTCTTTATCCAATGCATTTAATGGCGTTTCGTAAGTCTCAAGCGCCTCTTTCATTATTTTGCAAATAATGTCGAAAGGGTTTTTGCCTATATTTTTTTGCAAATATCTTTCAGTAGTATTTTTTATTGCATTCGACTCGCTTCTGTGAACAGTAATTAGAAAAGCATCTGAATAAAATATTGCAATTTTACGAGTGAGTTGCTGAATGCTGTCAGAATCGATTGGGCAATTGCTGTCGAAATTTCTAACAATAATAAAACTAACGTTTTCAAACGGTTCGAATTTGGGTAAGTGGTCGGGCTGCAAACAATCTTTTAGAGCAGTTTCAGGAAGATTGTATTTTGCAGCAAGTCCTGTTAATTCCTCTTCGGTTGGTGCAGTTAAATCAATCCATTCAAATGAATTTTCGCTGAATTCTTTTACTATTTTTATCATGATTGATTAAAATTTAGAAAATAAAAAGTCTTACAAGTTTAATAGAAAAAAGAAACGAAGTTTATTATTTTTGCACACATAGCTTATGAACTTAATCTAAACTTTTTGAAGTTTGAATACAATTTCTTTTAATGCAAATAAATGGTATTTTTGAAAATAAATGAGCAAACAAGAGTATATTGATTTTTGGTTAAATCAGTCAGAAGAAGATTGGAAAACGGCTCTTTATTTAAAAGATGGGAATAAAAATATATTGACTTAGCAGTTTGGTCCGAATAATTTACAGGAGTACGAATGTTAGATTATGAAAAAGTAGGCAGCGCCTTAGGAAAACATACAAATATTGAATTACATACTTTTTCTTTAAATGACAATCCAGACAATAACCCCTTTGTTGCTGAGATTTATAATAATGGAATAGCCATAAATTAACATGCTTTATAAGGCAATTTAAAAATAGTTTATACTATGATTCTTCTTTATTTATACTTTGGTTTTGGAATCATTTATACATTGATTTTAATACATAAAAAAGCACACTGCAAAGAGTTAGGTATCTCTATATTCAAAAACATTGTCATACACACTATTGCCGTTTTAATTTGGCCAATTGCATTTATCATTCAAACTATAAAAATTTTGAAATTAAGAAAAGTTATGAATGGGAAAGTATCGTTTTTTAAATATTTTTTTTATGGAGAAATCTTTTAAAAAAAATCAAAAAGCGAAAGATATTAGCAAAGAGTGGATGTATGATTACAATTATAACAGACCTCGTCAATCTCTTAAAAATAAAACACCAATAGAATACCGATTAAATGAATAAAAATTCTATTTTTGATTGGACCGAAAAAAAGGGAAGTTTTCAGTTTTAAAACTTGTTAAAAATCTTAATGGCAAAATTTAATTAATAATGAACATGAAAACACACACACTTTTTATTTTCTCACTTTTGTTTTTCAATTTTTCTAATGCTCAAGTTGCGCCCGAAATTAAAAGCTGGATACAGAATTTAGATTCCATGCGCGGATATGGTGGTTTACTTACCAATGTCCAAAAAGTGCAATATTCATCAAGTAATGTCTATGTTAGTTGCACTTGCATTCCAGGCTACGACATTGGTCCTTGGGCAGGAAATCCAAACACACCGGCAAACCAAAATTTTTGTTTTAAAATAACTAGAACTCCACAAAAAAAATCTGGGACATATACTGCTACGGCACTTGGTCATATTGGAGTTTGGACAAATGGAGTGAGTATTTTTAATGCCAAAGACGCATTTTCATACGCCAACAAAAAAATCTGGAATCAAAATGCAATAACTGTTGAAGGGCCAAGTTTTGATACTTGCCTTGGGCATCCTGCACCAAATGGTGAGTACCATCATCATTTAATTCCGCGATGTTTATTCAGCTATAATAATCCCAACAATCATTCGCCAATTATTGGATATGCATTTGATGGATTTCCTATTTATGGTCCTTATGGATTTAGCGATACGCTTGGAAAAGGAACTATCAAAAGAATGCAAAGCGGATATCGGTTGCGCAACATCACACAACGAACCACATTGCCAAATGGAACCATACTTTCGGCAGCCGATTACGGACCCAATGTAAATTCAACGTATATTTTGGGATATTATATTGAAGACTATATTTATGAAAAAGCATACGGTGATTTGGATGAACACAACGGAAGATTTTGTGTGACTCCGGAATATCCTTCTGGAACGTATGCATATTTTGTAACCATAGATTCATTAAAAAATGCGGCTTATCCGTACACAGTTGGTGAAACGTATTATGGTGTAATAACAAGCGGAAATATTGGTCCTGGCTCTGGACATAACGTGCCAACCGAATCAGTTGTAACGTATATTCCAAGCGGAACAAGTTTGAACGAAAACATTGATTTTGATGCAATAAAAATTTACCCAAATCCTGCAAAAAACACCTTGTATTTTTTATTTAATTCAAACTTCCAAGCATCCGAAATTGTTGTATTTAATGCGCAAGGGAAAGTTGTTTTACAGAAAAATAATAGTGCAACTTCAGAAAATATTTCACTTGCAGATTTGCAAATTGGAATGTATCAAATAAAAATAACTACAACAGAAAATAAAATCTTTTATTCAAGATTTATTAAAGAGTAAATTAACAAGTTTAATATTTAGTATTGTAGAAACGAATGGCCTTAAAACACATTTTCCCGATTTTAACTATGTTGATTTTGTTTGCGTGCAAACAAAAAACAAAAGTTGATTCACTTTATTTTAATGCAAAAATTTATACAGTTGATTCTGCTTTTAAAGTGGCTGAAGCGCTTGCAATTAAAGACGGAAAATTTGTAGCCGTTGGTTCAACAAAAAACGTATTAGCCGATTTTGATGCGGATGAAAAAATAGATTTGAATGGAAATTATATTTATCCTGGTTTAATTGATGCACACAGCCATTTTTACGGATTAGGAAGATTTATGCAGCAAGTTGATTTAACGGCTTGCACTTCATTTGATGAAGTAATTGAATGCTGCAAATTATTTTATCAAACAAATAAACCTGCTTTAATTTTAGGAAGAGGCTGGGATCAAAATCTATGGACGGATAAAAATTTTCCGTCAAACGAAAAATTAAACGATGCATTTCCAAACATTCCGGTTTTATTAAAAAGGGTTGATGGACATGCAGCCATTGTAAATAATTTTTTATTAAATAGGGCTCAAATTGATCAAAGCACAAAAGTAGATGGCGGAAAAATAGTGAAGGACGCAACGAATAAACCAACAGGTGTATTAATTGATAATGCGGTTGACTTGGTAACAAAATCATTGCCGCAAATGGCATTGACTGAAAAAATAAAAGCATTAAAATTAGCCGAAAAAATATGTTTTGAAAATGGCTTAACCAGTGTTTGTGATGCAGGTTTAGAACCCGAAGAAATTAATTTAATTGATTCGTTGCAAAAATCGGGGGATTTAAAAATACGCGTCTTTGCAATGATTAGCATTAGCGAAAAAAATGTTGAGTATTATTTAAAACGAGGAACATACAAAAATGAAAAGATGAATGTCTCAAGTTTTAAAATGTATGCCGATGGAGCTTTGGGTTCGCGCGGTGCATGTTTGTTAAAACCGTATTCAGACGAAAAAAATCATTATGGATTTTTGTTAACTGATAAAAATAAAATGGAGTTGTATGTCAGAAGAATTTCAAAAAGTAATTTTCAGTTGTGTACACATTGTATTGGCGATTCGGCAAATCGTTTGGTTTTAAATTTGTATGCAAAATACCTTGGAGAAAATAACCGCAAACGTTGGCGAATTGAACATGCTCAGGTTGTTGATGCTTCTGATTTAGCCATGTATAAAAAATTCAATATCATTCCATCTGTTCAGCCAACACACGCAACAAGCGATATGAATTGGGCCGATGAAAGATTAGAAAACGATAGAATAAAAAATGCGTATGCCTACAAAGATTTGCTAATTCAAAATGGATGGATTCCATTAGGAACTGATTTTCCAGTCGAAAATGTATCGCCATTTTATACGTTTTATGCTGCAGTTTTTAGAATGGATAATCAAGAGAAACCAGTTTCTGGTTTTCAAACAAACAATGCATTGACAAGAGAGGAAGCATTGCGCGGAATGACGATTTGGGCAGCTCGGTCGGCATTTGAGGAAAATAAAAAAGGAAGCATTGAGATCGGGAAATTTGCAGATTTTATAGTTTGTGATATTGATTTGATGAACGAAAATCATAAACTAAAAATTAGAAATACTAAACCAAAACAACTTATCCTTGCAGGAAAAAAAATTAAATAATTAACTCTAAACATAAACATCTAATATCTATTGTATGAAAAAAAAAATTAGTAATCTCAACATTTGTCGCTTTGGTGTTTTCAAGCCTTGCATTTTCTCAATCTGAAACAACTTACACAATTGACAATACTAAATCTACCTTTACTTGGGTAGGTAAAAAACCAACAGGCGAACACACAGGAACAGTAAAGTTTTCATCTGGAAATGCGATTTTCAATAAAAATAATTTAACTGCAGGAACTTTTGAAATGGATATGAGTTCAATAGAATGCACCGACTTAACAGGCGAATACAAAGACAAATTAGTTGGGCATTTAAAATCAGAAGATTTTTTTTCGACTGATAAATTCAAAACTGCAACATTAAAAATTACGAAAGCTGTTTTCTTAAAAGATTCGAAAACAAAAAACAATTACGAAATCACAGCGGATTTAACAATTAAAGGAATTAGCCATTCCATTACTTTTGCTGCGATGGTTTTTATTAATGAAAATGGTGAAATGATAACCAATGCCGAGTTCGATATTGACCGCACTTTGTACGATATAAAATTTATGTCGTTAAAGTTTTTCTCTGAAATTGGAGATAAATTTATTGAGGATAAATTTAATGTAAGAATTCGTTTGGTTGGTGCGAAAAAGTAAGTTGCAATTTATAGCTTTGTCAACCTAGAATTGTATTAAAATGATTCTTAAGCAAGTCTAAACTTTTGTCAAAATGTTCATTGTTGTTTACAACAATATCTGCTTGTGCCATAAAAGGTAAAAGGTACTTTTGATATGCTGGCAATACATGGTTTTTCCATTGATACAAAACAAAATCTTCTGGAATATTTCTTTCGGCTACATCGCGTTTAAATCTTCGTTGCAATGCGATACTTTCTTCGGCCTGAATAAATATTTTTAAATCAAATTGCTTAAAAATTTCTTGGTGATAAAAGATAAAAAGACCTTCGCAGATTACAATTGGTGCAGGTTTAAACTCAAGCAATTCGCCTTGTTGATTTTCGTGCTGAAATAAATATTCGTGTCGATAAACTGCTTTGCCATCATGCAATAGTTTAACATCATTTGCAAAAGCGTTTAAATCAATGCAGTCGGGCAAGTCGTAATTCACATTTCCTAATTCGTCCAACTTGTGGTGATGCAAATGTTTGTAATAATTATCCTGAGAAATTATGCAAAGTTCATCAGCATTGAAATGTTTTTTCAATGAATTTAAAAAGTGCGTTTTCCCGCTTGCACTTCCACCTGTTAATCCTACTAAATAAGTTCCTGACATTATTAAAAGGGATAAATAACTAATTCGATTTTCAACATTCGAGTTTAATAAAATTATTTCAACACATTGCTATTTTCATCGCATCAATCCTCAAAATCATCAACTTGAAACGACTCATTTGTTTTACTTGATTTACTCAATAATTTTTGCAACTCATCCACTTCTTTTTCAGTAAAATCTCTCCACTCGCCCAACTTTATATTTTTCAATCCAATGTTCATTATTCGTGTGCGTTTCAGTTTTTTTACATCATAACCCAAATATTCGCACATGCGTCTAATTTGACGATTTAATCCTTGAGTAAGGATGATTTTAAATCCAAATTCTGTTTGTTGTTCAACTACACATTTTTTAGTTGTTGCGCCAAGTATTGGTAAACCATTAGACATTTTATCAATAAAATTTTCGGTTATTGGCTTGTTAACCGTAACTATATATTCTTTTTCGTGATTGTTGCCGGCACGCAATATTTTATTTACAATATTTCCATCGTTGGTTAAGAAAATTAAACCTTCAGAGTCTTTATCCAATCGGCCAATTGGAAACATGCGTTTAGGGTAATTGATGTAGTGAATGATGTTATTGCGAACATGCATTTCTGTTGTGCATATAATGCCAACGGGTTTATTAAATGCGATGTAAATTTCGTTTACCGAAGAGTTGATTCTCTCGCCATCTAATTTTACAACATCGTTTTGTCTAACTCGGTTACCTAATTTTGCGGGTTTTTTATTTATAGTTACTCGTTCCTCAGTTATAAAACGTTCTGCTTCTCGCCTTGAACAAAGCCCACTATCGCTTATAAATTTATTTATATTGATAGAGCCATCGTTAGTATTTTTTTTTGAAACCATAAGAATTATCAGCCAATCAAAAGCATTTCTTTGTTGCTATTTGGACAAAAATAAAGCATTAGACTACACTTTAAGAATAATTGTAAAAAACAAACAAAACTCAGGAAACTATTTTTGCGTAAATAGTTTCCAATGTGAAAATCATTTCTGATATTTGCCGCAGAATTTCAGAATTCAAATGCCCGAAACCAAAATAAAAATATTGCGCGGAGCCTCTTCATTGTTTATGAAATTTGGCTTTAAAAGCATTACAATGGATGACATTGCACGTGAGTTGGGCATCTCAAAAAAGACATTGTATCAGTATTTTGAAGATAAAACCAAGTTGGTTGACGAAGCAGTTGAACAACACCTTCAAGAAGAAATAAACTGCTGCGAAGAAATTAAAAAACAAGGAAGCGATCCGGTTAGTTTCATATTAAATATTACAGATTCGATAAGCGAGAGAGACAAACAAATAAACCCAAGTGTGTTGTTTGATTTGAAAAAATATTTTAAACCCGCTTGGGATAAGTTGTATGGATTTCGTACAAACTATGTGTACAATAAAATACTGTCAAATTTAGAGCAAGGCAAAAAAAAAGGATTTTACAATAAAGACATAAATGAAAAGTTAATTGCTAGACTTTACATTCATTTAATTGATTTTTTAATAAGTCCTGAATTGTACATGAACGAAAGTAAAGATTTTCAAGAAGTTCATTTCGAAATAATAAAATATCATTTGCGCGGAATATGTACAGAAAAAGGCTTGGAAATTTTAAATGAAAAATTAAAAAAAAGACGTTAAAAAAATGAAAATAAAAATTAATCTGGTTTTATTCCTAGTTGTTAGTTCAGTATTATGTTTGAATGCGCAACAATCGGAAACAAAAAAAATCAGTCTGAAAGAAGCCATTGCATTTGCCAAAGCAAATAGCCCTGTGCTAAAAAATGCTATACTTGATCATCAGGCAGCACAAAAAAAAGCGAATGAAATTTTGGCGAGTGGATTGCCGCAAATAAATGGGCAAGTTCAATTTGTCAATAATATTGAGATTGCAACCTCTGCGCTGCCTGATTTTATTAGTCCTGCAGTTTATAACAATTTAATAAAATACAACTTGATTTCGAGCAGTACCCCGCGTCCGTCTTCTGCAATTTTTCCGGTTCAGTTTGGAGTTAAGAATAGTTTAAACGCAAGTATTTCTGCTAATCAATTAATTTTTGATGGAACTTTTTTCTTAGGATTAAAAGCTGCTCAAGAGTTTGTTAATTTATCGAAACTTAGTCGAAATCAAACTGCAATTGAGCTTGAAATTAATGTAAGCAAATCGTATTATTTGGTTTTACTAACCGAAGCTAGTTTGGCTATGCTGGATAAAAATATTGAAACACTAGAAAAAACTTCGCACGATATCAATGAGATGAAAATTGCTGGATTTGTTGAAAAAATTGATGCTGACAGAATTGCATTAAGTCTTTCAAATGCAACTATTCAACGCGAGAAATTAAAAGATCAATATGCCATTGTTCAACAATTATTGAAACTGCAAATGGGCGCTGACTTTAAAGACAACTTTGAATTGACTGATAAATTGGATGTAATTGGAAACGATGTAAATGATATTGCGTTAGATATCAATTCAAGCAACTACAACAAACGAATTGAGTTTCAAATTTTGGAACAACAAAAAATGCTGAATAATTATGACATGAAAAGATATCAGGTAGGTTACATGCCATCGTTGTGGGCTTTTGGTTCTGTTCAACGAAACACGTTTGGACAAGAGTTTAATGATGTCGGAAAACAATGGTATAGTGGAGCTATGGTTGGAGTAAATTTAAGTGTCCCAATTTTTGATGGATTGCGCAAATCAAATCAAATTCAACAAACAAAAATAAATCAACAAAAAATTGAAAACGGTCAAAAATTATTACAAACATCTATTGAAATAGACCGATATACAGCTAAAACAAAATTTGCTAGATCGAAAGAATTAGTGGCATTGCAAAAGAAAAACATGCAACTAGCAGATGAAATATACAAACGAGCAAGCCTGAAATACAAAGAAGGTGTTGGAAGTGGCTTGGAATTAAGCAGCGCAGAATCGGAATTAAAAACTGCACAAACAAATTACTTAAGCTCTGTTTACGAACTTTTAGTTTCTGAAATAGACTTAAAAAAATCACTTGGCGAAATCAAATAAAAATAAAAAATCATACATGAAAAATTTAAAACATTTTCTTATTTATTCAGTTTCCTTATCTGTTATTCTGCTTTCGTCTTGTGGCAGTAGCGATGAAATGAACGAAAGAAAAGTAAAGTTAGAAAAACTAAAAGCACAACAGTCGGAATTGGCTTCAGAGATAAAAACATTAGAAGAAGAAATAATTAAAAATGGCGATCAGATAGAAACAAATGAAAAAGTTGTTCCGGTTGCAATTGCATCAATTCAAACTTCAACGTTTGAACATTTTATTGATGTTCAGGGAAGAGTGGATGGCGATGCAAATATTTTATTGATGCCAAAAGGACAAGGACCAATCACAAAAATATTTGTTAAAGCAGGAAGCAAAGTAAAAGAAAATGAAGTGTTAGCTGAAATATACAACGATGCTCAAACTGCTCAATATGCATCCATGCGATCGCAATATTTACTTGCAGTTGATGTGTACAATCGCCAAAAAAGTCTTTGGGAAAAAGGCATTGGAACTGAGATGCAATTTTTGCAGTCAAAAACACAAAAAGAATCTATGGAAAAACAACTTGCAGTAATGCATGAAACTTTAGAAATGACTAAAATAAAATCGCCAATTAACGGAACAATTGACGATGTGATGGTGAAAGTAGGGCAAATGGCATCGCCTATGCAAGCTGCATTTCGCGTTGTAAATATTGACAAATTAAAAGTGAAAGCAGATATAGCTGAAAATTATGCAAGCAGAATAAAAGAAGGCAATGAAGTGTTGCTTGAGTTTCCGGATATCAATAAATCACTTCGTTCAAAAGTTAGTTACAGCGGCAAATCTATTAGCCAATTAAATCGTACTTTTAATGTTGAAGTGCAATTGCCAAGCGATCAAGATTATTTGCCTAACATGATTGCAATAGTGAAGGTAATTGATTACAGCAAACCAAATTCAATTGTTGTTCCTGTAAATTGCATTCAGAATAGCGGAGGAAAATCTTTTGTTTTTGTAGCCACTAAAGTTGGAGCAAAAAACACAGCCAATAAAAGAGAAGTACAAGTAGGAGTAACTTATAATGACAAAGCCGAAATTATTTCTGGACTTCAAATTGGCGAACATGTTATTACTCTAGGTTACGAAGATTTGAACGATGGAGTAGCTGTAAAATTTTAATGTTTTGCATCAAAAAAATTTTCAAATTTAAGTAGTTTTTAATCAGTCGGAAAAACATAACACTCACTATATGTTAGATAAAATAAAAGAATTCAAGCCTTCAAATTGGGCTATAAATAATAAAACCAGCATTTATGTAATGACGGTTATTATCACTCTTGCCGGGCTAATGAGTTATAATAATTTGCCGAAAGAACAATTTCCTGAAGTCGTTTTTCCGCAGATAATTGTTAGTACAGTTCAGATGGGAACCTCTCCAAAGGATATGGAAAATATTGTAACTAAACACATCGAAAAAGGAGTAAAATCAATTTCGGGAGTAAAAAAAGTTACCAGCAAATCACAACAGAATTTTTCAGTTGTAACGGTTGAATTCAATACCGATCAGGATGTGATGAAGGCCAAACAGAAAGTAAAAGATGAGGTTGATAAAATCAGAAAAGAATTGCCAACTGTACTTACTCAAGAGCCACGCGTTTCTGAAATTGATGTATCGCAAATGCCCATCATGTTTGTACATCTTTCAGGCGATTTTCCTTTGGATAAAATAAAAAACTATGCCTCAATTATTCAAGATCAAATTGAAGGTTTAAAAGAGATTACACGTGCTGATATTGTTGGTGCATTGAATAGAGAAATTAAGGTTGATATAGACATGTACAAAATGCAAGTAGCCGATGTTACTTTCTATGATGTAATGAGTGCAATTGGCAATGAAAATGTTACCATGAGCGCAGGAGCAGTGAATATGGGTTCATTGAAACGAGAAATAAATATTGTAGGACAATATTCAGACGCAAACAAAATTGGCGATTTGGTCATTCGCGGAGGCAACGGAGCAATTGTATATTTAAAAGACATTGCAAGCGTAACAGATGGATTTAAAGAGCAAGAAAGTTTTGCTCGCCTACAGCATCATAATGTAATCACTTTAAATATTGTTAAAAAAAGCGGTCAGAATTTAATTGATGCTTCAGACAAAATTCATAAAATATGTGACGAAATGAAGGAATCGCAATTTCCTAAAACATTGCATGTAAATATTACAGGAGACCAATCGAGCAAGACTCGAGTTACATTGGACGATTTGATGAATACCATAATCATCGGATTTATTTTGGTTACAGTCATTCTTATGTTTTTTATGGGTGCTACCAATGCAATTTTTGTTGCGCTTTCGGTACCGCTATCGATGGCAATTGCATTTTTGGTAATGCCATTTATTGGATTCACATTAAACATGATTGTATTGTTTTCGTTTTTACTTGCATTAGGCATTGTGGTTGACGATGCAATTGTTGTAATTGAAAATACACATCGAATTTTTGATGACGGAAAAATGCCAATTAAAACGGCTGCTAAATTAGCCACAGGCGAAGTTTTTGTTCCAGTTTTAACAGGCACACTAACTACACTTGCACCATTTATTCCACTTGCATTTTGGCAAGGAGTCATTGGAAAATTCATGTTTTATTTGCCTATAACCTTAATCGTAACATTGCTTGCGTCTTTGTTGGTTGCGTATATTATCAATCCAGTATTTGCTGTTGATTTTATGAAAACAAAAGCTGAAATGGATGCAAAACGAAAAAATAAAAAAGGATATAAAATTACTGCCATTGTATTTGGAGTAATTGTTTTGCTTTCATACTTAGGGAAAAACGTTGGTTTTGGAAATTTTGCACTTACACTTTTTGCATTGTACTCACTCAATCGTTTTGTTTTATACAAATGGATAAAAAATTTCCAAGAGAAAACTTGGCCAAGTGTTCAAAATAGTTACAAAAAAATAATTTCATGGACATTGGTAGGTCGTAGGCCAATTGGAGTATTATTGGCAACAATTGTGTTATTAATTTCAAGTGTTGTATTAACTATGGTTCGTTCTCCAAAAGTGGTTTTTTTTCCAAAAAGCGAACCCAATTTTTCATTTACCTACATTCAAATGCCAATTGGAACTGATCAGGTATATACAGATTCAATAACAAAAATAGTTGAAAATAGAATTTATGAGGTAGTTGGTGATAGCAATCCAATGGTTGAATCCATCATTTCAAATGTGGCAATTGGAGCTGGGAATCCTACGCAATTTGAAGCTGGAGCGCAATCGCATCTTGGTAAAGTAACTGTTGCATTTGTTCCATTTGCTGAAAGAAATGGTGAGTCAACTCAAAAATATTTAGACAGTATTCGTTCAGCAATAAAAGGAATTCCAGGCGCACAGGTTACAACCGAACAGGAACAAAACGGACCACCAGTCGGAAAACCAGTAAACATTGAAATTACCGGAGATGAGTTTGATGAATTAATATTGATTTCGGGAGATATAAAACGATACCTTGATTCATTGCAAATTCCTGGAATTGAAGAATTAAAAACAGATTTAATAACGAACAAACCAGAAATATTAATTGAGGTAAATCGTGAACGTGCAAACAGGGAAGGAATTAGTACAGCGCAAATTGGACAAGCATTACGCGGAGCAATTTTTGGTTTTGAAGCTTCTAAATTTAAAGCTGCAAACGAGGATTATCCCATTCAATTACGATACAAATTTGATCAGCGAAACAATATAAATGCGCTGATGAATTTAAAAATTACCTTTCGCGATATGAATATGAATGGATTGTTGCGAAGTATTCCGCTTGCATCTGTAGCAACTTTAAAATACAGCCAAACGTATGGAGGAATTAATCGCAAAAATCAAAAACGAATGGTAACGCTTGCATCCAATATTTTAACTGGTTACAATGCCAACGAAATTGTAGACAAAGTTAAAAAAGCTGTCAGCCATTATGCACTTCCATCAAGTGTAAAGGTAGATATGACAGGGGAGCAAGAACAACAAAAAGAAACCGGTACGTTTTTAGGAAGAGCCTTAATGATATCGCTTGGATTGATTTTTTTAATTATGGTTACACAATTTAATTCGATATCAAAACCAATTATTATAATTACCGAAATTGCATTCAGTATAATCGGAGTACTTCTTGGCTTTTCAATTTTTAATATGCAAATTTCAATTATAATGACCGGAATTGGAATAGTGGCGCTTGCAGGAATTGTTGTGCGAAACGGAATTCTATTAGTTGAGTTTTCTGATAATTTACTTGAGCAAGGTGTACCTTTAAAAGAAGCATTGATTGAGGCAGGTAGAACACGAATGACTCCGGTAATTTTGACCGCATCTGCAACTATGTTAGGATTGGTTCCACTTGCAGTAGGTTTAAATATGGACTTTGCAACTTTGTTTAGTGAACTAAATCCGCATATTCATATTGGAGGTGACAGTGTGGCATTTTGGGGGCCATTATCTTGGACATTAATTTTTGGCTTAAGTTTTGCAACCTTTTTAACATTGATTCTTGTGCCTTCGATGTTACTTATTTCATATAAACTAAAAGAAAAATATTATTTTAAAAAATAAAACGCACAAAATTGCGTTAATAAGGTATTGCACCTTTGGGTAGAGGTGCAATTTGTTTCATAGGTTAAACGGGGTTTGCTGCAAAGCAGCCCCGTTTTTTTTAAATATAAACAGAAGATATTTTTTAACTATTGGTTAATCAATATTTTTTTTAGCTGAGTGGTATTGATAGTCTCAATTTGCAAAAAATACATCCCTTGACTTATGCCTGAAATGTCAAAATTAACTTGCCCATTGCTTTCGTATTGGCTTCTTATAGATTTGCCAGCATTGTCAATCAATCGAATTGATTTGATTGCCGATTTTGAATGAATAGCTACTATTTGATTGTTGCTAAAATTGTTCAAAGTAATTTCTTCTAGCGCAATATTATTTACACAAAAAATAGTTGAATATTCAAACTCGCCATCGAAATCAATTTGTTTGATTCTATAAAAAATATTTTTGTCATACGTTGGCAGATTTTTAATTTCGGAATCAATAAATTCATACCTGTTAAGCACATTGCTATTTCCAATTGCTTTAACAGTTCCAATTGAATTCCATTCAACTTGATTAACGCTTCGTTCAACTTCAAAGTAATTGTTGTTTATTTCTGAAGCTGTACTCCAATTAATTTTTACATCTTTATTAATAAACTCTGCATTGAAATCATTCCATTTTACTGGCAATACATTTAGGGTAAATAATTTAAAATAAATAGAATCACCAATTGTTGAACTACTTGAATTAGTAGAATTTATTACCACATAAAAATTTGTATTTCCAGTATAAGCACTTGTAGGAGGAACCCAATTAAATGTCCACGAAATTAATCCTGCACTGGTTGTTGTACCGCTTGATGTATGTCCAAGATATTGCCTGTTTCCGGAAGTAACGGTTTGAATTAATCCTGTGCTGATTGAAGGAACTGACAATGTACCGATGCTTGCGGTTGTAGAAATGGCAGATGGCGGCAATACGCAAAGTTGAAACCCGATTTTAGAATGCCCAGGATTGTTTATACTCAAAGTAAATCTATAAGGATAGGAACTTGTGCCCGATCCGTAAGGCGATAATTGCGAAAGTGAAATGTTGCTCCAAGATCCTCCACTGCTTTGTAATGGATATGAATTGTGACACGATGTGCAATTGGATCCTCCTGGTGCATTGCTATATCCAGCCGGTCCGCCAGAGGTATAGCTAATAACAGTTGCGGTTAAACTTATAAGTGTAGAGATAAATAAAATGGCGACAATTTTTTTTAATGTAAAGGTGTTCATAGTAAATACATTTTATTCAAGTTAATTAATACACAAGAATACCGAAAATTCATTCAAATAGTTTTTAAAAATGTAAACCTATTTAGATTCTATAAGTAGTTTTTTGATACGTTTTAAAGGACCGTTACAATAATTTTCGTGACAATTTATACATTTTCCAACCATTGTATTGAACGCTATAATTTGATTGTTTTTTTCGATAAAAATATTTTTATAGTCATGCTGAAATAATCGCGCATTTTCATAAAACAAGGGCTCTAAAACGCTAGGATCTGTTGGTTCGGCAAGATAAAAACGAATAAATGGAAAACGTAAAGAATCAATACTTTTTCCCGACAATAAAATGGATTTCATGCTGTCTGCATTTGATGCCATTTGCCTCATCATTAACGCCATTGCTTTTGGTTTATTTGGATCTAAAATTGTTCCTTGTTGCGTTTTTATATATTGTTCGGATTGTTCTATTTCTGATTCTGTAGTCGAGTTTTTGTTGTTTGAACAAGCGTCAGTTATAATCAATATAAAAACGGAAATAAAAACAGAGAAAATTCCTTTTTTCATCAATTGCGATAAATTATTTTAAGATAACTCCAAAGGCTTCAAACACTAATTCGCGCTTAGTTTTGGTTATTGCATCAACAATTTCTTTTGGTTGTTTTTCGTCTCTGGCAAGTTCTTTCAATCTTTCAATAGAGGTTTCTTCTAAACTTGCTACGCCTTCAATAATTGCAGTTTTTCCTGCACAATCCATTGGCATAAAAAATCCATAATCTTTAAACGATACATTCATACTTTCGCCAGTAGGATTTTTAATATTCATCCAACATCCTTTTTTCTGACACACATTATCAACTTCGCCTTTGATTTTTAATTTCATTTCAGTGTTAGTGCCCATTTTGCTTGCAATTTCAGACATGCTGATAGCACCTTCTTCGTTTATTTTTTCGCCAAAAAACATGGAAATGGAACTGTCTGCAACTTGTTTGTTTTGAGTTTTCGTATTGTTTCCGCATGAAAACAATACAAAAAATAGTATTGAAGCTATAATTATTTGTTTCATTTTGTGCTTTGATTTTTTCTACAAAGAAAATATTTTTAATCAATTAAAATTGACATATATTTGTCGCATTGTTTGGTACCGTGGCCGAGAGGCTAGGCAAGGCTCTGCAAAAGCCTCTACAGCAGTTCGAATCTGCTCGGTACCTCAAAAATTAAAACTCCTTTTATAGGAGTTTTTTATGTCTAAAAACCAACTAAATTTTAGTTTTTTGACAATTTAAAATCCATATTGTAGCTTAAATAAAAAGAGTACGAAAAATCAATTTGCGAGCTTTTAAAATCATAAAATGGCTCAAACCTAGCAGTCATAAATAATTTATTAAAAAGTGGTTTTTCATACAAAAGTCTGAAAAAAAGCAATTCGCGTTTTCCTTCTGACGAAAAATAAATTGGATTATCAGCTGACTGAATTTGATAAATTGAAGTCCCGTTTGGAGCAATAAAGTTCTTAGCCAACCAATAACTAAGCATCAATCCGAAATGATTTGTTTTAATTAATGCATTTAAATAATAGGCATTGCCATCAGTAAAAGGCATTCCGGAATTTGAATTTTCTTTGTACAAAAGATAATAAGGTTCAATTCTCAATTCTTTTATAAATCCTTTGTGATTGGTGTTTGAAATGTTGAATTTTTTTGACAATCTAAATCCAATAGCTGAATTAATTTTTACATAAAATTTATTTGTTGTGTCTAAGTCTATTTGGCCTCCACGATGCTTAGCCATTACTTGAATAATTGGACTAAAACTAAAGCTATTTTTTGTTTCAGCATTCGATGAATTAGTGTTTGAGTTTTCAATTTGAATTGTTTTATTTTTGTATAAAACGACTTTTTGTAAATTCAATCCAACTGTAAATTCTTCTTTAAATGGAGAGTTTCTTTCAATAAATTTTTCCCAATTAATCCACGTATCAAAAAACGTTTTTGAGTTTTCATATTTTAATTGAAATCCATTTTCAATTCGCTTTTCAATTGCTGCAGATATATCAAACATTGGTTCAATAATTCTATGGCTCAAAGCGCCTTCTAATGTGCCAAACAACATAGACAAATTACGGTATTCTGTTTTGATTGTAAGTGTTGGAGTTGCGTATGTGTAAGGATTTGGGCCGCCAAAATCATTTCTTAAAAATAGTCCAGTTTCGATTTTTATGTATCGATTGGGAGAATAAAATATCTTAGGATTTAATTGATAACCAAATAGCGTTCTTCCTTTTTCTATGTTATTAAAATACTCAGTGTTGCGCATGTAATTAAATACATTTATATTCAAACCTATTTTTGCACTATCAGACTGATTTATTGAAATTTTGTCTTGCAGATAAGTATTATCTAGTTGAGCAAAAGAAATTCGAATTGCGAATAAAAAAATTGCAACTACTAACGAAAAACGTAGTACAATAAATTTGAGAATATATTTTTTATTGAAATGTTTCATTTTTACAAATCCATAGCATTTGCAACTGCTTCGGCTAAATCCAACGCTTGAATTTCTTCTTCTTTATTTTGATGTTTTATTCCATCGCGCAACATGGTCATGCAAAATGGGCATGCAGTAATTACTAGTTCTGATTTGGTTTCAATTAAATCCTCAGTGCGTTCAATGTTAATTTCCTTAGTGCCATTTTCAGCATCTTTAAACATCTGCGCACCACCAGCACCACAACACAAACCATTTGCTTTGCTGCGTTTCATTTCTGCAAATTCAGCATCTAATTTTTCAATAACTTGTCTTGGCGCTTCGTAAATATTATTTGCTCTTCCAAGATAACACGAATCATGGTATGTAATTCGTCTCCCTTTAAATGAGCCGCCATCAATTTTAATTTTGCCGTCTTCTAACAATTGATTGATCAAAGTTGTATGATGAACAACTTCGTAGTTCCCTCCTAATTCGGGATATTCATTTAATAAAGTATTGAAACAATGAGGGCAAGCGGTAACGATTTTTTTAACATTATATCCATTCAGCGTATTAATATTTTGCATTGCAAGCATCTGAAATAAAAATTCATTTCCGGCACGCTTGGCTGGATCTCCTGTGCATGCTTCTTCTGCGCCTAATATTGCAAATTTTATATTGGCGTGATGCAAAATTTTAGCAACGGCTTTTGTTATTTTCTGTGCACGTTCATCAAAACTTCCTGCACAACCCACCCAAAAAAGTATTTCTGCCTCTTCGCCTGAAGCCAACATATCTGCTAATGTTTTAACCTTAAATTCAGTCATTGTTTTTAAAGCAAATTCTTAATAAAATAGTTTGAAATAAATCTTCGTTTTTTGTTACTGGCAATGATAATCCAATTTTAAATAGAAATGAAATTACCTTGAGATTATAAATGATTTCGAAGTAGTAATTCCGAAGTCGTTAAAAATTTTTATAAAATAAATTCCTTGCGGAAATTCAGAAATATTTAATCTTGAATTGCGTTCTGATTTTTTTAATTTTCCCGAAGTTAATTCAACTCCCAATATATTAATTATAGAAAAATTTACTGATTCATTCAAGTTTTCTAAACTAATGTTTAAAATATTTTCTGCCGGATTTGGATACACTGTAAAATTTATTTTTGGTGCTACTACATGAGGCAATCCATCTAAACTTCCTGTAATTGCTGTTTTATAAAACCGTAAACCACCCCTTGAATTGCCAATCATTAAATCAGGAATTGAATCTGAATCTAAATTCGCCAATGCAATATTTGTAAAATACCCTTGATTTATGCTGTCGGCATCAAGTGTCAAATTATCTTTTAGCACTTTTCGATGCAAAGAAAATTTTTGCCCTTTAATTGGGTTTACGCCTAAATAAAAATGAATTCCAGTGTTATTGCTTCCAACCAACATTTCGTAATTTCCATCTTTGTTTATATCGTAAATAAATGGCGAACTGTACCCATTTCCACCTGGAATATATTGGCCACCAGAAAAAAATACTTCGCTTACATCAACTCCACCAAGCGAATCAATTGTTGGTGCCGAAGTGAAATTTGCATTGCTTGTTGTTCCATTGTTTTCGTAATAAGCTAGCGTTCCGTTTTTACGCCCAATTACCAAATCGGATTTTCCGTCTTTGTTTAAATCAATTATTTGTGGTTTTGCATTTACACCACAAAATATCGAAAAGTAATCATCGCTTTGTTTTGAAAAACTAATTGTGTTTCCAACAGATGTATTTTCATAAAAATGAATGTATCCATTAAAATCGCCAATTAGTAAATCTTTTTTTCCATCGCCTGTCAAATCTCCAAAACTTGGGTGAATATCAAAAAAACCAGATCCTTGCCCAGCACTGATATTTAAAAAATTAGTGTCCGCAAGTTGAAAGACTGGATTTGACTTTGTGTTTATATTTTTATACAGCACAAGTCTGTCTTTGCTATTCATTGAAAACAAAAAATTCCCGCTTGTTGCAGTTATTAAATCTTCATCTCCATCGTTATCAATATCAACAAAAACAGGTTTGGCTTGCCCTCCTAAATCAATCATTTCATCTTGTAAAAAATTTTCTTTTACCCATGAAAAATTCGCAGCACCTGCAACAGGATTATTCTTAAATAAATTAACTTGATTTAAATTTTTTGATGCAACAGGATCATTAGGCGCAATTACTAAATCTGATATTCCATCAGCATCGGCATCAAAAAAATATGCCGATGGCCATGTAAAATCATTTGGGACAAATGTTCCGCGAGGGAAAACTGTATCTTGAAAAATTATTGTATCTTTTTTACAACCAGTAGCGCAAAGTTCTTTCCCGTTTTTTAGATAAATTAAATTGGGGTATGCTACATCGCCATACAATAAATCTTTATCTCCATCTCCATCCATATCATACACAGCCATTGTGTTTCCACCGTGCGCACCTTTGCACAGGTAATTTTTTATCAAGCCTGCACCCAAGTCAGCCAATCCCCATTCGTGTTTTACTATTTTATAATACATATATCCCCAACCTTGGGCACGTAAAAAATAGGTTAACGAATCGCATGAGTATCCTTTCAAATTGCGGACATTTTCAAACAAATCAACCGTATTGTCACCTGAAGGAATTCTTAAAATATCAATATCTCCATCGTTGTCCAAATCTTCAATTACACCTAAATCGCTACTTGTATAATTAATTGGCGATGGTGGATTTAATAAATATCCTGTATCCCAAATTTGATTTTGATATTGACGAAAAGAAAGTTTTCCGTTTGTTAAAAATTCATTTTTAAGTACTCGAATTCCTTGATTGTAAATAAATTTATCGGGTTCGGGTTTTGATTGTTGATCAACTTCAGAAAAAATATCCAATTCGCCATCGCAATTGTAATCGCGTAAAAAAACCCATTTATACATTCGAGGAAACATTTGTTCAAATTGAGGTGCGTATTCCCATCTATTGTTTTTCCATAAAAAAGTAAAATGTTTATGTCCAGCACGATCAAAAACAAACAAATCTTTTTTGCCATCTCTATCCAAATCTATGTTGTTGAATTGAGGCGCATTCAAGCCGCCAACAAAGGGGAAAAGCAGAGTGTCTGTAGAATTTGATTTTAAAAATTTAACTGTATTTGAAAAACTGAATTCAATTGGAGATTGTGCAGATAAAATTGAAGTTGTAAACACAAGTGCAATAAAAGACTGAAATATTCTGCGCATTATTTTTTTGATTTGCTCAAACAAATCTAAACAAAGAAAGTTTAAGCGAAACTTAATATTTTATCAAAATTGATGAATACAGAAGAACTATACCAACTATTTAAACAATATCCCAATATCAGTACGGATACTCGAAATATAAAACCTGACTCTATTTTTTTTGCTTTAAAAGGACAAAATTTCAATGCAAATAAATTTGCTGATGAAGCTTTAAAAAATGGCGCAAAATTCTCTGTAATTGACGATGAAAATTTTAAACTAGACAATCAATTTATAGTAGTTGATGATACATTAAAATCTTTGCAACAATTAGCCGCACATCATAGATTGCAATTAAAAATACCAGTGATTGCAATAGCTGGGAGCAATGGAAAGACTACCACTAAAGAATTGATGACATCTGTATTAAGAGCAAAATACAAAGTGCTAAGTACGTCAGGGAATTTGAATAATCACATTGGCTTGCCATTAACTATTTTACAAATTTCTGCTCAACACGAAATGGCAATAATTGAAATGGGAGCAAACCATTGTGGCGAAAATGAATTTTTATGCAGCATTGCATTACCCAATTTTGGAATTGTAACAAACAATGGAAAAGATCATCTCGAAGGTTTTGGCGATATTGAAGGTGTTATAAAATCGAACAAAGAATTGTATGATTATTTATCGGAAAATAAAGGCATTGCATTTGTTAATGCACACGATAATTTGTTAATGAATATGGCATCCGGATTGGAAAACAAAAAAACATATGCTGCAAATTTTGATGAGCAAGAAACTAAAGCAGATTATATTGGTTTTGCTCGAAAATTAAGGCCTCAAATTAAATTCGCAATTTGCAATTTGCAAGTAGAAATGAGTAGTACGCTTAGTGGTGATTATAATTTTGATAACATAATGGCTGCTGTTTCATTTGGATTGTTTTTTGGTTTAAGCGAAGAAGAGATTAAATTGGGAATCGAAACTTACGAACCGAAAAACAATCGTTCGCAAATAGTAAAAACAAAAAACAATACAATTTATTTGGATGCTTACAATGCAAATCCAAGCAGTGTGGAAGCGTCACTACTAAATTTCTCAGCAATGTCATTCGAAGATAAAATAATAGTACTTGGCGATATGTTTGAATTGGGAAAATTTGCTGAGCAAGAACACCAAGCAATTGTTGAATTGTGCGAAAAATTGAAATTAGAAAATGTTTTTTTGATTGGTGAAGAATTCTATAAAACAAAAAATAATTTTATGTGTTTTAATACAACAAATGAATTGATGGTGTATTTAAAATCAAAGCCAATTCAACATAAAAATATATTTGTTAAAGGCTCTCGTGGCATGCATTTAGAAGCTTTGTTGAATGTGTTTTGATTTTATTAATCAAACACAACTTTACTAGCAAACGAACCGTATTCATTCTTAATATTCAAAAAATAAATTCCTGAACTAAGTTCATTTTTTTCTATTTTTAAAAAATTGCTTTCTGCTTCAAAATAACGGACAACTTTTCCTGTAAAATCAACTAATTTAATTTTTGATTTTTTCCCTTTTCCAATTTCAATAAAAATAGTTTCGCTTGAAGGAATAGGATAAATTTTAACAAAATCTTTTAAATCATTTGAATATTCATTTACTGCAAAAGTTGAACGATTTAAATCGTTAAATAAAAAAAGACACATCTGCGTTTCGGTTGTATCCATGTATTTTTTGCCGGTATTATCTAATGCGCTAAACGGAACATGTCCAGCTCCATAAAAAGGATAAAATGTACTTCGCATTCCATTTATTTTTGCTGCAGAATCGGTACTGAATCCACCTTGAAGCAAAGCTATTTTTTGTCCAAATAAAATATAGTAATTTGTGCCGTATGGAACTGTAGCATCGTTGCTTCCATGCATCAAAAAAAGCGAAACGTTTTTATTGTTATTCATCCACCTAACATCCGAAATTGCACCCGAAAGACTTAACACGCCACGAACTTTAGATGCATATCCGGAATTTCCTGTATTGCCCTCAATACCTCCATTTGCAAGGGTGTCAATTTCTAAGTTAGTAGCAACTTCTTCGGGCAAATCACAAAAAGCCAAATGCAATGCTGAAATTGCACCTGCAGAAACTCCACCAGCATAAATAAATTTTTCGTCAATTTTATAGAGATTGTTTGTTGCTAAATCTTTTCTAAAAAATCGCACAGCAGCTTTGAAATCTTGTGTTGCACGCCATGCAGCATTTGCATATTCGTATTGAATGCTATGTCCTGATAATCCAATTCCAACCCTGTATTCGATACTTACGCAAACATAACCTCGAAGTGCAAATTCATTACATAAATAACTTACATCAGACGCGAGATATGAACCACCTAAAAAAAATCCCCCGTGTGCCAATATTATCAATGGCCGTTTTGTTGCTGTATCGTTTTTGGGCTGATAAATAGCCATTGGCAAAGTATCCATAATGCCGTTAACATTTTTATTCATTCCATATATAACAGACGATTCAACGGTTACACTATCGAATATTTTGTTTAAGTATCGTTGTGCATTTGCATTTAAAAAAATACAAATTAGAAGTAAGAATAGTAGAATGATTTGTTTGCTTCTCATATGTGATACATTTATTAATAAGCAATTTTACATTTAAAATTTGTTTTAAAAACAAAAATCAAAAATTGATTTGTTATTAATACATATTTTTGCCAAAAAACGAGTTTAAAATAAAACAAATGAAAACGCTAGATACTATAAATTTCTTAGGAAAAAGGGCATTAATAAGAGTGGATTTTAATGTGCCGCTTGATAAAAAAACGTTGCAAGTAACAGACGATGCCAGAATAAGAGCGGCAATTCCTACAATAAAAAAAATATTGAGTGATGGCGGTTCATGTGTTTTGATGTCACATTTAGGTAGGCCATTGAAAAAATTAAATGAAGATGGAACGATTGACATTGAAAAATTTACTTTAAAAAGTACATTGAATACTTTATCGGGTTTGCTTGGAATGGATGTAAAATTCGCAAACGATTGTATCAACGATCAAGCAATTGAAATGTCATCAACATTAAAAAGTGGCGAAGTATTGTTGCTAGAAAATTTACGCTTTTATAAGGAAGAAGTAAAAGGCGAAGTAGCATTTGCACAAAAACTATCGCAACATGGCGATATATATGTAAACGATGCTTTTGGAACAGCGCACAGGGCTCATGCAAGTACGGCAGTTGTTGCTCAGTTTTTTCCGGTTGCAAAATGTTTTGGATATGTAATGGAAAGAGAAATTGCGAATGCTCAAAAAGTAATGAAAAATGCAGCTCGCCCTTTTACCGCAATTACTGGTGGCGCAAAAGTTTCTGATAAATTATTAATTATTGAAAATTTGATAAACACAGTTGATACAATAATTATTGGCGGTGGAATGGCGTATACTTTTTTAAAAGCTCAAGGCTTTGAAATTGGATCATCGCTTTGTGAAGAAGATAGATTGGAATTATGCTTAGAACTTTTGAAAAAAGCAGAAACTAAAAACGTAAAACTTTTGTTGCCAATTGATAGTGTTGTTGCAGATAAATTTGATAACGATGCAAACAAAAAAATCTGCGATAATAAAAATATTGAAAAGGGATGGATGGGTTTAGACATAGGTCCAGAAGCCGAAAAAGAATATTGCAAAACAATTATGGAATCGAAAACTATTTTGTGGAACGGTCCAATGGGAGTTTTTGAAATGGAGAGTTTTCAGTCAGGAACCAAAGCCGTAGCGCAAGCAATTGCCGATGCAACCGAATTAGGTGCATTTAGCTTAATTGGCGGAGGAGATAGTGCCGCAGCTATTGCAAAATTTGGTTTTGAAAACAAAGTGAGTTATGTAAGCACTGGAGGAGGAGCTTTGCTCGAGTTTTTTGAAGGAAAAGAATTGCCAGGAATAGCAGCAATTGGAAACTAATTTGTTCAAAAAAAACTTATGAAAACAAAGGTGCGAAATATTGATAATAGAAAGCCGAAGCTACTAAAAGCAAATAAAATATTTCTTTAAGTATTAGATGTTTTGGACTTAGAAAATAATAAGCCACAACAATAGATAAAGGCGCGCTTAAATAGGTTACAGCAAAAATAAAATTGCGGTCTTCGATGCTTACGACTAACAACGAAAACAAAAACATCAACCCAATATCAAGTAATATTCTTCTTGTTTTAACACGATTTTTAAAATATTTTAATTGCATATTTATTGTCGAGAACAACACAATTGGTGCTAAAATTAACCAAGGAAATACTTGCGAAAAATTTATTTTTAAATTTGGAACGTATTGACGATTGAAACTTTTTTCCAACATCAAAAGCAATTCATTGAAGTTATCTCTTAGAAAAAAAATAATGGCGGTAAAATAAATAGGAATTAATATTCCTAAAACTGCAACTGCAAGATATCGAAGATTAAATGATGTCATCACAATAACACTAATCAAAATAAAAGGTAAATACACCAACAAATCGTAATTAAACATAGACGCCAAGCCCAAGTACAAGCCCGAATCTAAAACAATGTAAAGTGGTTTTTCTGATTCGTACAATCTGCACAAACGTTGGAAAAGTAGAATGATAAAAGTATTAGCCAACAGTTGCGGAGTTAGCAGCATTTGATCGGGATATAAACTATTCAGCGTTACAAAAATCAATCCTGGTAAAAACGAATCATTATATAAAATTCCGTGTTCAGAAGTTATATAATTTATCAGCCAAGCTTGAATAAAAACCAATAGGCTTGCTGCAATTATGCTGAAAAAATAATAGCTGTCGAAATTTTGAACTCGATTAAAAATAAATTGAGCAAGCGGAGCATTGATATTTAAATCTACATGTATTGGAGAAAAAAATGGCGACACCCTAATTACTATTGTAAATAGAAAAAGTGCTGCTGCTGCAAAAATATTGTTCTGTCTAAAAAGCGATAACAAGGAGTATATTTTTTAAAAAGTTACACGCATCAAAGTAAATCGCTTCTCGCGAATAGTACAAGCTATAATTGAATTTGCCGAAGTTTGTTTTGTTTCTCTTGGTATCAGCAATGAACTTTGATTTACCGCTTTTACTAAAACTTTATTTTCTGATTTGCCAGCATAGTTTGACATATTGAGCATAATATCGCCTTCCTGATTTACATCGCCATTAAATAATGTATAAATATTGTCGTTGGTAATTACGGGCGCAATGGATGAATAATAACCGCCATCGCTAACAGATTGTTGTTCTTTTGGAATAATGTTACAAAATTGGATGCTTCCATTTTTATTAAACGACAACAACATCACATCGTTGTAATTAAAAACTATTCGACTGTTGGTTTGTGCAAATCCATTTACATAATAAGTGTACGACTGCCGTGTTTGAAAATATTTTTCGGCAACCATCATGCACCCGCCATCGCTTCGTGGTGCTAATTTTCTAATAAACATATCGGTTAAATCGTTGCCGCCATTTCGAATAAAACTTTGCTTGCTAAAAATATTTATTGGAATTGTATCATACACTTTGTTTCTAATTTCTGTGCTTGATATATCAATATTTAGATTAAAATACCCAGCAATTTTTCCGTTATTTTCATTCGAAAAAAATCCAACTACATTTACTTCTTTATTAAAATTATTGATGCACATGCCAAGCTCTTCTATTGATTTTTCTCCAGATCCCAATTCGTATTCCAACATTTTATCGCTTTGATGAAAGTAAGCATTCAAGAAAAACACGCGCGGATCAAAATCTTTTCTTCGTTTTAAATCTTTTGGATAATCTAAGAGTAAAAAACTATTGCCTGAATTGTCCAAATCGTAATTGGTAATAAATACATCTCGGTCATCGTAGTTCAATTCAAAACGTTTTCCATAAATCTGTTGAAGCTCGATGTTGTATGTAAACATATTTAAAGCGGATCGATTTTTTTCGGGCGATGTTGTCAAAAACATTAAGCCAATTTTACTTTTGTCGCTCGAGTTTTTAATGTAAAAATTACTGCGATATCCAATTTGATTTTCATTGATACTTGCAATAGTTGTCAATCCGCCATCAATATTTAAATTCATATCAAGTTTTTGAACCAACACATCAATTTTATCGCTGCTTACATTTTTGGCAGATAAAAAAACAAACACACGATCGCCAATAAGCAAAACTTTTTCGATAGTTCCAGGAATTGTTAGTGGCATTTCTTTAGCGCTTTCAAGCGTTAGATTGCTTTTGTATTTTTCAATCAGCACATTTTTTTGAAAATCATTGTCTCTGCATCGTATCAAAAAAATTCCCGAAGAGTTTTCGCCAAGTATTTGAGAATAGTTTGTTTTTCCTTTTTGTCGTTGCGGATTTCCCCATTCTACCGTTTGAGCATTTGCGTTAAATTTGATTAACACAAAACAAATGATTAATAAAATTGTTTTATTTGAAAACATAAACCGCAACATTTACTTTTTTACAAAGAAAACAAATTCGAGTTTTATTTTATTGGTATAATTTTGAATCATTTTATCATTGATCAATGCAAACTTTACAAAAAGTAGAAAGTAATTACTAAATAAAATTATATAAAAACTTTTTAGAAGAAGATTTTAAAAGTATTTTCGGCAAATTAAATTTTACTTCAGTTGATTGGGATTTTATTAAAAGGGATTTTTACAGGCATAATTCTTACACTTTCTTTCGGAGCAGGTTTTTTTGCGCTGATTGAAACCAGTATAAATCGTGGCTATAAAAAAGCGCTGTACATAGCATTGGGCGCATTGCTTAGCGATTTGGTTTATATTGGACTTTGTCTTTTTGCAAGCAGTTTCGTTGAAAACGAATTGAAAAATTTTGATAGTGAAATTAGAATTATCGGAGCTGTTTCTCTCATCATAATGGGAATTTACACGTATAGAAAACACAAACGTGAAGCCGCAAAAATTTATAGCAACGAAACCAAAAATATTTTTTATGTTCTGAAAGGAATTGTACTAAACCTTATCAATCCACTAATATTACTTACTTGGCTTGGAATTACAGCGTATCAAGAAACGGTACTTGAAAGTTTTGACGAATTACTTTTGTATTTTTCAGCACTAATTGTAGCTATGTTTTTCAATCAATTTTTTCTATGTTATTCAGCCACAAAAATCAAAAAGTTTCTTTCTGATAAATTTCTAACTGTTCTCAACCACGGAATAGGAATTGTGTTTATCGTAGTTGCAATGGTGTTATTATTTCCATTAGTTTCTAAATTGATTATTGGATAAAACGAGTCTGTTTAGCCTTGAAAAATTTCAAAAAAATTTCATTCTAAAATTTATATTTTCGCAGCTTAGTATATGTCATTTAAAAATAAAATAGATACTAAGCGACTTCCGCAACATATAGCCATAATTATGGACGGAAATGGCCGCTGGGCAAAAGGCTTGGGCAAGTTGCGTGTTTTTGGACACCAAAATGGTGTTACTGCCGTACAACAAACAACCGAAGCGTGTGCGGAGTTGGGCGTTAAATACCTAACTCTTTATGCCTTTAGCACCGAAAACTGGAACAGGCCTCAATTAGAAGTAAGAGCCTTGATGGAGCTTTTGGTATCAACTATTAAAAAAGAAACTGCCACACTACAAAAAAACAATATTCGTTTGATTGCAATTGGAAATATGGATGATTTGCCTCCAAAATGTCAAAAAGAATTAATGGAAGCAATAGAAGCAACCAAAAATAACGACCGAATGACATTAGTTTTGGCTTTAAGTTACAGTGCAAAATGGGATATACTAAAAGCCGTTAAAAAAATATCGGAAAAAGTAAAAAATAATTTGCTTGATATTGAAAAAATATCGGACAAAACAGTTGATGAAAATCTATCAACTGCCGGAATTCCTCATCCCGAATTGATGATACGAACTAGCGGTGAGCAACGTATCAGTAATTTTTTGTTGTGGGAACTTGCGTATAGTGAATTGTATTTTACCGAAAAACTTTGGCCTGATTTTACAAAAGAAGAATTGTACAAAGCCATTGTAGATTATCAAAACCGCGAAAGAAGATTTGGAAAAACCTCTGAGCAATTAAGTAGTTGATTAAAAAAATGAGTAGAAAAAGTTTAAATTTATTTTTGCTAAGTATGGTTTTCTGCAGCATGTCATTTGCTCAAAAAGATAGCAATGGATTGTATGCTGTTGTTGATTACAATTCGCCTAAAACCTACATAGTTGGTGGCGTAGAAATAAGCGGCACTAACTATTACGACAAAAGTGTTTTGTTGGTTTTGGCAGGTATTCAACCTGGACAAAAAATTCGAATTCCTTCAGATGAAGTAACCAAAACAATTAACAATCTTTGGAAACAAAAGTTGTTTGATGATATAAAAATTAAAGTGCAAAAAATTGAAGACGAAAAAATTTGGTTAGAAATTCAATTGCGCGAAAAACCGAGACTTTCTACTTTTTCAATCAAAGGTTTGCGAAAAGGAAAAGCGGAAGATTTACGAACTGAGTTGACCATGACTTCGGGAATTATTATCACCGAAAACCTTTTGAAAAGTACAGAACGCGAGGTAAAAAAATTCTTTACCGATAAAAGTAGACCCAATGCAAGTGTAAAAATCGAACAAGAATCTGATAATCCATCGCAGAATACTGCCAAGCTAAAATTAACAATTGATCAAGGGCAAAAAATAAAAATTTACGATATTACTTTTTCGGGCAATTCAGCTTTGACAGAAAAGCAAATTAGAGGATTGTTTAAAAACACAAAACGCCAAAGAAGACTTTTTGCCAAATCACGTTTTATGGAGGAAGAATACAACGATGACAAGCAAAAAATAATAGATAAATATTTAAGTCTTGGCTATCGCGATATACAAATTGTATCGGATTCGGTTTGGCAGCATAATCTAAACTCATTACAAATTCACATTTCGATTTTTGAAGGAAGAAAATATTTTTTTCGCAACTTGAAATTTGTCGGAAATACAAAATATAGCGAAGAGAAATTAAAGGGAGTTTTAAACATAAAATCAGGCACAATTTACGACCAATCGCAGTTGGATGAAAAACTAAACATGAGCCAAGCCGGACTTGATATTAGCACGATTTATATGGATGACGGGTATTTATTTTTCAGAATAGAACCAGTTGAAGTATTGGTAGAAAATGATTCAATTGATTTAGAAATTAGAATATTTGAAGGCGAACAAGCTCGAATAAACAAAGTAACCGTAAAAGGAAATACCAAAACTAGCGATCATGTAATTCTGCGAGAATTACGAACAAAACCTGGACAGCTTTTTAGCCGAAGCGATATTACCAGATCCTTGCGCGAATTAGCAAGTATTGGGTATTTTAATCCTGAGGCATTGGGTGTAAATCCAGTTCCAAATCCAAATACAGGAACAGTTGATATTGAATATAAAGTTGAAGAACGAGCCAATGATCAAATAGAACTTTCGGGAGGTTGGGGCGCAGGAATGATAGTTGGAACCCTTGGATTAAGTTTGAATAATTTTTCGGCACGCAAGTTATTTACACCAAAATATTGGAACCCAATCCCCTCTGGAGATGGACAACGAATTTCGTTACGTGCACAAACAAGCGGAACGTTTTTTCAATCGTATAGTGCTTCTTTTTCTGAACCTTGGTTGGGAGGTAAAAGACCAAATTCATTTAGTCTTTCCATTTATCATTCGCGCCAAAGCAATGGCTATACTTCAGAAGATTCAAGACTTGCAGGTTTATATACAACCGGAATGCAAATTGGATTGGGAAAGAGATTAAAATTTCCGGATGATTATTTTACACTTCAATACCAACTTAGCTTTCAGCAATACGATCATCAATATAGTTTGTTAGGCGTACCGTATATTTCATCAATTGGAAAAGGACTGTCAAACAATATCAGCTTTAAAGTAATACTTAGCAGAAACTCAACCGATCAAATAATATATCCTCGAAGCGGATCTAACATTTCATTATCGCTACAATTTTCACCACCTTATTCGCTTTTTGGAGTAGATGTTTCTCAGTTAAATGCAAACAGTTCTAACGAAGAGAACAATGTGAATCTACGTTGGTTAGAGTTTCACAAATGGAAATTTGATGCAAGTTTTTTTAATAGAATTATGGGAAACCTGGTGTTTATGACACGTGTAAATTTTGGTGCAATTGGATCGTATAATTCTTCAACCGGAATTACTCCCTTCGATCGATTTTGGCTTGGCGGTTCTGGACTTACAGGTTTTAGTTTAGATGGTCGCGAATTGATAGCATTGCGTGGATATCAAGACAACACACTTACGCCAATGGTTTTTAATTCAAATTTAGGATTGCAACAAAAAGGCGGAACAGTTTATAACCGTTACACAATGGAATTAAGATATCCGGTATCACTAAATCCACAAGCAACTGTTTTTCCATTACTTTTTGCTGAAGCCGGTGGAGACTGGTCGAATTTCAGAGATTTCAATCCCTTTAAAGTTTACAGATCATACGGTTTAGGCGTTCGCATTTTTCTTCCAATGTTTGGTATGATTGGTTTGGATTACGGTTGGGGAATTGACGATGTTCCACTCAGAATTGGTGCAAACGGTGGAAACTTTCATTTTCTCATAGGGCAACAATTTTAAATTCAATAAAAATGAAAAAAATAATTTCGAGTTTACTACTGCTTCTATTGTTTGTTTTCAATGTCCAATCGCAGACAGCGCGTATTGGTTATGTCGATACGGAATATATTTTGGACTTAATGCCAGAGTATCGTTCGGCACAAAAACAACTTGATTTGATGAGTGAAGAGTGGCAAAAAGAATTAGAAAAGAAATTTTCTGAGATAGAAAAAATGGAAAAAGAATTTCAGGCTGAGCAAATATTATTAACCGAAGAATTAAAGAAGAAACGCGAGTCTGAAATAAACACCAAGAAAGAAGAAGCCCGAGATTTTAGAAACAAAAAATTTGGCTACGAAGGTGAATTATTTAAGAAAAGACAGGAACTGGTAAAGCCCATTCAGGACAAAATATTTGATGCAGTTCAGGCGGTTGCTAAAAAAAGTGCTCTCGATTTTATTTTTGCTAAAGGCGGTGAGGTAGTAATGCTTTATACCAATGCTAAATACGATAAAAGCGATGAGGTTTTGCAAGAATTAGGCATTTCAGTTACAAAAAATAAAAATACTGGAAGTGGCGGAAATACAGGTGGAGGAGATACAAATGGAGGCAAATAAGTATAGAAAAAAGACATATTTTTCTTAATTCTATGGTTTTTTGGAAATCTGGTTGAATATTTGCCACCTCAAAAATTCAAAAAATAAATATAAAAAATAATGAACATGTACATGAAAAAAATTGCGACAACAATATTGCTTGCAAGTAGCGTAGGAAGTTTTTCGGCAACTGCACAAAAAATTGCGTATGTCGATTTACAAGAAATCATGGTATCAATGCCTGAGTATAAAAATGCCAGCACTGAAATGGAATCTTACAACAAACAACTTGAAGGCGAATTGATTAAATTAAACGATGAGTTTAAAAAGAAGTACGAAGCATTTCAAAAAGATGCCGAAACTCCTGGAAAACTTTCTGGAACAATGAAAGAATTTAGACAAAGTGAATTGCAAAAATTGCAACAAAGCGTTCAAGAGTTTCAACAAACTGCTCAAGAAGATGCGCGTAAAAAAGAAACCGAATTAGTGAAACCAATTATTGATAAAGCTAAATCAGTAATTGCTCAAGTAGCAAAAGAGGGTGGATATTCTTACGTTTTTGATAGCAATACAGCAGGTATGCTTTACAAACCAGAAGGAGATAATTTGACTTCATCTATTAAAAAGAAATTGGGAATTGCTGAGCCAGCTCCTCAGGCAAATCCAACTGCACCAAAACCAGCAGGAGGTAAATAATTAGTTGAAAAGGTATTTTATAAAAGGCTTTAAAGAAATTTAAGGCCTTTTTTGTTTTACTGAAGTCATCATTCCACAAATTTCATCTACAATAGTTCTATTATTTGAAAGGCGAGGAACTTTATGTTGGCCTCCTAATTTCTGTTTTTGTTTCAACCAAGTGTTGAAAGTACCACGCGGTAATATTTTAATTACAGGAGCTTGCATGGCTAAATTTTTATATCGCTTGGCTTCGTAATCACTGTTTGCATTTTTCAGTGCAATATCCAATTCTTCAATAAACAAATTAATGTCTGTAGGTTCTTTATCAAACTCTAACAACCACTCATGTCCGCCTTTGTGTTTGTCATCATTATAAATAGGAGCTGCAGTATAATCAACTAATAAAGCCTGAGATTTTTCGCAAGCTTTTTTAATTGCAAAATCTGCATTTTCAATGATTAATTCTTCGCCAAAAGCATTAATAAAATGCCGAGTACGGCCTGTAATTTTAAATCGAAAAGGTTTGGTTTCGGTAAACTTTATTGTATCGCCAATTATGTATCGCCACAAACCCGAATTGCTTGAGATAACCAATGCATAATTTTCACCTATTTTTACTTGACTTAATGAATATGTATTGGGAAAATCTTTTCCATATTCAGACATAGGCATAAACTCATAATAAATTCCATAATCCAGCATGAGCAATAAATCATCTCGTTTTAAATCGTCCTGAATTCCGATAAACCCTTCAGAAGCGTTGTAGGTTTCCAAATACGTTAATTGACTTGAAGAAGTAAGTTGTTTAAACCTTTCTTTGTATGGTGTAAAACTAACGCCACCATGAACATATAATTCAAGATTAGGCCAAATGTCGCTCAAACAATTTTTGCCAGTTAGTTCATACATTTTTTCAATCAATACAATCGTCCAAGTTGGAACTCCAGAAATGTTGGTTACATTTTCATTGATCGTTGCTTTAGCCATTCGTTCAACTTTTTCTTCCCAATTATCCATCAATGCAATTGAAAGTTCGGGTGTGCGAAGGAAATGCGCCCAGAGTGGCATGTTTTGCATCATAACAGCTGATAAATCGCCAAAAAAACTTTCTTCGTTTAGTTTGTTTACATTGTGACTTCCGCCAATAACCAATCCTTTTCCATCAAATATGGTTGATTCTGGGTTTTGGTTTATGTAAAATAACATGGCGTCTTTGCCGCCCTGATAATGAGATTCGTCTAAACATTCGTATGTAACCGGAATAAATTTGCTTTTTGAACCAGTTGTTCCCGAGGATTTGGCAAACCACGAAATATTGCTAGGCCACAAAATGTTTTGATTGCCTTTCATCATTTGTTCAATGTACGGTTGCAATCCTTCGTAATTGGTTATTGGAACCTTGTTTTTAAAATCCTCTAAATTTTTTATTGAAACAAAATTATATTTATTGCCGTATTGTGTTTTTTCGGCAAACCGAATATTTTTCATCAATTGCTCGTGTTGTACTTCCAACGGATTTTGTAACATCCGTTCAATTAATGGAATTCTTTTTTTAAGATACCAACTTACAAGTGAATTTACCAAAGGCATGAAGCAAGGTTAAAATAATATTGAAGAATAAAAAAGTTTTAGAAAAAATCGAGTTGCGTTTATATCAAGCTAAGGTAAAAATAAACTGCAGGCACCGAAAAAAAGAAAGCATCAAATCTATCTAATGCGCCACCATGACCGGGCAAAATATTTCCAGAGTCTTTAATTTTTAGATTTCGTTTGAGTAAGGATTCAAATAAATCGCCAAGTGTGCCGAATATTGAAATCAGAAGGCCAATAATTATCCAATTTTGGAGAGTATAAGTCCCAAAAAATTGAAATTGTGTTAATACAAAAGCGGTTAATATTACAAGTGCAATTGCACCCAAAAATCCTTCCCATGTTTTTTTAGGCGAAATGCGTTCAAACAATTTATGTCGCCCAAAACTTTTTCCTATTAAGTAAGCTCCGGTATCGCTTGTCCATTGCAAAATAAAAATACCCATTGGCAATTCAGGATGGAAGCTAAAATGCGGCATGTTCGAAAGATTAAAAAATAGTGCAAGTGGAAGTGTGATATAAAATATTCCCAAAATTTGTTGGGCCAAAGTTTCAAATTCATTTCCTTTGTTTTGGTAAAGTTTTGCCAAAAAAAGAATTAAAAATGCAGGAATAATCCAATTCGTTTCAACAGAAAAAAAATCATTTGAAGATAAAACTACAAATACTAAACTTCCTGCTAAAACTGATAATATTTTATCAAATGTGTTTTTGTTTTTTAACATCAAACCAAAAAACTCATTCAGGCAAATGGCATTTATCAAAAACAACAATACTAAAAATGATTTTTGATCAAACAGTATGCACACTACTACTACCAAAACATAGAATGCACCGCTTAAAGTTCTTTGCAAAAAGTTATTCATCTGTTTTACAATTATTGGTTAATAAAATAGTTTTAAGATTTTGTTTGTACATCCAATACAACATTCCAACACACAATAAAACGCTTAGTAAATTTATATAAAATGGAAATGCAAAATCATCCTTCAAGAAATCAAAATTACTATTTTTTGACAGAATATAACTTGATATTAATGCAACAGCATTGTTTAAAAAATGACCAGCAATACAAACCCAAATAGAACCTGAAAAAGCAAATGAATACCCCAAAGCCAAACCGAGCGCAAATCGAGGAATAAATCCATAAAACTGGCCATGAACGGCACTAAAAATAAATGCTGAAACAATTACTGAAGCATGGATATTTTTAAATGAAAAGCGAATAAAATTTTGCAAGCAACCTCTAAAAAATATCTCTTCGGTAATTGCAGGGACAACAGCAAAAATAAACAAATTGAACAACAAAACAGATATCGAATCAGCCGATATAAAAAGTTGCATTTGCTGGCTGGCAGCATTTTCCCACTCTCTAATTTTTTGTTCCCAATCGGCAAATTGCAAAGGGAAACTCATCTGTTGATTTAAACTATAAAGCCAAGAAATAATTGGCATTGATGCCAACATAATAAGCAGTATAAAAACATAATTGATTAAACTTCCATTTTTATTAATATTTAAAAAAGTAAAGGGGTTTTGGCCAATTGCTTTTGAAAACATAAATGCTGGAATGGCAAATGAACCGATGCTTACAAATACCTGAAAAAGTTTTAAAACTAAAATGCCATTTGGTACAGAATTTGGATTTGAAATGATTGCTGTTAATTGTTCAATATTGATGTCCCAAATTGCTTGTATGATTAACGTAAATGCAAAAGAAGAAATGGATAAAAAAACTAAAACCATTCCAAGTAAAATTAAACTTTTAGATAAAAAGTAAACAACAGGATTTTTTGAAAATGATGTGGCTTCTGGCATAGTTTTATTTAGAGCCGCAATATAATCAAGATTTTTTTCGGCAAAACTTATATTATATTTGTTTTATGTTTTTCTCTCGCAAATATTTATTTATTTTTTTAGCATTAGTCAGCTTTGGAACTGTGTTTTTTATTTATGCAACACTAACCGATGATGATAAACAAAGAGCAGATTTTGAACAGAAATACCATGTATTTTCATTGCCAATTCCGGATGCTGTAGATTTTGCAGGCGAAAAAATTTCATTAAAAGATTACGATAACAAGGAGCGATTTGACCGAGAATTGCTGACAAATGTGTATTGGCAATCTCAAACGCTTTTGTTATTAAAAAGAGCAAATAGATATTTCTCAATCATTGAAAAAATTTTATCAGAACAAGGCATTCCGGCCGATATGAAATATGTAGCAATGATTGAAAGTGGGTTTTTAAATGTTGTTTCGCCCGCTGGTGCAGCAGGGTTTTGGCAATTTTTGGATAAAACAGGAAAACAATATGGCTTGATTATAAACGAAGAAGTTGATCAACGATACCACTTAGAAAAAGCAACACTTGCAGCGTGTGCATATTTTAAAGAATCGTATGCTGAATTTAAAGATTGGAGTTTGGTTTCTGCAAGTTACAACATGGGCATTGATGGATTGAGAAAGCAAATGCAAAACCAATACGGCAACAATTATTTCGATTTGCATTTAAATGCCGAAACATCTCGCTATATGTTCAGAGTTTTAGCCATGAAAGAAATTGCTGAACATCCCGTTCGATACGGATTTTATTTGTCGCAATCGCATTTGTACAACCACATTCCAACACAAAAAATTTCTATTGAAAGTTCAATCGTTGATTTAGCAAAGTGGTCGATTGACAAAGGTACAAACTACAAAAAAATGAAGTTGCTAAATCCTTGGCTCAAAAAAAATACATTAACTTTAAAAGAAGGCGAAACTTTTGAAATTAGTTTGCCCTTAAATTAATTTATGAAAAATATTTTAGTGATTGGCGCAGGATTATCTTCATCGTATCTGATAAAATATTTAACTGAGCATGCCACAAAAGATAAATGGAAAATTTGTGTAGCAGATGCAAATTTAGAATTGGCAAAAAGCAGAATTAAAAACAAAAAAAACACGACTGCAATTCAATTTGATGTTAATAAAAAACCAGAGCGTGAGACGGAAATACAAAAAGCGGATATTGTAGTTTCGCTTTTGCCACCAACATTGCATATTAAAGTTGCAAAAGATTGCATTCGTTTCAAGAAACATTTAGTTACTGCTTCGTATATTACCGAGGCAATGAAAGCCTTGAACAAAAAGGCATTGGATGCAAATGTTATCTTGTTAAACGAAATTGGTTTAGATCCAGGTATCGATCATCTTTCGGCCATGCAAATGATTCAAGATATACAAAAAAGTGGCGCTGAAATAGTTTCGTTTAAATCGTATTGCGGTGGATTGATTGCGCCAGAATTTGATACCAATCCGTGGCATTACAAATTTACTTGGAATCCGCGAAATGTTGTATTGGCAGGACAAGCAACAGTAAAATATTTAGAAAAGGGGAAGGTTAAATTTATACCGCAGTCTCAACTTTTTTTGCAAACAGAAAAAATTAAAATAGACGAAAATTTATTTCTTGAAAGTTATGCAAATCGCGATTCGTTAAATTATATTTTACCTTATGGAATTCAAAATGCTAAAACTGTTTTAAGAGGAACATTGCGTAAAATTGGTTTTTGTAAAAGCTGGAATAATATTGTTAAACTTGGACTGACTGACGATTCATATAAAATTAATACAAGCGAAAATCTTACCTATCGCGAGCTGTTGGTTTCATTAATTTCAAATGCAAATGATAAAAATGTGGAAAATAAACTTTGCAGTTTTCTCAAAATAAATAAATCATCCATTGAGTTTAAAAAAATAAAATGGCTTGGACTTTTCGAGAATAGAAAAATTGAATTTAAAAATGCAAGTCCAGCACAAATTCTTCAAAATCTGTTGCAGCAAAAATGGAAATTACAAGCCGATGATTTGGATTTAATTGTAATGAAACACGAAATAATTTATCAGTTTGAAGGGAAAAAATTTAAAAAAGAAAGTTCATTAATTGTTAAAGGCGAAAACGAAACATACACTGCAATGGCCAAAACTGTTGGATTGCCAATGGCTATTGCAGCAAAATTAATTTTACAGAACAAAATTAAATCACGTGGTGTGGTTATGCCAGTGGCAAAAGAATTTTATGAACCAATACTTAAAGAACTGAAAAAATATAATGTTGTTTTTAATGAAATTTAATCAGAGAATGAGTCTGATTTTTGGATGAATTTTCATCGTTAATTTATAAATCTTACATTTGTCGCTTTCAAATTTATACCATGTCAAATAAATTAAAATTCGTTTGTGCTGTAATTGTTTTTTTTAGCTGCGGATTAAATCAATCTTTTGCTCAGTTAAAAACGGATCCTACTTGGAAAATTACATCCAACAAAAGTGAAATAAAAGCAGGGGATGAAATCGAGTTAACTTTTAACAGTCAGATTGAAAAAAATTGGTACATGTATAGCAGCGATATGGATCCTAATATTGGGCCCATTGTTGCAAGTTTTGATTTTAAAAAACATGCGAGCTACCAACTTATTGGAAAAATAAAACCAGTTGGTGCCAAACATCATTACGAAGAAATTTGGCCAGGCGATGTAAGTACAATGACTGGAAAAGCCGAATTCAGACAAAAGGTAAAAGTACTTTCTGCAAATCCAGTTATAAAAGTTTCAATCGAATTTCAGGAGTGTTCTGAAATTACCGGAATGTGCATGCCTCCATACAATTACGATTTGCAGTTTAATGAATTGAAAGTTATTGATGGGGATGCAATAATTCAAGAATCGACTACTGAAAATAACACAAAAACTTCAGTTGATACAAACAAAACAACAAATAATAATGCTTGCGAAAAAGTAAATATGAGCAAGCCCAATGATTCATATATTAACGATGAATCATTAACAGAAGCAGTGGATGGAAGCGATAAATCATTGCTTGGTTTTATGCTGTATGCATTTCTTTTTGGATTGGCGGCATTGCTTACACCTTGTGTTTTTCCGATGATTCCGATGACAGTAACTTTTTTTACAAAAAACCAAGACAACGGAAAAAAGAATGCGATTTTTTATGGTTTATCAATCGTATTTATTTATACAATTATAGGAACTGCAGTTAGCATTGTAATGGGCCCTGATTTTGCAAATTGGCTTAGTACGCATTGGCTGCCAAATTTGTTGTTTTTTGCAATTTTTGTGGTGTTTGGAGTGTCGTTTTTAGGACTTTTTGAAATCACATTGCCAACTTCATTTGTAAATAGCGTTAACAAAAAATCAAATGTTGGCGGTTATCTTGGAGTATTTTTTTTAGCGTTTACTATGGTGTTGGTTTCATTTTCATGCACCGGACCATTGGTTGGTAATGTTTTAATTCAAGCATTTGGAGGAAATTATTTAAGGCCAATTGCGGGCATGTTTGCATTCTCAATGGCATTTGCAATTCCCTTTACATTATTTGCAATTTTTCCGCAGTGGCTTAGCAATCTTCCAAAATCTGGTGGTTGGTTAAATTCTGTAAAAGTTGTATTGGGTTTTATCGAATTGGGATTGGCGCTAAAGTTTTTTTCGGTAGCAGATACAGTTTATCATTGGGGGATTTTAAACCGTGATATTTACATTGTTCTTTGGATTATTTTATCATTGCTTACAGGAATATATATACTTGGAAAATTAAAATTTTCTCACGATTCAGAACTTTCGTACATAAGCGTAACTCGACTATTTTTTTCATTGCCATTTTTTGCATTTGCATTGTACTTAGCACCCGGAATAATTGGAGCTCCGTTAAAAGCAATTTCTGGATATTTGCCTCCACAACATACTCTCTCATTTGATATCGGCAATCTAAATAAAACAGAATCAAATAAAGCCAAGCATAGCGATTTTCTTCACATACCTCATGGCATTCAAGGATATTTTGATTATTGCGAAGCAATTGAAAATGCACGAAAACTAAACAAACCTTTGTTTTTAGATTTTACTGGACATGGGTGCGTAAACTGCCGCGAAATGGAAGCCAATGTTTGGAGCGATCCACAAGTTTTAAAATTGCTAAAAGAAGATTACGTTGTGGTTTCATTGTACGCAGATGAAAACAAATTAAAATATCAATTGCCCGAAAGCGAATGGTACACTTCAGCGCTTGATGGAAAAGTAAAAAAGACTATTGGCAAACAAGTTTTAGATTTACAGATTCGTAAATTTAATTTCAATGCTCAACCTTTGTATGTATTAATTGATGCTAATGAAAACTTACTTGCAAAACCTAGAACATACGATAGAGATGTACAGCATTTTATTGACTTTTTAGAAAAAGGAAAAAAGGTTTATAATAAAATACAGTCGCAATAAAAGTAGGAATAAAATCCTTCGGAATTTAGATAAAATAACACATTGTCAGCATTTTACAAATGATTCTTGGTAATCTCAATTAAATATTAGTTATTTGAAAAAATAATTAATTTTTCTTTCGTAAACTAAAGGGGGAAAGTATTTTAAACCCGATAGAAACGAGTAATCAAAAAAAAGTATGAATATTTATGTAGCAAACATCAGCTTCCGCGTAAAGGAAGATGACCTTAAGGGACTTTTTAGTCAGTATGGTGAAATCAAAACGTTGAAAATTTTAACCGATAAGATGACAGGGCGTAGCCGTGGTTTCGGTTTTGTTGAAATGGATGACGAAGGCGGAGCAAAAGCTATTGCCGAATTAGATGGTAAAGATTTTATGGAAAGACCATTGAAAGTGAACGAAGCTCGTCCACGTGAAGAGGGAAGCGAAGGCGGTTATAGAAAAAATAACAATCGCGGTGGTGGAGACCGTGAATTTGGAGACAAATTTTAAGTAACTCTTCAATCTGTTTGAATGGAGTAATCAGTTACTCAAATTTTTCAATCAGAAATACATATTGCAAAAAATTAAACAGCCCGACAATTTTTTGTTAGGCTGTTTTTATTTTTACCAAACCGATAGATTATAAGTTCTGTATCTACCTTTTCATTTATTTTTAATAAATTAAACTTCATTTCATTTTAGCTTTCGTACAATTTTCTTAAACTTGCTGCTTCATGATGTTAGAAAAACGCCAATTACTCAAAGCATATAAATTGATGTGTGAAGCTGGAGCAATGGCAGAAATTTACGATGCAAATCGTACAATTACAAAATATGTACATAGCACCAGTCGTGGGCACGAAGCCATTCAACTAGCATTAGCGTTTCAACTATTATCCTTTGACTTTGTTTCTCCATATTATCGTGACGAAAGTTTATTATTAGGTTTAGGAATTACTCCCTACGAATTAATGTTGCAGCTTTTGGCAAAAGCTGACGATCCGTTTTCAGGCGGAAGAACATATTATTCTCATCCTAGTCTTAGAAAAAATGGAATGCCAATTATACCGCATCAAAGTAGCGCAACAGGAATGCAAGCAATTCCAACCACTGGTTTGGCTCATGCAGTAGCATATAAAGAATCGCAAAAATTAAATACACCAAACGAAAAACCTGTAGTGGTTTGCAGCATGGGTGATGGATCGGTAACCGAAGGCGAAGTGGCCGAAGCATTTCAAATGGCAGTCTTAAAAAAACTACCTGTATTTTATTTAATTCAAGACAACGATTGGGGAATTAGTGCAAGCGCAAATGAAATGCGAGCAATGGATGCTTTTGATTACGCTGCTGGATTTAAAGGGATGGAAAGACGTAGAGTTGATGGAAGTGATTTTTATAAATCGTGGCAAAGTGTTCGCGAATGTTTGGCTTATGTTCGTGTTCATCGAGCGCCAATTTTATTGTGCGCAAAAGTTCCTTTGTTAGGTCATCACACTTCGGGTGTTCGCAAAGAATGGTATCGAAGCGAAGAAGAACTAAACAATCAATTTAAAAACGATCCAAAACCAAAACTCTGGTCGTATATTATCAATGAAAAAATTGCGTCTGAAAGCGAATTAAAAAGCATTGAAGAAAAAGCTGTAGCCGAAGTTGCCGAACAATTTGAAAAAGCAAAAAATGCAGCCGAGCCACATTCATCAACAGTTGAAGAGCATATTTTTGCCCCAACAAAAATTACTGAAGAGCTTGGTATTAGAAAACCAGAAGGCAAAGAACCAGTAGTGATGGTTGATGCCGCTTTGCATGCAGTTGATGAAATTATGCGAAAACATCCAGAGGCAATATTTTATGGACAAGACGTTGGAAAAAGATTAGGTGGAGTATTTCGCGAAGCTGCAACATTGGCTGATAAGTATGGTGAAAACAGGGTTTTTAATACACCAATTCAAGAAGCATACATTGTTGGATCGACAGTTGGAATGAGCGCAGCAGGAGTAAAACCAATTGTTGAAATTCAGTTTGCCGATTATGTGTGGTCAGGAATCAATCAGTTGGTTTGTGAAATAACAAAGTCAAGTTATTTAAGCATGGGAAAATTTCCGGTAGCTTGCGTAATCAGAATTCCAATTGGCGCATACGGTGGAGGTGGTCCATATCATAGCGGAAGCATTGAATCTACTTTGCTAACTTTAAAAGGAATTAAAATTGCATATCCAAGCAATTCGGCCGATATGAAAGGTTTGATGAAAGCCGCTTTTTACGATGGAAATCCTTGTATTATGCTTGAACACAAAGGCTTGTATTGGAGCAAAAATCCTGGAACTGAATTGGCAAAATGCATTGAGCCAGATGAAGATTATATTTTGCCTTTTGGCAAGGCTAATAGTATTCAACAAGCAAATGCAGATGCAATTGAAAATGGCGAAAGTTGTTGCATTATAACTTGGGGAATGGGAGTATATTGGAGTTTGAATGCAAGTAAAAAGTTTTCAGGCAAGATTGAAATTATTGATTTGCGAACTTTGCAACCATTGGATGAATTTACAATTATGGAAGCAGTTAAACGACATGGAAAATGTTTGATTGTAACAGAAGAATCATTATTAAATTCATTTGCCGAAAGCCTTGCAGGGCGCATTATGCAAGAGTGTTTTACAAAATTAGACGCACCAGTTATGACCATCGGAGCCAAAAATGTTCCCGCTATTGCACTAAACATTGGTTTGGAATCAGAGGTGTTGCCAAATGCTGAAAAAGTTGCTGAAAAAATAGATGCCTTGTTAAATTATTAAGCGGTTTTTGACGCGACTAATTTTACTTTCTCGTCTTTAATTTTTTCAAAACCACCCCAAACATTTTTAATGTAATTAAATCCATTTGCTTTGAGCATACTTGCAGCAATCATGCTACGATAACCACCTGCGCAATGAACTAAATATTCAGTAGATTTCTCTAATTCATTCATTTTGTTTGCAAGTTCAGACAGCTGTATGTTGCTTGCATCAACAACATGTTTTGTTTCGAATTCATTTGGCTTGCGAACATCAATAGTTTTTGCATTTGAATTGTGTTTTACATCAAGTGCAAATTCTTCAGCAGAAATAGAAATTACCATATCGATTTTTTTGTCTGCATTTTTCCATGCATCAAATCCGCCATCCAAAAATCCTAAAATAGTATCAAATCCAACGCGGGTTAATCGCTCAATAGATTCTTTTTCGGTTCCATGTTTTGCTACAATTACTATCGGCTGCGCAATATCCAAAATAGTTGCAGCCCAAATTGCGTACTGTCCATTCAAACCAAAATTATAAGACGATGGAATAAATCCCAATTCAAAAAAATCGGGAATTCTGGTGTCAATAATAGTTGCACCATTTTTTATTTCCTCTTCAAATTGTTGAATCGTCAAAGCTCTTTCAGCTTTATTTAATACGTCATCAAAACTTGCATATCCTTGTTTGTTTAGTTTTGCATCTTTAAAAAAGTAAGCGGGAGCAGGAGCAATTCCATCGGTTACTATTTTAATAAAATCTTTCTCGCTCATCGATTGCAAGGCATAATTATTTTTTTTCTGTTCGCCTATTGTACTAAAAGTTTCTTTGCCTAAATTTTTTCCGCAAGCTGAGCCAGCACCATGCGCAGGATATACAATTACATCATCAGCTAAGGGTTTAATTTTTGTATTGAGTGAATTGTACATCATTCCTGCTAACTCTTCTTTGCTAATAATTCCATCTAACAGATCGGGTCTGCCAACATCGCTAACAAATAAAGTATCGCCACTAAAAATGCAAAAATCTTTTCCGTATTCATCTATTAGTAAATAGCAACTGCTTTCGGTCGTATGTCCTGGTGTGTGCAATACTTTGATTTTTATTTTTCCAAGTTGAAGTACTTCTTCATCTTGTGCAACATGTACCGGATAATTTGCTTGTGTTGTTGGTCCAAATACAATTTTCGCACCTGTTTTTTTAGCTAGATCAATATGTCCGCTTACAAAATCGGCATGAAAATGTGTCTCGAAAATATATTTGATTTTAGCACCGTTTGAGTTTGCTTTTTCAATATAAGTTTGATAGTCGCGCAAAGGATCTACAATAGCAACCTCGCCTTCCGACTCTATGTAATACGAAGCCTGTGAAAGGCATTTGGTATATATTTGTTCTACTTTCATACAAGGTAAATTATTTTAGTTTTCAAATTTAGGATTATGATTTTTAAATTGAATTTTTTGCAATTGTTCCCACAAAATCTTTCAAATAAAAAGGTTCAAAATAAGCCACGTCTTCAAATTCTTTTTTTTGAAATTTGTTAGCTGCAAGTTCAATCATTGATTTTGCATTGCACTTTATTTCATCAATAAAAATTGCATTTGGATTTTGAATAATCAACTTACATTTCTCCGAACCATTTCCCAAAAGTAAAACTTTAAAATCTGTAAACTTTGAATTTTGAAAGTTTTCATCAACAACAATTGCTTGAGTTGCTTCAATCTCATTCAATGAAAAATCGTACAAGCCACAATAAACTTCCATTCGCCTTGCATCCAACATGGGACAAAGTAAAATTTTTGAATCTGATGTATCAAGTTCTGATTTTAAAACAACTTGTTGTGCAAGTGATTGAAGCGTATTGATTGAAATTAAAGGAATATTTAAAGCATAACAATATCCTTTAGCGGCCGATACGCCTACACGCAAACCAGTATAACTTCCAGGACCTTTGCTTACTGCAATTGCATCAAGTTGTTGCAGTTTTATTCCCGATTTTGTTAAAACATTTTCGACTAAAACGTGCAGTTGCGATGCATGAGAATTTGGAGTTTGGCTGTCGGCAAATGCCAAGAGTTTCTTGTTTTCGCTCAATGCGACTGAACAAATCTCGGTGGCAGTTTCTATACAAAGTATGTACGACATGGGTTAGCAAAGGTAAGAGTTTAGTTTTTAAGCTTGATTTAAAACTAAAATCAAAATAGTGGAGTTATATTTTTATAAAAACGTATACATTCGCAAAAACACAATGCAAAAACGCTGGATTAGAAAATTTGAGCCCGATAAAAAATTAGTTGATGAATTGGCAACGGCTATCAATATCAATAAAGCATTGGCCGAAATTTTGGTTCAGCGTGGAATTGAAACTTTTGATGTAGCCAAAAAATTCTTTCGCCCACAGTATTCCGATTTACACGATCCCTTTCTGATGAAAGGTATGCAAACTGCAATTGAACGAATAGACAAAGCAATAGCCAACAATGAAAAAATATTGATTTATGGCGATTACGATGTAGATGGAACAACTGCTGTTGCAACGGTTTATGGATTTTTTTCCAAACGATACAAAAACTTAGACTTTTACATTCCCGATCGTTATACCGAAGGATATGGAATTTCATTTAACGCCATCGATTGGGCTTCAAACAATTTTTTTCATTTAATAATTGCTCTCGATTGTGGTATAAAAGCCGTTGATAAAATTAGGTATGCAAATAAAAAAAATATTGACTTTATCATTTGCGATCATCACTTGCCCGGAGATGAAATTCCAGCCGCTGTTGCTATTCTAAATCCTAAACAAAAAGATTGCACTTATCCGTTTAAAGAATTATCGGGATGTGGAATTGGATTTAAACTAATTCAAGGATATTCAATAACTCACCAAATTGATTTTAAAGAAGTTGAGCATTATATTGACTTGTCGGCTGTTAGCGTAGCTAGCGATTTAGTTAATATTTTAGACGAGAACAGGATTTTAGCGTACAACGGACTTAAAAAATTAAAATCAAATCCTAACAACGGATTAAAAGCATTGTTAAATACGTATAGTCCTAGGGCAGAATATTCGGTAAACGATATTGTTTTTTTTATTGGTCCTCGTATAAATGCAGCAGGAAGAATTGCTGATGCAAAAGATTCTGTTCGGCTTATGATTTCAGAGAATACAAGCGATTCATTGAAAATTGCCGAAATGATAAATCATCACAACAACGAACGAAGAAATTTTGATTTAACAATAACGGAGCATGCGTTTGATATTATTGAAAAAGACGAGACATTTAAACATAAAAAGTCAACGGTGCTTTTTCATAGCGAGTGGCACAAAGGAGTAATTGGAATTGTTGCTTCGCGATTAATTGAAAAACATTACAAACCAACAATTGTGTTGACTGAGAGCAATGGAATGGCAACTGGATCTGCTCGTTCGGTAGATGGATTTGATTTGTACAGTGCCATTGAACAATGCAGCGATTTGTTAGAACAATACGGAGGCCACACACACGCTGCGGGATTGACCATGCGCTTAGAAAACGTTGCTGGATTTATCGAAAAATTTGAGCGCGTTGTTTGCGAAAATATTTTGGAACGCAGCCTTACTCCTGAGATTGAATACGATGTTGAAATTCCATTAAGAACATTTACGCCCAAATTTTTTAATGTTCTTAAACAGCTAGCGCCTTTTGGTCCGGCAAACATGAATCCTATTTTTATGAGTAAAAATGTTTGGGATGTTGGCGATGCAACAGTTGTCGGAAAAAATCATTTAAAATTGAGCATGACACAAGAGGATGGAGGCAGGATTTTTAAAGCAATCGGATTTAATTTGGGACATCATTACGATAAAGTTTCGCAAGGAATTTCATTTGATGTGTGCTACACCATCGAAGAAAATCATTTTAATGGGCATGTGAATATGCAATTGAATATTAAAGACATGTTGTTCAAGAATTAATTTATAAATTCTTGATCTCAGACTATTCTGCTTTTCTGTTTTCTTTCCAATAAGTAAAAATTTCTACTATGTTTCTTGGATTTAATGCAGCTATAAAAAGTCCAGTAACTAATTTGGGTTTATATAATGTAAACATAAAAATTATGCTGATATAAAATGCAGAAACAATTGCTTTTGCCGCACCAAAAACTCCCCATCGAGGAATACAATACATTTCAAGTCCAATCGCAATTGGCAATACCAAAGCCTGAAAAATGGTTAATATTTTTAGTTTGTTGATGGCTAAAAGCCATGAACCCCAAGCGGTGCCCAGAAAAACAGGAATAGTTATCCAAATATGAATTTTAAAAATGGCAGGTGCCAAATCAAATTTGTCTTTGTATAAAAGCTGAATCACCCAATCGCCAAAAATCAATCCGCCAATTGAAATAATGAGTGCGCTCCAAATCATTAAGGAAAAGATTTGAGTAAGTCTTTTCAGTTGCAATTCTTCGTTGTCTCTATTTTTTATTATACCAGGCAAAAGTGCTGCGCTTAAAGCTACCGGAATAAAAAAAGATGCTTCACTTATTCTAATAGCGGCAGCATATTGGCCAACCAAACCAATATCTCGAAGGTAACGCAAAATCAAAATTTGATCTGATTTTTGATAAAGCATTTGCATAAAAATAGATAGAATAATTGGGCTAGCACTTATAAATAATATTTTAGCTTCCGACTTGGTAAAAAACCAATTTCTTGTAAATTCTCCTTGTCGTTTGTAAAATATAAGCTGATTGAACATAGTTAACATTGCCTCAAAAACCGCCATAGCCGCAAACCACTGAACAGGGGCATTTATATAAATAAACACCAATTTGACTATAGCCGATATCAGTAATGTAATTACTTGATTGATAGCAATAAATCTGCCTTTTACCTGTGATTGAAAATAAAAATCAATGACCGACCAAGACTGAAAAAAGATGGAAATACTTACAATTACTACAATCCAAAATTGCTCGTCTGTATCGCGAAAATAGGAGTAAGTCGAAGCCAATAATATAACAACAAAAGAGCCCAAAAACCTTAATGAGAAAGCTGTCCCCATTATTTCATACTTTTTATCAGGCCTTGTTATCAGCTCTCTAACCACAAGACCATCAAGGCCAAGTGTAGAAATAACAGTAAAAATAGCCAATACACTCAGTGCATAGCTAATCAATCCAAATTGGTCTTTTCCAAGATAGCGAGCTACTAAAACACCCACCAAAATACCCGAAATTATTCGTGCGGCCTTTTCAAGCAAAGCCCAGAAACTGTTTTTTATGTAGTCGTTTTTTTCAGCCAAAATGCCCGTAAAATTTAGAGTTTAGATAACAAGTGCAATGCTAACGAAAAAAATTAAACTTATTTTTTACAATAAATTTCGTAAATTCCTTTTTGAATAATTAGTTTGCATCGCTATCACTATGAAAATTGCAAAAGCATACGATAAAGATATTTTTTGCCTTGAGGGCGATTGGACTAGAAATTTGTTGAAACAATACAGCATTAAATCCGCCTTGGATTTTTTGAAAGCAAATCGCGAAATTAATTACATCTATAGACATTGCGGAACAAAAGAAAATTTAGCTTACTACCTTAAACAATGGCAACTAAAAAGGTATAAACAATACTCTATTGGTTACCTTGCTTTTCACGGAAAACCCGGTTATATATTGATAGGAAAAGAACCTGTTCGGCTTGATGAATTAGCTGAAATGATGGGTTCAAATTGTCAAAATAAAATAATTCATTTTGGAAGTTGCCATATATTAGGTACTGATTTAAGGCATCTCAAGCGATTTTTACGAAAAACAAAAGCACTTTGTGTGTGTGGTTTTCAAACTGAAATAAAATTTATTGAAGGTTCGGCATTTGATGTTTTATTGCTCGATATGTTTCAGGAATTTTTAGATGTTAGTCGTGTTGAGGCGCACATCAAAACGTATTATAAAACATTTGCCAAAAAATTAGAATTTAAACTCATTCATCTTTAGTCAATTCTGAAAACCGGAATTCTATTGTGCTCAACATCTTTGTATGTAGCGTTTTTAAAAATAAAGTTTAAAACTTCGTAGCTGTTATTTGCCTTTGTTGGATTGTTAATTTTCCAATTTTCGAATTTCAATTTCAAGTCATTGTTTTCATTTATTATTTTTAATGCATCGTCTTCAAATACATAGTCTGAAAATCCTTCTTTTGCATGTAGAATATTATCGAAAAAATTCCAAGCAAAAAATCCGTCCTCGCTTTTAGGTTCCAGTGTTTCTGCAAGGTAACGGCTACCTATTTGATTTGTTGGAATCAAATAATCACCCTTTAGAAACTTAATATTCATTGTCTGTTTTTCAGTTTGTATCGAATAATTTGGATGATGAGCTTCGTATGGTTTTGATGAACAATCGTAATGTGTAATATACTGTACCGAAACATCAAAGGAAGTATCCTTTTCAAATTTTTTCATTTCAATTTGATTTGCTTTTAATCGTTCAATAACTGTTAGCCAACCTTTAGAAATCACATAGTATTTTGGTAAAACTATTTTCAATTTTGATGTGTAATAATTATAATAATTAATTTCTTTACTAAAAGGTTTTTCACGGTTATAAAAAGTTCGCTTATAGTTTCCAAGTTGACTTGGAATTTTTTGAGCTTCATATCCGTTGAAAATAATTTTAGAAAATTGTGTTGTATCTAATTTGAAATTTGTTTCATAATCAGTGGCTATTTTATAGTTTAATTCATCATTCGTTTTTGCTTCGCGAATACTAGAAGTATTGTTTTCAATAAAATTTATTATGCATTTCATCAATTCGTGAGTGGCCTCAACTCTTGATGGATAAGGTTTCAGCATGTGTGTTTCGGCTACAAAACCAATGGTCCCAAAAAGCGCGGTATATCCAGTTGAATATTTAGGAGTTTCTAAAAACTCTTCGTAACCGTTTTCATCTGGAGATTTACCAAACAGATTAACATAAGGAATCATTTCAAAATTTTTGCGCTTCATTTGACTGTACAAATCGGGCAACATTTTTTTGCTCAAAAGCTCGGCTGTTTTTCCTCCAAGTTTTTGTCGTTGCGTTGCAATCAATGTCATTGTGTATTGGTAATCTGCACCGTTTGATGTATGATTATCTAAAAACACTTCAGGTTTCCAGTTGTGAAATATTTTGTAAAATGCAAATGTGTTTTTTGTGTCTGCTTTAATAAAATCGCGATTCAAATCATAGCCTCTTGCATTTCCTCGAGCACCTTTTTCTTCGGGCCCATTTTGATTAACTCGCGTGTGTTTTTTTCTGTTCAGCATCCCATCTACATTGTACACTGGCATTATACAAATTGTTACATTTTCAGGAATCGCCAATTTGCCATAAGCCATTTCTTGAGCTAGCAAAAGCGAAGCATCAATGCCTTCAGATTCGCCAGGATGAATTCCATTCATGATTAAAAATGTAGAATGGTTTTTTGCTTTTTTTGCTGGCTTTGAAAAGTCTTTTTTCTTGTTAATAACCAGTAAGTGCAAAGGAAATCCTGCATCTGTTTTTTCGTATTCAATCAATTTCATTTGATCAGAATGTGCATCTATTTTTTTGTATGCAGCAATTAAATTCCAATAATCAACGCTTTGATTGTTTTTAAAAATAGCATGTAATTCTTGAGCGGATGTTTCTAAAACAAAAAGAAATAAAAAAACAGCAAAAAACTTTTTCATAAAGAAGTTAAGTATTTTTTAATAGCCAAAAATTTCTTCTAAACTTAGTTCTTTAAGCAAACCATATTTTTTCAAATCGTCTAAATTGATTTTGTCTTTTGATGCCATTACACAATAGAAATAAGGTATGCCGATGAAATTTTCAGAATAAAATTTCTGAATATCTTCGTAAGTCATTTTGTCGATTTTTTTATAAACATCTTCACGCAAATCGTGATGAACTCCAAGTTTTTTGGCAGCTTCATAATTCCAAATTATGCTTTCGTCATTTATACGTTGCGTTTCAATAGTATTTTTTATTGAAATTTTGGCCGACTGAAAATTAGCATCTACACGCGGCATATTATTTAATAATTCATTCATAGCAGGTATGGCTTCGTTTATTTTATCTGCCTGTGTTCCTACATAAGCTAAAATGTAATAAGGGTTGTCTTTTTTGCTTGGAGATTGATAATGAGAATAAGTAGAATATGCCAACGCTTTACTTTCGCGAATGGTTTGAAAAACTAAACTGCTCATGCCTCCACCAAAATATTCGTTAAACATTTGTGTGTTTGCAACAGCCGTTGAATCAAATGTTAAATGAGATTTGTTAATCCACATAATTTCTGCTTGAACCATGTTGTAATGAGTAAAGAAAACTGTATTTTCTTTCGTTTCATTTCTTTCAAATTCTACAGGTTTTGGGTAGTCTTTTAGATTGCTTGATGATGTGTGAAATTTTTGTAACGATGTATTTACTTGTTCATTTGTTTTAGACCCAAAATAATAAACGGTGTGTTTATACGAACTCAAATTTTTAATGTATGAAACCAATTCTTCAACTTTCAAATCTTTTAATTGCGACTCGTTTAAATTATATGTGAAAGGATTGTTTTTTCCGTAAATGGCATATTGTTGCAACGCTCTTCTGAAAACAATTCCCTTGTTTAATTTTGCATCAATTCTTGATTTCAAAGTTCGTTCAACCAAACTATTTAATGCTTGTTGATCAGGTTTTGCATTGGCTAATAAATTTTCAAAAAGTTTAAGTGCAGCATCAAAATTTTCATTCAAGCCACTTAATGAAACATATACCTGTTCATCGCTAACAAATACATTGAAATCGCAAGCTAGTTTGTAAAATTCTTTACTTAAATCTTCGCTGCTCAGTTTGGATGTGCCTAAATATTCAAGCAAACTTACAGCAATTGGTAATTTCAAATCGTGCCATTTTCCCATATCCAAAACATAATACAATTGGAACAAATCGTTGTCGTTATTTTTTACATAATAAACTGGAATTTGTTTTTTAAACGTGCTAATTGTTAAGTCTTTTGAATAATCAATAAATTTTGGTTTTATGGTTTCGCTAGTTGTGTTTTTTATAGTTGTCACAAATGCTGAAACATCATTTCTGTTTACTTCAACAGGACTTATTTCAGGTTTAGGAACTTTAACAATGCTTTTGTCTTCGCCAATATGTTTGTAAATCAAAACGCAGTCATTTGTAAAGTAGTTGTTTGCAAATTGCATAATTTCAGTTTTCGAAATTTTACTCATTTCGTCTAAATCAGAAACCGAATTTTCCCATCCTCTATCAAGTATAAAAGATTCAAGAATTGAGTAAGCTCTACCTTGGTTGCTTTTTCGTTCTTCAATTTTCATAACTTTTAAATTAGATACAATCGATTTCAAAAGCGATTCATCAAATTCTCCGTTCTTCAATTTATCTATTTGTTGTAACAATAATTCTTTCACATCATCCAATGTTTGTCCTTGTTTAGGTTTAGCTGATAAAAATTCAATGCTGTAATCTTTGTTAATCCAGTATGATGAAGATGCAGATAACAAAAGCTGTTTTTTAGTTAAATTTAAATCAATCAATCCTGCTTTTGCGTTTGCTAAAATCATATCACACATTTGTAAAATCAAAGCTTCGCGAGTAGATGCCCCAGGCAATCTGTAGCCCAACATCATGCTTTCTGCATCGGGTCCGTAAATGTCAACTTGTATCGGAGTTGGGTTTTTATCTTCAGATGAAACTTTAAAATTTGGAAGTGGTTTGGGCTGCATGTAGCTAAATTTTTCGTCAATCCACTTAATTGTTTCGTCAGGATCAAAATCTCCAGCCAAAATTATTGCCATATTATTTGGCACATAATACGTATTGTAATACGCTCTAATTTTTAATAGCGAAGGGTTCTTTAAATGCTCAATAGTTCCAATTGTAGTTTGAGTTCCATAAGAGTGTTTGCGAAATAAATTTGCCAGCAAAGCTTCAAACATTTTATTTTCATCATCATCCAATCCAATATTTTTTTCTTCGTACACAGCTTCCAATTCAGTATGAAACAACCTTAAAATTGGATTGCGAAATCGTTCAGCTTCTACGGTAAGCCATCTTTGCAAATTGTTTTGCGGAATATCGTTTACATAAACAGTTTGTTCTAACGAAGTAAAAGCATTTGTTCCTTGTGCACCTAAGGTTTGCATCAATTTATCGTATTCATTAGCAATAGCATATTTGCTTGCAACACCACTAACAGAATCGATTTGATGGTAAATTGTTTTTCTCGAATTTTCATCGCTTGTTTTGTTATAAATTTCATACAAAGCATCTATTTTATCGAGTTGAATTTTTTCTTTTTCCCAATCTTTTGAACCAAATTGATCCGTCCCTTTAAAAAGCATATGCTCTAAATAATGTGCTAATCCAGTATTTTCAGCAGGATCGTTTTTGCTTCCAGCTTTGGTTGCAATAAGTGTTTGAATTCTTGGTTCTTTTTTATTTACACTCATCAAAACTGTTAGTCCGTTTGTTAAAACATATTTGCGAACTTTTAATGGATCGTTTGATACAGTTAAATATTTATACTTTCCATCGGCTGATGTATTTTCAATTGTATTAAAAGTTTTTACTTGTGCAATTGCAGTTGCACCTATCAAAAGAAAATAGGTTAAGCTTAATTTAATTTTGTTCATTTTTAAATTTTTGTTAAGTGTACGAATATAAAAGAGTTTGTGATTTTATTTTTGCAAATACGCAATGCGAGATTTTCCTTGCATATCCTTAATAATAGTAGCGTTTTCATAATGAAATTGTTTTGCCATTGTTAAGATTTCGCTTGCTTTCATTTCATTTATTTCAAAAAATATTTTTCCGTCTATAGCTAAATTATTAGCTGCAAACTCTAAAATATTTTTATAAAATATCAGTGCATCTTCGTTTGGTACAAATAGTGCTACATGTGGTTCGAAATCCAAAACATTACTCTGTATGGATGATTTTTCTAAAAGTGTAATGTATGGAGGATTGCTAATTATTATATCAAATTTATCATTCTGAATTTCTAGTTTTGAATTTAAAATATCATGATTAAGAAATTTTATATCTGCATTGTTTTGCAATGCATTTTGTTTTGCAATTTGCAAAGCATCTTCCGAAATATCTGTAGCCCAAATTTCAGCATTAGGTAAATTTTTCTTTAGCGTTATTGCAATGCAAGCACTTCCAGTTCCGATGTCGAGTATTTTAATTGATTTGTTAGGTAAACATTGTTCAATGCAAATCCTCACTAATTCTTCAGTTTCGGGCCTTGGTATCAATACATTTTTATCGACTAAAAATCTCAGACCGTAAAATTCTGTATACCCTAAAATATACTGCAAGGGTTCTTTTGAAAGTAATCTTTTTAGTATTTTCTGAAGCGTTTCTTCTTCAAAAAAAGTAAGTTCTTTTTCTAAAAGTTTTAGGTGAGATTTTTTAATTAAAAGTACATCTTCAAATACCCAAACGGATATATTGTCGGCTTCATTTTCATCGTATATTTTTTTTAATTCATTAAAAAAATATTGATAAAAATGTTGGAGGTTCATTCGCAGTATTTTTTACAAAGGATTCACAAAAACAAATTCGTTTTAACCATTCATGCTGGCTAAAAACTCTTCGTTGCTTTGTGTATTTTTCATGTTTTTCAAAACCACATTCATTGCTTCTTCTGGGTTCATATCTGCAATGTGATTTCGCAATACCCAAATGCGTTGCAAGGCAGCTTTGTCAAGCAATAAATCTTCTCTACGAGTGCTTGATGAAACAATATCTATGGCAGGATAAATTCGTTTGTTAGATAATTTGCGATCTAATTGCAATTCCATATTTCCAGTACCTTTAAATTCTTCAAAAATTACTTCATCCATTTTACTGCCAGTTTCAATTAATGCAGTTGCAATGATTGTAAGCGATCCACCATTTTCTATTTTTCGTGCAGCGCCAAAAAATCTTTTTGGTTTGTGTAAAGCATTTGCATCCACACCACCTGAAAGTATTTTTCCTGATGCTGGTTGTGCTGTATTAAATGCGCGTGCCATTCGAGTAATGGAATCTAAAAGTATAACCACATCGTGCCCACACTCAACCAAACGTTTTGCTTTTTCTAAAACAATATTGGCTAATTTCACGTGTTTTTCTGCGGGCTCATCAAATGTTGATGCAACAACTTCGGCTTTTACACTGCGTTGCATATCGGTTACTTCCTCAGGGCGTTCATCAATTAGCAAAATTAATAAATATACTTCAGGATGATTTTTTGCGATTGCATTAGCAATGTCTTTAAGTAATATAGTTTTACCTGTTTTTGGCTGAGCTACAATTAATCCTCTTTGACCTTTTCCGATTGGAGAAATCAAATCAATAATTCGGGTTGAATAGCTAATTGTATTGTCGGCAAGTTTTAATTTCTCGTCCGGAAATAGGGGAGTGAGGTGTTCAAACGAAACTCTGTCTCGCACATCTGCGGGCTCGCGTCCATTTATATTTTCAACTTTAATTAACGCAAAATATTTTTCGCCTTCTTTGGGTGGTCTAATAGTTCCACGAACGGTATCGCCTGTTTTTAAACCAAACAATTTTATTTGCGATGGCGAAACATAAATATCATCCGGTGACGACATGTAATTGTAATCGCTTGAGCGTAAAAAACCATAGCCATCAGGCATAGATTCTAACACACCTTCGCTAGAAACAATTCCTTCTAATTCAGCGTAAGTGCTTTGTGGACGAGCATCTCTGTTGAACCTATTGTTGCGGTTGTTGTCCCATTTTTTTTGATCACGATTTTCGCCAGTATTTTCAGTTTCGTTTTGTTTTTCTTCTTTGTTTTCATCAGATTGAGAAACATTTTCTGAACTTAGCTCTGCATTATTATTTTCTACATCAGTTGGTTCAGAATTTTCAATAGTTGTAGTTTCTATTTTGTCAGAAATTTCAGTACTTGAATCATCGTCTGGTTTTTTCTTTTTAACTATTTTAGTTCTGATTTTTTTCTTTTTCGGCTCGTCTTCAATCAATGAATTGCTTGAATCGTTTGCTGTTTCTGGAGTGATAGCTTGTGCCTCAAGGACGCGATAAACTAAATCTTGTTTCTCCAATTTTTCTGCGTTTTTTACTTTGTGGTTTGTAGCTAAATCACGCAGTTCGGATAGCAACATTTCGTTAAGTGTAAGGATGTCGTACATAATATGTAAGTTAATTCAACAAAAGTTATTTTGTTTGATTTGATTAAATACCCACTAATGTTTTCAGAATTGAAATTTTATTTATAAAAAAAGAAAACTGAGGGAATTGATTTATTAATTAGATTGCCAGAAAGGATATCCGCTTGCAAGTATAATGAATTATTTTATAATGGCAAGAAAATATTTTTTTAAAAGCTTCCTCTTTTTTTAAGCCAAATAAATGCAAACGCAATTGCAAGTATAAAATAAATCCAAGCCTTGTCTTTCACAAAATTTTCAAATATTGCAATGTAAAAGCCAACTAATAAACATGCAATTGCAAGCCAAAGCCAGTTTCGTAAAATCCATTTTTCCATAGGTGATATTTAAACTTTCACAATGTGTTGTTCAGGTTTTTTTATTTTTTGAGACTAATAATTCCCTTTATTTTAAAAATTTTATATTTTGTAAATTCAGCATTTGATTCCAAGCCATCGCCATAAATAATCTCGTCAGGAGTTGTAATTTTTACAGCAGAATGCGTATGAATTAGATTTGTTTTTTCGTCCCAAGTCAATATATCAGTTCTCAAAGTATCGCCTTTATTATTTACAACCATCACATCCGTTTTTGCGGTCATTACTCTTTCGCGTTCGTCTCTTAATCCATATTTTGCTTTTATAAAACTCGTAGCTCGTTTTTTGTTATCATAAAAAAACGCAGTAATTCCCATTTTCATTTCGCTTTGATTTCGCTTGTCGTTGTCAAATCTTTCGAGCTGTGGAGCGTAAACTTTTGCTCTTGTATATCCTGAATCGGTATAAATAATTTCAATATTTGATCCTCGTTCAACTGGCAAATTATCGCTGTAAGTTATATTTCGAATTTTTTCGATGTTATCGTTTTTGCAGTTTGACAATGTCAAAATTACAGCAAAAAAAGCGATTGAATTTAGAACGCTAATTTTTGGAAAAAACTGTTGCATAAAACTATTCAATTTGCAAAAAAATAAAATTAGATTTTAGTTTGTATTTTCTTAATCGTATTTAAATCTCAAAAACCATCTGTCGGTAAAAACCACACCTAATGTAAATCTAAAATATTCTTCTTTAACTAAACTTGGGTTTTCATTTCCACGAGTCAGGTATTCAAAACCTAAATTAATTCGCGAATATTTTTTATAGCGAAAATCGTACCTGTCATCTCCAGCAACAGGAATGCTAATTCCAAAACTTATTCCCATCAAATCAATGCCGGTTTCATTAATAAAAATGTTTGTTTTTTCATATCGAAAACCTGTGCGGTATTCAATTCTTTTAAAATAATTTCTTTCGTCATCTCTTGGATTTGGCAAATAAGTAGCGCCCAAATTAAGTGTAAAACTATTCCTCAATAAATCGCTTTTGCCCATCATTTTATAGTCTTGCCACATTGTTGTTCCTGCATCAGCCGCAATCATCCATTTATTGCTATTGCCTAATGAAACACCGTATTTAGCGCCAAAAGGCAAAAGTATTTCACCTTTAAAATTGTCTGAATGGCTAACCGTATCTTTCACTCCTGTCGGAAATCCGATTGGCAAAGTTCTTAGCGTATATTGTTGACTAATGTCTAAATTGCTTTGAAGGTTAAATGTAAGTCCAGCACGTAAAAAATAATTGTTTTCGTTTTTAATTTGGCTGAATTTTTTCTTGTAAATGGTATCTATTTTGCCTGAAAGCGGATGCGTTTTTATTAAAGTATCCTTGTAACTTTTATAAGAGGGAATTAAATTTTTTATCGAATCTAGATGAAGTTGAATTCCATACTCAACTAAAAAACCGCCAATATAATTTCTTTGATCTTCAGCCACATTAAATCTTTTAAATTCTTTAGGATAAAGAAAAGTATTCGAAGAATTTATTTGACCAAAAACATAACCCGCATTTATTCCTATTGAAATACTTTTTGCTAATTTTATACCTGAACCAACAAAAGCTCTGTTAAGACCGCCTTCGCCAGTAAATATATTCATAGCAGGCATTGAAAACGTATCGGCCTGAACGCTTGTAGTAGAACTAACATCGTATCCAATACTGCTAAATGGTGCAACTCCAACAACTATTCCCAAGCCATATTTTTCAGATACGTTGCTTCCAAAATTAAAATAATTTAAACCGGCCAAACTCACCAAACTACTTTTGTTGTTGCTAGTAAATGTACCGTTCATTAACATTCCTCCAGCTTCAATATTTGTTTGTTTTAAACAACTATACGATGCAGGATTTGAGGTATTAATATCATATAATCTTCTAATTCCTTGAGTGGTTTGTCCAATGCTAGAAAACAGGTTGCTTCCCATAAACTGCAACTCGCCAATGCCAATAAATGAATAAGGGGATTGCGTAAGATTTTGAGCTGAAGAATTCAGTGAAAAAATACAAAAAAGTGAAATGGAAATTCGCCTAATGGCTGATAGTTGCATTGAATTTTAGAATTTTATTAAGCCCGTAAAGGATTAGTTTAGGGTGTGCAAATATCTTATTTTTCAGCTCATTTACAAATGTTTCATCGGCATTTATAGCGGACATAATTTTTTCGCTATCGCCACCACAAAGTAATGTTTGAACATTGCCAAAACGGTTTTCATACAGTTTGATTCTGCCTTTAATTTCTTCAATTAAACCAAAAAAAGCACCGCTTTGCATACAATTTTCAGTTGAGTTTCCATTGAAATCTATTGATTTTTCAAAATTTAATTGTGGTAAATTATTGGTAAACGTATGCATTGCATTCAATCGCATTTGCAAACCCGGTGAAATTGCTCCGCCTAAATATTCGTTTGTTGAATTTATGAAATCAAACGTTACACAAGTGCCAGCATCAATTACTAAACAGTTTTTTTCAGCGAAAAAATAGTTTGAAGCAGCAATTAGTGCAATTCTATCTGCGCCTAAAGTAGTTGGTGTGGCGTATAAATTTGCAAACGGAATTTTGGTTTCTGAATTTAGTTTTACAAAAAAAGTTTTATCAGCCAATGCTTTTTCTAACTCAACAATCTCGTTTCCTACATTGCTCAAAATGCAATTTTCAATTTCATGTTTGATTAAAAAATGTTCAATATTCTTCGCTTCGTTTTCTGATAATACAAAATCATTAATTAAGTTATCGTTCAAAAAAATACCTGCTTTTATTTCGCTGTTGCCAATATCAATAACTAAGTTTTTACTCATGATAACAGTTCAATTTCTTTGTTTGCAAAATACTGCATTTGCCGATTAATCAAAACTTCCAATTTGCCATTTTTGTTTACACCAGTAATTTCGCCAAGTACAATTTGATTGTTAATTTTAAAATAACTAGGAACATTTTTTTTATAAAGCAGGTTTAAGTAGTCATCAAAAAGTTGATTTTTCATACCAACTTTCAGCTGTTGGTAGCGAATCGAAATTTTTCCTAGAAGTGTTTGAATGCAGCTTTCAATCGAAAAATTTTTGCCTGTCTCATTCAACAACGAAGTAGCTTTTGATGAGTTGAAAATAGTTTGATTTGCATTCAAGCCAATGCCGATAATTGAATTTTTTATACTTTTTCCTTGCAAGGTGTTTTCAATTAAAATTCCAGCAATTTTTTTTTCGTTCAAAAAAATATCGTTTGGCCATTTTATCGAATAATTTTTAATTTCATAATTACTAAATAGGTCTGTGATTGCAATACTAACTGCCATATTCAAATATATTTGCTCATCAATTGTTAAAAAATCGGGCTCTAATAAAACACTAATCAATACATTTTTTCCATCTTGACTTTCCCATGAATTTGTTCCCTGACCGCGTCCTTTTTCTTGAAAAAAAGTATAAACAGCCAGTCCTTCTTTTGCTAAATTTAAATTCAATAGCTTTTTAACTTCATCGTTGCTAGACGTAGTTTTCTCAACAAATTTAACTTGAAATATGAGTGGACTAAACATTTGAGTAAAAAGATGTATTTTCGCAGCGCAATATAGCATCACAAATAAGCATGGTAAAGAAAATTGCGGTAAAAAAACCGATTGTAAAAAAAATAGCTAAAAAAGCCGCTGTTAAAAAGGCCGCTGTTAAAAAAACTCCAGCAAAGAGAAAAGCACCTAAAAAACCAATAAGAACCCTCGAAAACGATTTGATACTTGCGATGTCGATAGCACAAGGCATGTATGAGAAAAAAGCAAGTGATATTCGGATTTTAGATTTAAGAAATATTGCTGCAGCAAGTACAAATTACTTTGTAATATCGCATGCAAGCAACGATAAACAGGTGGATGCCATTGCCAAAAGTGCTGAAGAAATAGCTAAAAAAACAACTGGTGATCACCCTTTGCATCGCGAAGGTTTCGAAAATTTAGAGTGGGTTTTACTAGACTATTTTAATGTAGTTGCCAGTGTTTTTCAAAAAGAAAAACGCGAGTTTTATGCACTTGAAGAACTTTGGGGAGACGCCTTAGATGTTAAGTTTGAAGGAAAGTAGTAGGAGATTTAACTATTAACTCCTCATATTTTCAAACTGCAGCGGAATTTCAAAATCTTTGTCTCGCAATTTCGCAATCATATCCTGAAGGTCATCAATTTGCTTAGCGGTTACTCTAACTTGATCGTCCATTATTGATGCTTGCACTTTCATCCGAGTTTCTTTTATAAAGGATACAATTTTTTTAGCAGTTTCTTTCTCAATTCCATCTTTAATAGGCAAATCTTTTAATACCAATTTTCCGCTTGGCTTAGTATCTTTACTCAAATCCAGCGTTCGTACATCCAATTGTTGTTTGCTGAATTTGGACAAAACGATATCAACCAAAGTTTTTATAGCCATATCTTGTTTTGCTGCCAACTTTACAAGTTTGGCACTTTTGTCTAAATCTATTTCGCAGGTTTCATCTTTCAAATCATAGCGATTTATCAACTCTTTTTTTGCAGTATTAATAGCGTTATCAATTTTCTGCATGTCGGTTTTTGAAACAATATCGAAACTTGGCATAAAGTAATTTTGTTTGTTATTTTACTATTTAATGATAAATTTGAATCTGCAAATATTCTAACAATAAATGAAAAACGCTGCTTTATTTTTTTTTCTTACTTTATTTATATTTTCATGTGGCAAAGATGATCAAGTAGATATTACGCCAAAGCCAATAAATCCATTGGATACGATTACAAATTTCTCGGGAATTGTATTTGCTCAGCCCGGAATTTTGAATTTAAATCTTTCTCATTATTTCAAAAATGAGCCGATTGTTTATGCAAGCAAAAATTTTATAAATTCTTCGGGAGATACTTTTAATGTTGAGAATTTTGAGTACAGAGTTTCAAATATTTATTTGAAAAAATCAGATTCAACTTGGATAAAAGTAGGAGATTATTTTTTGAATCGTGGAACCGATGCGTATTTATATTCTGTAAATCTTTCAAATATTCCTGCAGGCATTTATACAGATCTTAAATTTTCAATGGGAGTTGATAGTTTTCGAAATCACAGCGGTGATCAAACAGGCGCATTAGATCCAAGTCTTGGAATGTACTGGGACTGGAATTCGGGATATATATTTTACAGGATTTTTGGCCGTACAAATCGCAATATTTCCTATGCTTACGACATTGGCGGAGATGCAAATCTGATTACATATAGTTTGAATTTAAACGCCTATAAACTGAAAAAAAATACAATTAACTTAGACTTGAAAATGGATGTAAACGAGATGTTTCAGAATCCTCAAAATTTTGGAATTATGGCCGACACAGAAAATATTCATACCACTTTTCATCCTCTGCTTCCAAAATTAGTTGCAAATATGGGCGATATGATAACTTTAACAGATGTTAGATGAAGAAAAAATTGTTATTGGTTTTTTTAGTTGTCTTATCAATTGCGTGCCGAAAAGATAAGCCGATTGAAGAAGAAGTGCTTTGGGATAGAACGCCTTATCTAATAGCATATCCATCGTATTTTACAAATCCACAAGATTTTTTGAAAATGCCCGACAACAATCCGCTAACCAATGCTGGAGTTGAATTGGGAAGAAAACTATTTTACGATCCAATTTTGTCGGCAAACAACACGCAATCGTGTGCAAGTTGCCACAATCAAAAAAACGCATTTTCAGATAATGGAAAGAAATTTAGCGAAGGTATTCATGGGCTTTTTGGTACTAGAAATTCAATGCCACTTTTTAACTTGGGATATTGGGAAAGTAAATCAAAAACAAATCACCGGTTTTTCTGGGATGGTGGCGCAAATGATTTAGAAAGACAAGTGTTGGCGCCCATTCAAAACCCAATTGAAATGGACGAAAGTTTACTGAATGTGGTGAATAAATTACAAGTGCATTCTGAATATTCCAAATTATTTAAAAAAGCTTTTGGAAGCGATTCCATTTATATTTTTTTAGTGCAAAAAGCGATTGCACAATTTGAACGAACCCTTATTTCATTTGGTAGCAAATACGACAAATACCTTCAAACCAAAAATATTGCAGTGTTTACTCAAGAAGAATACAGCGGTATGCAAACTCTATTTGGAGTAAATGACAATGGAGCTTCAGGGCTTGGCGATTGTTTTCATTGCCATGGTTCGCAAGGCACTTATTTTTTAACCGATTTTGATTTTCACAACAACGGATTGGATGTTTACCCAACCGATTCAGGGTTATATCATATTACTAACAATATTTCGGATTTTGGTAAGTTTAAAACACCCAGTTTGCGCAATCTAGTTTTTACAGCACCTTACATGCACGATGGCCGTTTTAGCTCCTTGGATTCGGTTGTAGAGTTCTATAATTCAGGCACAAAAAATTCTATTTATGTTGATCCTTTGATTGGAAAACACTTTACACACGGAGGAACTTTAAACCTGAATATTAAGCAAAAAGCAGACTTAGTTTCGTTCTTAAAATGCTTAACGGATTCGACTTTTATTACAAATCCGAAATTTGACAAACCATAATTTGGAATTAATGTTATTTAATTTACATTCGGACTTTTAAAATTAGTAAAAATTTATATAAAATTATGATGAAAAAATATACACTTAAAACAATCGCATTTTTGTTTGGGCTATCAATTAGTTTTTCAAACATTGTAAATGCTCAAACAGTTACAATTGGTACCGGTATAACTAATTTGGCCTGTAATAGTGGGCCAACACCGTACGGTGCTTGGTATACATCTTCGCGTGTTCAATACCTAATTCTTGCAAGCGAGTTGAATGCAGCAGGTTTAACTGGATCAAAAACACTTACATCAATAGCGTTTTATGTGCCAAGTGTTTCGTGCGCTGGTTCTACTTGTCCGGGCGGTGGTGTGCATTTATCTTTTACTATAAAACTAAAAAATAGTTCAGCAACAGTTTTGACAGCTTTTGACAATGCTGGACTTACAACGGTATTAAACCCAGTAAGTTATACTACATCTGTTGTAAACTGGAACCAACACATGTTTAACACGCCCTTTGTTTGGGATGGAGTTTCAAATCTTTTGGTAGATGCATGTCATGATAATACACCTTCGGGTTCAGTTTGCTATTCATGGTCGCCACAACTTACTTATACAGCTACAACTTTTAATAGCACTTTGCACAGTTGGGCTGATGGAGCTGGTTCGTATTGTGGAATTACTGGTGGAGGGATTTATACCCAAAGAGCTGATATGCAATTTACTTATACTGGAGGCAGTGGTCCAACACTTCCACCAATTGCAAATTTTTTCCAAGGAGTAAGTGATACAACAGCAGGACCAATGGACACAGTTTGGATCAATAGTCCACAAATTATTATCAATACAAGTAGCAGCCAAAGCAGAGTTTATTGGGATGTTGAAGAATATGTGCCGACTGCTGATACAACATTAAATCCAGGTTATTTCCGTCAAAATGTTAAATTTAGCACACAGCGATATATTGATACAATTAAATATACCAATAACTTAAATTATACATTTGATAAACGTGGATGGTGGAAACTAAGATTATTAGCAGTAAACTTTTTGAAATCCGATTCATTACGAGATTCAATCACAAAATATATTTGGGTTGATACTCCAAGTAGAGTACCCACTGCAAATTTCATTTCGTTCAAAAAGATTGTTGGATTTGCCGATCAAAGCTCATTTATTGATCTTTCAGACAATGGTCCAAACCAGTGGCAGTGGGAATATTTCCCTCCTTGTAACAAGTGTAGTCAAATGCCATTTGCACCTAATTATTTTGATCCAAACAGTTCAGTAGCCAATCCTAAATTCACTGGTTTTGATCCTGGCATTTATACCATTTGTTTACGGGTTTGGAATGCTAGAGGAACGGATTCTATTTGTAAAACAGATTATATAAAAGTAGTCAATGGTTACAATATGTGTAGTGGTACAGGATCATTTGGAAGCCAAGATGCAGAAGGGTATATTTATGGGCCATCTGGACCGAATTTTTCTTATACAAGATCTCAAGTTGCAACTTGCCCAGGGTTTTTAATCAATCCTTGTGCTGATTCAATTACATTGTATGTTGAAAGATTAAAAATGTTGCCAAGCGATAGCTTACAATTTTTCAATGGAATAAATGCAAATGCTCCATTATTAACAACTATTGGCGCAAGTCCAGGTGGGCAATTACCATTAGCAAATAATAAAAAAGTTATTCGTGGTGGAAGAGCAATTTTTGCTAAATTCAAAACAGGCGGAACTGCTGTTCCTCCAGGATACGATTCGGCAGGTTTCATTATTCGTTGGGATATGAAACCAGCAAGCTATTCAAAACCGATTGCTGCATTTAATATAGCTGATACTGTTTATTCAACTACACCAATAACATTGTTTAATAAATCGGAAGGTGTATTAATGCAATACAGTTGGGATACAGATGGAAACAATTTGTTTGATTCTGTTAGCGCAAGTCCTACAAGAACCTATATAGTTACGATCCCATCAATTCGTAAAATATGTTTGGTAGCTTATAATTGTGTAGGCGTAGATACTATATGCAAGAATATTGTATTTTTACCAGTAACTCAAAAACCTGAAGCTCGATTTACCTCAGATAAAATTGCGGGGTTCAATACTGACACATTTAAAATGATTGATAAGAGTTTGCATGGACCTAACCAGTGGAGATGGTCATTTGTTCCTACAACCGTACAATATTTAAATGGAACCAATTCAACAAGTCAAAACCCGACAATTAGATTCACAGCTCAAACTTGTTATACAGCTAAACTAGTTGCATCGAATTCTTTTGGATCAGATTCAACAACCAAAACAGCATACATTTGTATAGCAGCTTATCAAACTCCAAGTAGTAGTATGGCAGTTGATCAAGTGGGAGATGGAAGTATTGGAATTTCAAGAGTAAGACTCAATCAAATTGATAGTTTATTCCCAAATCCTATTGGACCAACTTATCAATATGTTTACGGAAATCAAAGTACTACTTTGTTTAGAGGAGTTAAATATTTTATTCAAATGAATAGACCAGGAACTGCAAGTGCAATGGATAGAAAAGTGTGGATTGATTTTAATTTGAATGCAGCTTTTGAAACCAATGAATTAGTAACAAATGAAATCAATGCATATACATTGCTACGTACAGATTCATTTGTAATTGGAGCTAATCAAAGAGTTGGAACTACCAGAATGCGTGTAGCAGTTGACTTAGGTAACTCATCTCAATTAAATTCTGTTTATGCAACTATGGGAATGTTTAAAGATTTCACAGTTGCATTTGGATTTGATACAATTAAACCAACCATTGCGCTTAATGGAGGTTCTGTTTTTAGAACGGAAAAGAACAAAGCATATATTGAACCTGGAGTTACTGCAATTGACAATTTAGAAGGAGATATTAGCAGTCGCTTTATTGTTTTTGGAACAGTAGATACAACTGTAGTTGGTCCATACTATTTAAAATACATAGTTCAAGATTTATATGGTAATACATCAGACACGGCATATAGAACTGTATTTGTTGAATTAAACAGAACGGGACCAAGTATTAGTTTGCTTGGTGGTGCAATTTACAGAACCAATGTAAACACTTCGTATGTTGAACCTGGCTATATTGCTAAAGATAATTTGAACAATGATATTTCAAATCAAGTGGTAATTATTAGTAATTTGAATGTTTCATCTTTAGGAAACTACATCATTAAATATTCAATTACAGATGCATTTGGATTCAAAGCAGAAATTACTAGAATTGTTATTGTTCAAGATACAATCGCTCCAATAATAACTGCACGTTATGGAAATCCATATTATCATCAGGTAAATCAATCGTTTGATGCAATGTCTGCAATCAACTGGACAGATAATTATTGGAATACAATAACTCTTACAAATTCAGGTCTGATTGATGTAAACAATGTAGGTTCATACTATATAGCTTATAGAGCAACTGATGGTTCAGGAAATATTTCTCCAACCTATTATTTGCAGGTTATTGTTTCAGATATTATTAAACCTACCATTCAATTAAACGGACCAGCAATAGCCGAAGTAAATGTATTTAACAATTATGTTGATCCAGGTGTTTTGGTTAACGATAACTATTGGCCAAAAAATTCAATAGCTGTAAATAAAACCACAAATCTAAATATTAATGTGTTGGGTACTTATTATATTTGGTACACTGCAACAGATGGTTCTGGAAATAAAGACAGCATTATGCGTGTGGTTAAAGTTTTAGACAAAATTGCTCCTACAGTTAAAATACTTGGAACAAATCCATTTATGCTTTTACGTTGGAAAGAATATTCAGAACCCGGAGTTGAGTTGATTGATAATTACAATACCGATGCTCAAATTCGTCCTTATTTGATTATTACATCTACTCTTCCGAAAAATGCAGGTGGAAATTATTTTGGTGACGAAGAAGGTTTGTTTTATGTAAACTACAAAGTTACTGACCTTTCAGGAAACAGATCTGCAGAGGCAACTCGAATGGTTAATGTAATTGCAAATACAAGTGTTGAAGATGTGATGAATGCAGAAAATGTATTGGCAGTTTATCCTAATCCTAACAATGGAAAACTTAAATTGAAATCGTTGGGAAATCTTAAATCTGAGATGAAAATTGAAGTGTTAGACATTTTAGGAAATAGAATTAAAAGTGTTGTTATCGGTAAAAACGATATGACTGAAAAAGTGCTTGATTTAAGTGTTCAATCATCAGGTGTTTATTTTATTCATATTGAAATTGACGACAAAACATTTGTTAAAAAAATTAGTGTAGTAAAATAATTTTTAGATAAAAAAGAAAAAGCGCACTTAATTTAAGTGCGCTTTTTTTATGCTATAATTTATTCTTCCATTTTTATATAAACTTCTTCACTCATTTTCGATTTTCCGCCATCAGTAGTATGCGCTTTAATGGAGTATGAGTTTTCTTTTTTAGTATTATTATCGGTAAATGTTTTGTCTGCAGTATTAGCGTATTGGGTTAACTGCCCATTTCCATTCCATTTATAAATAACAAATAATACATCTTTTCCAATGTCAGGGTAATCCCATTTGAGTACTGCTTTTTTATTAACTATAGAAACTGAAAAATTTTGAACTAGAGGCCTAATTCCACTGTCATAAGTTTTGCCAGAAACAGGACTTGCATAGCCAGAAAAAAGATTGCTTTCATCTTTGGCTCTTAGGGTATAATAGTACATTACGCCTGTGGTTACATTGGTATCAATCATGGAATATTGGGTTGAATCAAACTTTAAAATGATTTCCCAATCGGCTGCAAAATCAATTTTTCTATACACTAAATGTTCTTTTACATCCACACTTTCGCTAGGCACAAAATGTATTTCTATTTGTTTTTCGCTCACCAACACATTGTTAATTACAGGGGTAACAGGAGGAATAGTATCTGGCCTTTTTACCACAGCAATTTCCGAAAAAACAGATTGATTGTAGTTGAAATCCAATGCTTTTATTCTGTAATAAATTTTAGGAGTAAGCGATTGCAAAGTTACAGTGTCGTAGAAAAGCAATTTAACAGCATTAGTATCCCATTTATCGTTTAAATAACCCTCTTCAATAACTGAAAACTCGTGTTCGGGGCTATTGGCTTTAAATAATTTATAGCCTTTTATGTCCTTTTCTTTCCCTTGTTTTATAGTTAAAGTTACAATACCAAAACTATCAATTATTGCATTCACAATTTGAGGCTGGGTGGGTGGTGTACTGTCTATAATAACTACATAAGAAGGATAAGAATAACTAATATTCCCAGCAGTATCCATGGCATAAACCATATAATAATTGATGCCTTCTGCATTAAAGGTAGAATCGCTATAACTCCTAGCTTTACTTGAAAGAATTGTTTTATTTATAATGGTAAAATTTCCTGTATCTCTATCAGAACGAGCTACAATAAATCCTCTCAAATCGCTTATATCGCCATACAAGTCCCAATTTACCAATACTTCCTTGGTTTTTGTGTGTTTGGGTTGGTAAATAATTGGATTACTTGGAGGGATTAAATCTCTCGGCATTCCTTTGGTTTCGGCAAACATAATTTTTTCGCCAAAGGCACTTAAACCAAAAAAACGATAATAATAAGTGGTATAATTTTGCAATGAATCGTCTAAATAAGCACCATTAGCAATTCCTTCAAATCCACCACCAGTAGAGGCATAAATTGGGACAGTATTTAATTGCAAAAAAGCATTTTCTCCTGCTGCTTTTCTTTCTACAAAATAGCCCGAAAGTTCTGGTTTAGCTGACCAAACAAACGACAATTGTTTATTGCCAGGATAAACAAAAACTTCATTTTTATATTTATCTGGATTCAAACTAGCTTTAACACTTATCAGTCCATCTTCTATTTCATAAATTGCCGATTTACCATTTAATTTAATGCGATATGTATAAGTGTTTCCATCCGTTGCAGTTTTGTCTGCATAACCCAAACCTAATGCTTCCGCCACTTTTGAGTCTTTTATTGCTGTTAACACAAACACTGCATAAACCATGTCTTCTTTTCCTTTTTGTTCATTTAGCTCCGCAATTCCTTCATCTAAGTTTATGCTTTTTTGTTCTTTTATTGCTTCCACAAAAAGAAAATCGGCTGCCAATTCCAAGTTCGATTTTGTTTCTAAATTTGTTTCAGTTCCAATAAGTAAATCCCATTTGTCTTTTGGTAAAGCTTTTATTGTTCTAATAGTTTCAAACTTGTTAGTTCCAAAGTCACTTCTTTCAAGGGTAAATCCTCTTTCAAATCCTAATCGTAGAATTGTTTTATTGCTGGGAAACCATCTAAGTTCGACTCCAATATTGGTAAATCGGGCTACACCAGCTATTTTGCATTTTGCAATATTGTCTTGCGCATAGCTATTGATAGTCAATAAAATTATGGGTAGGATGATGAATATTTTGATTGATTTTTTCATATTTATTTTAAATTATCTATTGCCAGAATTTGCTTGGTAAATTGGCATTGGTCCCGTTCTAAATAAAACAGTTTTTGTTTCGGATATTACAACTCCTGTCCTATTTTTTGCTGGTGCCCACATCAATACATCAGTGCCATCTCCTCTTCCTCCTAGCCCAGGTATATGGTTCACACTATATTCCATTAAAGTTGCTGTTACTATAAATTTATATTCCATATTAGCTGTTAAATTATTGATAGGATCAACAACTGGATTTGGATAATTTGGGGTAGGTGGCGGTGGCAATGGAGTCGTAATAGTATTAATATGAAGTATACCATTTGCAGCAACAAAATTATTCCCATTATTAGTATTTACCGTGCTTGGAATGGTAGCCACAAACTGAGTGCTTCCTTGCACAACAGTGGTATTTAAAGGAGGTTTCATATAATACATGAATTCGCCCATGTTATTAGCTTTAGTTTGTATTATTTTATTTACCCAACCATTATTTTGAACAGCCAATGAGGTAGTAACAACTAATTTAAAAGTTCTGTTTTTTATGGTTCCATCACCTTGATTTTCGGCTACGTCAAACACTTGGTTTGGTAATAAGGCATACTTTACATTGTTGGTTGATATAATAGGAAAATTATAGCGCATGGTTGGAGAAACATATTGAATTAGTTTATTTTTTAAATCTCCTGCTTTGTCTTGTTGTGCTGCATTTGCAGTTACTACTTCAGTTCCAAAGCAATTAGTTCCTTTTTCAAAATATTTGCTATAAGTAACCTGGCACAAGTGGTTAAATAAATCAATATCGGCATATAAACTACCAGCTATATATTCAGGATTTGGAAATTTACCTTCAATCCACGCACCCGTTTTTATGGTAAATAAATTGATTGATTTATTGTCACAATTATATCTATAACCATTGCCATTAATAGTAGCAGCCACACTTGCATAAAGTCCTAAATTCCCAGATGCCCTATAGCCGTTTATTCCAATGCAACCATTTTGCTGCATCAATGACAAATTCAACTCAGCTCCTGCTAATAAATTCCCATCAATACTCCAGTTTCTACATACTCCGGTATAAAGTTCTTGGTGCATATCCTTTGAAAATTCAATCCCCACGCCAGTAGCAAAACCTTTGGCTGTTTTCGAATCATTGTTTACACCATTCGTTGCAACAATTCCGCCAGCACTTGGATAATAGCCAGTTGCAGAAAAATAATTGTTACTAAACCTTGTTGTAAAACCACTTGGAGGTGGAATATTATTACCAAACATAAGATAAGAATACAATGGAATATTGAACACATTTACTTGGTTTGGAGCATCAGGAACACCGCATTTAAAATACCATAAATTAGTAGTACCATTTATGTTCATTGTAAATCCAATTGGCGCAGGAGTTACAATTACATCAGGAATATTTATTAGCAACCCTGCTGCCATGTTAAATATTTTTTCGGTAAAAATATAATCAACCATTACACTGCCTTTTATTTTTGAAGCTGGTCTTTCAGCTAGTTTTGCTGCCAACCAAAAGTTTCCTAAAAAGCCAATTTGAGTAATACCACCAGATGAAGTAAATGATGCCATTAACTCTACATCGGTATTGAATGTTTCAAATTTAGGCATGGTTGCCACAGTAGCTTTTACTTGAAATCCGAGCAAGCCTTTTTTGGGGTCAAAGGTATAAGCAGTACTTCCAGGATTGGCAATACTTGCTATTGAATTGGCCTTCATGTTATAAAATGCACCCCCACCAAAACCATAAAAACCTACACCTGTTAAAAATGGAATGCCAACTGGTAATTTCACATCGGCTTCTACTCGCCAATACCTGTAAAACTGACCATTATTTAAATAAGTAGTGCTTCCAAACTGCGCCAAAGCATTTATTTGCAAAGAAACTGCTGTAAATGTAACACCTAAAGTAGCTTTAAATCCATCACCAAACTTAGGGTCATTGTCGTACATAAGTAAAGCACCATTTATTTTTACAGCCGATAAGTCGGCATGTACAGCAATACTATCTACAAAAACACCTTTATATTTTGGGGTAAAACCTTTAGTAGTTTTATTGCGCTCTAGCGCAAATGCTAAACCTACAGTTGTCATTCCACCAATATCTTCGGTTAAATTTGCAATGATGTCAATCAAAATTTGACCTCTAAAAACTTCTTTCATATTTGCATCTGCAGGAGGAACAGTTGGTAACTTTTTAAATCGAAAATGCTTAATAGTTACTGGAAAATTTGCCAAGAATTTTTGGGGACTTGCAAAGCTCCAATTACCTACATTGAAGGATGTAGAATCGACATTTGGAACGGAATAATTTTTATAAGTTAAGCTCAAATTTTCAAATGCCATTTCCATTTTTACGCCTTTTATTCCCAATGCTCGCGTTGGTGGTGAATTTATTAAATTGATAACTGGAGCTGCCAAATCAGGGTGATCCCATTTAAAAAAACCATTTAACAGAATTGACAAAGTCAACAAATTAGGCGTTTTGGTAGCGGTAATATTTGAAGTTGGACTTAAAGTCATACTTCCTTTCATAATATCATTGCTTATGGGTTGAGTTGGAAGTATTACCATTTGGAAACTAGTGCCAATATTAGCCAGTGAAAACGATGCAGTATATTTTAAAGTATTTTGCATTGTTTGATTGCTTAGCGGCAATACCATTTTTCCCATCACTTTTCCATTTACCAATGAATTACAAACTATTGAAATTTTTATGGTATCAATACTTGCACTTAAATTAGCTACTTGTCCTGTTTGTAAAGTAAGTACATTATAGGCTTTCACATTGGTAGTTAAACCCATGTCGTCAATAATTATATCGGAAGCAGCAATAGTTGGCGCATTGGAATTAGGGTCCGATTTCCAATCATCGGGCATTAGCATTGACAATGTTTTTATGTAAATACCTTGCCAAGCAACGCCATCAGTTGTATCTGGATAATTGGTTGGAAATACCATGTTTGTTGGATTTCTAATATCAGAAAGATCAATTGAAACTGTCAATGCTTGATTTAATTTTAAACCATTGCAGCCAACAATTTCGCACTTTGGCATAGAACCAGTTAAAATAATATCGTGCATATTGGTGGCATTTCCAGTTAAAGTAGCCACCACAGAATCGGGCGCAGTTGGCACTGGAAGAAACCAATCTCTGGTAAATTTCACATCCATTCCTATGCTTATATCTGTAATTCCAGTGTTTGCCCATTGAATATAACAACCCGAATTGGTAGTTCCTTTTTTAAAGCAAAATTTCATTTTTGGATTTGAAGACACATTTGGAATTTTCACATCTTCTACCAATTCAACACGTCCAGCACTAAAGTCAATTTGATTTGGATGTATTTTAAAATATTTACCTGCAAAACCTAATTTATGAGTAACACCATTTTTAAAAAATTCACCCTGAGCCAAAAAATTTACTTTCGATTCGTTTGGTTTAAATATAAATTCAGTAATAACTAATTTATCATTCCCATTATTGAATTGAATGCCAAAAGGCATTTTTAAAGGATTGCTATTTGGAATGGCTGGCGTTGCAATATTTGCGTTGTAATCAATATAGGGAGCCGAATTCACATTATTATTTACCCAAGCAATTTGATTATTTGCCACATTATTCGACCAATTCATTAGCCCATCAGTTTTATTAGCAACCCACGGACCAGCCAGCCAACTTTGTCCCCAAGCCAATGGATATGCAGTAATTGAGGTGGAACTAGTATCGCTTTTAGTGCTGGTAACACCGCCAGCTATCAAATGTTTTGAGGAATCAATTTTTATTTTTTTAAAATCAACTGCAATGGATGTTTTCAGCCACGGAATTCTAACGCTGCCTTTTCCGGTTAATGAACCATCAGTTTCTTTGGTAATTTGTAATACTTTTAACGCAAATTCTCCATTCAATCCAACTCTTATGGTATCTCCAATTTCAGCCGAATCGCTTATAACAACAATGGTTGAATCAATTGTGTTGGTATCGGGAGGATTGACAACTAATGAACTTCGTAAATGCATAACACCAATTTCAAATCCTTTTGGTTCTGCCATTCCAATTCCTTCTACCATTTTTCGTTCTTGGTCATCAAATGGAGTAATGCTCCACACATATTTCTTTCCTCCCTCTGGCAATGCAAAATCAACAGGCCATTGTGTTTGTAGTAGACCTTTATAATCCTTATCTACAATAGGTTGATTGGTTCTAAGTGCAGTTACATTATCTTGTCCATCTAAAATTTCCCAAACTTGTAATTTATAAGTTACAATAAAATTTGGAGTTGGTGTAACTGGTGTCCACCTAAAAAGCATTCCTCTAATATTATTTAAAGGAATTATTTCTTCTTCACGAGGTGCAATTAATACAGGCGCTTGATATGCTGCAATAGTAAACATGGCACATTGTGGTTGCAATCCATTTAATGCAATTCCAGTTGTTGGATTCATTAAATTGGAACATAATCGGTAATTGTCATCTGGAATTCTTCCTGTTTGTAATATTGCCACTACTGAATTTCCATAATATTGAATGGCCGAAACCGGATAAATATCTTCTGCATTGAACTGAGAAATGCCTGGAACAATTGTTAATATTGGCATTTTAGAAAAATCGGTTTCGCCTACTAAAGTTCCGCTACTATTAAATAATTGTGTTTTTATTTTACAATCAAATGAAACACCTGAAGTGTTGTTAACAGTCATTCTAGCAGTTTCAGTTCTGTTGCTCCAATCCGAAAAATAGGGTGATGGTTTTGGTGTCATCAATAACTGAAATGTTTGTGAAAAAACATTGCTGGAAAGCAAACATGTAAAGAATAAAATAATGATGTGTATTTTTTTCATGGCGTTAAAATTTATAAGTTATTGATGTACGTAATAGATTTTCGCGATATGAAATTCCAGGTCTGTCAGCACCATATTTATATAGGTTTATAGAGCCGTTTACCGAAAAATCAGTTTTCTTTTTTAAAGTATATTTCATACCCAATACTGTTACTATTTGCGACCCCGAAGCAAGACTGTTCACACTATTGTCACTATACGTAATTCCCGAACTGGTGCTGAGTTTTTTGTCTAAAAATTTGTAACTTAAAGTTAAATTTGCAGCATTAGTTGTAAGTAAACCAAATGATGTATTATTATCAAAATAACTTAAAATGGTGCTGATGCTTAAAGGATTTTTTACCTTAGAAAGCAAGTAAGAGGCTGAAGCATTTCGAGAATCATTATTGCTTAAAGCACCACTAATTGTATTGTAATCTGCAAAAGTATTTTGAGCATACATTACCGTAAAAATATGCATATTATTTGGAGTTGTAAATATATAAGTTGGACTTGCACTCCAAGATAAAGTTACCATATCTATTCGAAAAGTATCGTTTCTAAGTGAATTTCTAAAACTGAAATTACTGAAAGAAGTAGCTAATGAAAAACTTTCGGTAAACTGCCAATTCAAATTGGCAAATCCAATAGTTTGCCTGGTAGTAGATGCTCTTGCTCCAGAAAGATTATTGTAGCGCGTGCCAATAGAACCAGAAAATTGTATTTTGTTTTTAAGTAAATTAAAGCCAGGGTCAATGCTTACTTCCAATCTATCGGTTTGCATAAATGGAAATCCTAATGGCACAAAACCGTCACCAATATATTTACCTGATAATTTTAAGTTAAAAATCTTTCCTTCTTTGACTATGCTTAAAACTGTTGCATAATCAAATCTACTTGATTCTTGAATTTTAAAAATTTCAGAAGGAATATCAATTGGCATATTAGCAAACGAAATGGGCTTGCTTCTTATATCTCTGGTAAATGCAGAGCCGGCTATTTCACCTTTTATTGCATATTGTTCCCCGATTTTAAGTTTATAATCTATTGAACTTAAAATACCTTTTTGTGGTAAAGTGTTTACTGGTTTTGTTTTTAATGAATTGGTATCGTCTTTCATTATGGATGAGATAATATAAAAATGAGTTCCGTCCTCTTTTCCATACCCAATTTTAGCTGAAAAAATATTTCGAGCATAAACACCTTTTATATTTTTTGTTGTGCTTTCATCAATAGCCAATTGCGAAGTTCCTGCAAAAGCTGAAAAACGAAATTTGCCTGGAGTTAAATTTATTCCTGCTCCAAACACTGGTAAATCGCCAACACTTAACTCAGAATATTGCGGAACTTGCGTTCCCAAAAGCAATTGCGCCCATTTATATTTAGGTGCAATTCCAATTCTATTCATTGGGTTTTTGATATAATCTATTAAATTTCCTTCTGGCAAATGAGGCAAAACTACACTGTACTGACCACCTGAAAGCATCATAGAAATTGGCATTGAAAATTTACCGTACGTAATAGTTGAATTTACAACAAGTCTTTCCATGCTGTTTGGCCTGCGAGCAGCTACTGCTCCTGGAGTATCAGACTCCATGGAATAAAAATCACCATAAAGCCCAATATTACCAACAAGTTTCCATTTCGATTTTGTTTCTTGCCCAACACTAAATTTAGGCAAAAAAATAAAAGTTATTAGCATTAATAAGAATTTTATTATATTTTTAATAGCTATTGGGTGGGTTCTAAAAATATTTTTTTCTAAAAACATTTCAAAAAACAATAAGAACTCTTCAATTATTTTTTGAAACTTCTAACACAAAAATAACAAATAGTTTATTCGGTCAACAAAAAAACAGAATAAATTTCTATCTATCAGTGTATTTAGTATCTAATCTTACGGTTTTTTAGTACCTGTATTAACCCCAATAAATTGTAGGTTAAGTTGATAAGTCCTATTATTCCCGTTGCTCGCACTATTCCAATTGAGCGTATAAATAATCCATTTATGCTTTGTTCCATAAAGCCAAATATGTGTTCTACTCTTGCTCGTGTTTTTGATTTTTCTTTATTCTTCGCTTTTTGCTCGTCTGTTAGCGGTGTATTGGGTTGAAAGTAACTCCTGGATGATTTTTTTGTTCGTGTTTTACACTTTTTAGTGTAAACCTATTTTAGGGCAAGACCTTTGTTTTTTGCAAAAGCAAAATTGCCTAATAAAAAATAGCAAGCAAATCAAATTTTTTCGAAAACTACAGCCACACCTTGACCAACTCCAATGCACATAGTAGCAACTCCAAACTTTACATTTTGTTTTTGCATTTCGTGAATCAGAGTTGCCGAAATGCGTGATCCGCTGCAACCCAAAGGATGACCTAACGCTATGGCTCCGCCATTTACATTTACAATTTGCGGGTTTATTTTTAAATCCTTTATGCAAGCCAAACTCTGCGAAGCAAATGCCTCATTCAATTCCATTAATCCAATATCGTCTATTGTTAATCCTGCGCGTTTCAAAGCTTTTTGAGTTGCTGGTACAGGCCCAATTCCCATTATAGTTGGATCAACACCTGCAACACCACGAGCAACAATTCTTGCCAAAGGAGTTAAATTATATTTCTTCACAGCGTTTTCAGAAACTAATAATAAAGCTGCAGCACCATCATTTAATCCCGATGAATTTCCTGCTGTAACAGTTCCTTCTTTTTTAAATGCAGGATTTAATTTTGCTAATTCTTCAATCGAAGTTTTTCTTGGATGTTCGTCTTTTTCAAACAGCACCTCAATTCCCTTTTTTTGTGGTACACTAACTGCAATAATTTCATTTGAAAATTTATTTGCTATATGCGCTTGCTGGTATTTTTCTTGAGAATTAAATGCAAACTCATCTTGTGCTTCACGGGTTATTTTCCATTTTTCAGCTATGTTTTCTGCTGTTTCACCCATTGAGTAAGGGTAATAGATTTCGGATAATTTTTTATTGGTAAAACGCCAGCCAATTGTAGTGTCATAAATTTCAGTTGTTCGGCCAAATGCACTATCTGATTTTGCCATTGAAAAGGGTGCGCGTGTCATGCTTTCACTTCCACCAGCAATATATATTTCTCCATCGCCACATTCAATTGCTCTACTTGCATCTACTATACTTTGCAAACCCGAAGCACACAATCTGTTTACTGTATTGCCGCCAACCGAAACTGGCAAGCCAGCAAGCAATGCAGCCATTCGCGCTACATTTCGATTGTCTTCGCCTGCTTGATTTGCAGCACCAAAAATTACATCTTCAATTTCATTCACATCTAAATTTGGGTTTCGTTCGATTAGTTTTTTTATAACCAAAGCCGCCAAATCATCGGGGCGAATTGAACTCAACGCACCACCATATTTTGCTATTGGTGTACGAAGTGCATCTACTACAAAAACGTCTTTCATTTTGATATGTTGATTAATTAATTTTCAATTTGTTTTTTCATCGCTCTTACAAATTTATTTCTATCGCTCATACTTGCAGGGCGTAATTTGTAATCATCGTTTGAAACTTTATCGTAATTTTTTTTAATAATTTCATTAAAAATTAGGTCGCTTCCTACTGTCATCATAGTCCCTTTAACGTATTTAAAATAATACCAACCGCCTCCAATGGGTTGTAAATAAATTATTATTTCATCACCTCCTCTTC
>CAMAWM010000003.1 GCA_945861965.1 Chitinophaga pinensis | reverse complement strand
ACAAAGTAAATTACAAAAAAATAAATGCCGAAACCGGAGCATTTGAATACGAATTTAATTTGTTTCCGAATGCGCAAGTCAATCCTAAAATGGGATTTGTAGCCAATCCGGATACAAAACATTATCTGTCACACGATGTGTTTACTTATGTAAGTTCGGTGCCTGCCGAAAAAAAAGAAACGAAGTATGTAAACCACAAAAAACAAGCATTGGCCATTGGCGATACCATTTATTGCGACAGAGCATTTGTTGTGTTAAAAGATGTTTCTACAAATTATCAACCCAACGAAAAATCAAATGCACTGCCCGATGAGTTGATGTTGAGAGCCGAGTTGGAAATTCATTCGCTTGATAAAACCTATACCGTTTCACCGCTTTATATTATTAAAGGCAATACCTATTCGAGCGTTGATGCTATCAATGAAGAAACAGGATTGAAATTTTCGTTTAAAGAGATTGACGAAAACAAAAAAGTAATCATCGAAACCAGTGAACAAGACAGCAGCGGAGATTTCATCATTATGAAAGCCATTGTTTTTCCTTGGATCAATTTGGTTTGGGCTGGTACAATTATTATGCTTCTTGGATTTTTTCTTTCCATATTAAAACGAGTTAAAGAAAAAAAATAATTTTTTTTAGGTTTTTAATTTATAAAAAACTAAAATTTGCATTTTCCAAATTTTAATTATTCATGCAATCAAGAAAATTCTACTTCTTTTGTTTTGCAATTATGGATTCTTAACTGCAAACGCTCAACTTTACATCAACTCTCCAATTATCGTTCAAAGTGGTGAAATTCTTTTTGCCGATGACACCGTTAAACTGGGAAGTATTTCTGTTGTAGAAAACAACGGAATAATTCAATCAACAAAAGCGGTTCATACAAATAATTACATTATCAATACCAGTGGGGGAGGATTTGTTATAAGCCCCGTTGCAACAGGTATAGCAACATCTTTCGATATTGGTTCAACAAGCAATAACAGAATTGTTATTTCGCATACTTCTGCAAGTGCTGTGCATTTTAAAATGAGTTTGAGAAATACTATTTATGTAAATCCAAGTACAAACAATACACAAATAAATGCAAATGTGGTTGGCAAAACATGGCAGGTTCAACCATTGACAGCAAGCAGCGGAACCAATTTAACATTTTTTTGGAATGCAGCAGATGAATTGACATCCTTTAATCGAAGCGTTTGTGGTGTGGGAAGATGGCAGAGTGGAACAACAACAAGTTGGTCTTTTGTAAGCGGAACATCGGCAGCAACTATTACGGGAACAAATCCTGCTTATTCGCGAAGTGCATCTACTGGAAATATGTCATCGGTATTGTATTATTTTGGAATTGGTGGAAGTGGAAGCACCTTGCCCATTGAATTGTTATTGTTCAATGCTGTTGAAAAAAATGAAGATGTATGTATCAATTGGGTTACAACATCTGAAATCAATAGCAATTATTTTGAAATTCAACGATGCAAGAATGAATTGTGCAGCAATGCAGATGCGGATTGGAATGTGGTTGGAAAAATAAATGCTGCTGGAAATAGCAATACACAAATTAATTATGCATTGAACGATGAAAAGCCATTTAAAAAATACGCTGTTACCAAATTATTTTATCGTTTAAAAGCAGTAGATGTAGATGGTAGTTTTTCATTTAGCGACATAAAAGAAGTGAATCTGAACAATACACATTTGGAAGATTTTACCATTGCTTTTTATCCAAATCCTGCTCAAAACATTTTAAATATATTGGTCAATAGCAATTTGTCAAAACAAATTGATTTTATATTGTTTGACATCAATGGCAAACAAATATTAAACCATTCAAAAACATTTTCGGCAGGTGTACAAACATCGCAATTGGATGTTGAACATCTTGCAGCCGGAGCCTATTTGCTTTATGTAAACAATGCGCAACAACAAACTATTTCAAAACATAAAATAATTATTTATTAATCTATTTGATAAAAGAAAAACCAGATGATGTCGGATTTGATTCTTTGTTTTTCTTTTCTCATTTTTAAAAACAAACAGTATGAAAAAAAGTACAATTTTAATGAGCATGCTTATTGGAATGATAAGCAGTTTTGCACAGAATGTAGGAATTGGAACTACAGTTCCTGCTGAAAAATTAGAGGTAAATGGAGCCATAAAAATAGGCACAACCAACGGAACAAATGCTGGAACCATTCGTTGGGCAGGAAACCATTTGCAAGTGTATAATTCATCGTTTGGATGGATAACATTGGATAGCATATCGCAATATGGATGGAGCAAAAGCGGAAATGCTGGAACCAATTCATCTCTGCATTTTTTGGGGACTATAGACAACAACTCTATGGTTTTTAAAACAAACAATATCGAACGAGTTCGATTCGATAATGTGGGAAATGTAGGCATTGGAACTACAACGCCTGCACATAAATTAGATGTAAATGGAAACATTAATTTATCGGATACATCTAATTTGCGAATTGGTGGCATAAGGGTATTAAGTACCATTGGAAATAACAATACCTTTTTGGGAGATAATTCAGGAAATAGTAATACCACAGGATATTCCAACACAGCTAATGGAGCTTATTCGCTTTATTCAAATACCACAGGTATTCGCAACACTGCTAGCGGTTATTCTTCGCTTCGTTCAAATACAACAGGAAATTATAATGTAGCCACAGGAGGAGTAGCGCTTTATTCAAACACAACAGGATCTGACAATACAGCCACAGGAACTGCTTCGCTTCTTGCAAATACAACAGGAGATTATAATACAGCTAATGGAGCTTATTCGCTTCGTTCAAATACAACAGGAAATTATAATACAGCTAATGGAACAGATGCGCTTTATTCAAATACAACAGGATTTCAAAATACAGCTTTTGGAGAAAGTTCGCTTGTTTCAAATACAACAGGTTATTTCAACACCGCTATTGGTACTAAATCAAATGCTTATAGTACAAGCTCAATTCAAAATACATGTCTAGGTGCTTATTCTGGTACTGTTTATGCAAATGGAGATAATAATACTTTTATTGGATATTATGCGCGGGCAAACGCAGCGGCTTATACCAATTCTACAGCATTGGGAGCAAATTTGGTTATTACAGCCAGCCATCAGGTGCGTATAGGCAGTGCTAGTGTAACAAGCATTGGTGGGCAGGTGGCTTGGTCAACCCTTAGCGATGGAAGATTTAAAACCATAGTAAATGAAAAGGTAAAAGGGCTTGAATTTATTTTAAAATTAAATCCCATTACGTATCGTTTTGATGCAAATACTTTCAATCAATACATTGGTCAAACAAACAATGAAATCAATCTAGATGCCACTCAATTGGTTCGCTCGGGTTTTATAGCCCAAGAAGTAGAAGCGGCTGCAAATGCTTGCGGATATTCCTTTAGCGGGATTGATAAACCTAAAAACGAAAAAGATTATTACGGATTGCGTTATGCCGAGTTTACCGTTCCACTTGTAAAAGCTGTTCAGGAACTAAATGCTGAAAATACGTTGCTAAAAACCAAGCTTTCAAAACAAGAAGAAGAAGTGAAATTATTGAAAGATGAAATTATGAAAATAAAATCAACGCTATCTGCTCAAATGGGTAAGTGAGCCACATAATTTTAGACAATCAACAATCTTTGCCTAAAAGTTTTATACCAAAGGAACTATAATTGCAATAGAATTTTTATTTTTGATTGTACAAATTATTCAATGGTATGAAAAATACTTTACTCATTTTATGTTTATTTTTTTTCTGTGCTGAAAAATCGTTTGCCGGTCAAAACAATATCAAAGATTCTTTGCGTATTGAAACCATTAATGGAAAAAAATACATTATTTACAGAGTATTATCGAACGAGTCGTATGCAGGATTAGCCAAACGATACAATGTATTGGAAAATCATATTCGCGAATCAAACCCAAACCATAAACCCAACCTTAGAAAAGGAAATATTATTAAAATTCCTTATGGATTAAATTCGGATAAAATTGTAGAAGAACAAATCAAATCCGAGTCGATTTCTGCAATTTCAGAACCTGTAAAACCCGAACAAATTATTAAAGAGAATGAAATAAAACAACGCAAAGCTGTATTGTATGGCGAGGAAATAAAAACGGTACTCAACAACGGCAAAAAAGAAGTGATTTATGAAGCATCTGAAGAGGATAATTTGGACGAAATTGCATTGAACTACAATACCACTTCACAAGATATTGTAGCAAGAAATAATTTAAGAAAAACCAAATTGTATGAATTGCAAAGACTAATTATTCCACTTGATCAAATTGCGAAAAAACCGGAGATTAGTAAAGTTGCAGGAGTAAAAGCGCCTAATCAAAAAGAGGTGGAAGTAAAACAAAATGTAATAAAAGTAGATACGGCAAGAAAGATTGAAACAAAAGCAATTGTACAAAAAGCAGCAGATGCAAAGCCCGAATTGCTTGTAAAAAAAGAAGATAAGCCAATTGAAATTAAAACCGAACCAATAGTTGAGAAAGCAACAATGTCATTTCCAAAACCGATTTTGTATGGCGAAGAAATAAAATATGTGCTCACGAATGGAAAAAAGGAATTGCTATACGAAGCATCTGAAGACGATAACTTGGATGACATTTCGAAGTATTACAATGTGTTGCCATCAAAGATTGTAGAAAGAAATAATCTTAAGAAAACAAAATTTTACGAGGGTCAGAAATTATTTATTCCAGTAAGTCTGGATGTGAAAAAAATTGAAAATGCCATTCCAATTGTTGCACAAAACGTACAAACAATTAGGAAAATAGATTCAGTCAAAACAGAGCAGAAAGCAATTGCAGCAAAATCAGTTTTGTCAAAACAAGCGGAGCCCTTGCCAACAATTCAGAAAGCAACAGAACCAATTCCAAATTTGCAGAAAGCAATTGAGGTAAAAACTGCTGAGCCAAAACAAATAGAAAAGAATATTCAAAAACCAATTGAAGTAAAAGTTGAAATAGCAGCCATTGCTTTGCCAAAACCAAATTTGTATGGCGAAGAAATAAAATATGTAATTACTAATGGAAAGAAAGAATTGCTATACGAAGCATCTGAAGACGATAACTTAGACAATATTTCGAAGTATTACAATGTGTTGCCATCAAAGATTGTAGAAAGAAATAATCTTAAGAAAACAAAATTTTATGAAGGGCAGAAATTATTTATTCCAGTAAGTCAGGATGTGAAAAAAATTGAAATCAACAATCCAATTGTTGCACAAAACGTACAAACAATTAGGAAAATAGATTCAGTAAAAATTGAGCAGAAAGCAAGTGCAGCAAAATCAGTTTTGTCAAAACAAGCGGAGCCCTTGCCAACAATTCAGAAAGCAGCAGAACCAATAGCTGTAGTTGAAAAGCCAATTGAAACCAACATTGTAACAAAGAAAACCGAAACAGCAAAACCTAGCATAACGAAAGATGAAGTGAAACAAATTGTATCAAAAAAAGATGTTGTATCAAGTGCAGTGGCAAAAAAAACAATTGCTGTAAATTCGAAAAAACCTGTTGATGAAATAGCAAAAGACAGTGTTGCAACTGTAGTTTATTCGCATTTGGTAGCGCAAGACGAAACAATTGAAATGATTGCGAAAAAGTATTCAGTTTCGGTTTCAGATTTAATAAACTGGAACAAATTGTACCAAACGCGACTAAGAGTAGGGCAGGATTTGATTGTAAACAACACGCCAAAAAGTGCTGCAAAAAATACCAATTCGGAACAAAAAGACACCACTGCCAATCAAATAAAATCGCTAAAAGTTAACAAGTTTGTTGAGCATGGATTGGCACTTTTGCAAGAGGATAATAAATACAAAGGAGTTTTGCACCGAACGGCACCAGTTGGAACGTATATATTTTTGGAGAATGCCGAGAATTTTAAAAAAGTTTTTATACGAGTTACTGGTAATTTAGAAAACGATAATAAAGATGTAATCCTTCGGATTGATGATGAAACGGCAAGAAAAGTTGGGATTAATAATCCGTATACAAATGTTATTTTGCAGTACAGTGTGATTGATTAGTTTTTTCTGAAATCAGAAATGCAAATTACGTTGTCGCAAATACTATATTCTTCGATTGAATTGCTGGCAATAATTATGGTTTTCTTCCCATAAATTGAATTCATTAAATTTTTGTACCACGTTATTCCTTGCTCATCCAAATTGCTGCAAGGCTCGTCCAACAAAAGCAAAGGAGTGTCGCTGAAAACTGCTAAAGCAAGTTTTACGCGTTGTTTCATTCCACTAGAAAAAAATTTAAGTTGCTTGTTTTCATTTCCTGAAAGTCCGGCTTCAGCAATTATTTTTTCAATCGTATTATCGCCATAGATTTTTTTAATGCTAAAGTGAAAATTAAAAATTTCAAGCAAGGTAAATTCATCAGGCAAGTCAAGGTAGGGCGCAGCAAAGGATATATGACTCTGAGGATTTTCGCTTAGCAAATTAGCATCCAATTCGTACGAAATTTTTCCAGTACTTAGGTTTTGAAAATTAAAAAAAATTTGCAACAAGGTAGATTTCCCGCTACCGTTTGAACCCGTTATGGCGTACGATTTTTTGTTTTCGAAAACACAAGTCATGTTGCCGAAAATCCAGTTTTGGTTAAATCGTTTAGCAGCATCTTGCAACATTATTTTCATGTAAGCGCAAATATATTATTTTTGAAATCACAGAACATGATTAAAAAAAAACTTCAACAATTTTGCAATCTCATTGAAAACAAATTTGAATTTGATGTAAGAGCATTTTCACTTTTCAGAATTGCATTGGGATTAATCATTGTACTTGATTTAGCAATTCGAGCAACTGATTTAACTGCATTTTATACTGAGGATGGAATTTTGCCTTTTGGCACTTTGTCATCAAATTTCAATTCCCATTTTCATATTCCTGTTTACGAATTAAACGATTCGTTTTCTTTTGTATTGTTTCTTTTTATCGTTCAGTTTCTTGCAGCATTGCTACTAATTCTTGGTCGATGGGTTAAAATAAGTCAAGTTGTTTTGCTTTTGTTTTATATCAGTCTTGATCTTCGCAATCCGTTTATAGCACAAGGCGGAGACGATTTGTTGAGAGTGCTGATTTTTTGGTCTTTGTTTTTGCCAATGGATCAATTTTATTGTTTTAAAAAGAAAAATAATTTTCAAATCAAATACCTTGGATTTCCAGCATTTGCTTTTTTGCTGCAAATTGTTTTCGTTTATTTTTTTTCTGCTTTACTAAAAAGTAGCAGCGAATGGCACAGCGATGCAACTGCACTTTATTATGCATTTAGCATTGATCAGATTCAGTTAAAACCAGCAAAGTATTTACTTCAATTCCCTGATTTGCTTCAATCATTTACTCGTCTTGCGTATTATATTGAGTTGTTGATTCCACTATTATTTATTGTGCCATTCAAAAACAATACAATGAGAATGTTGGCAATAAGTATTCTGCTAATTTTTCATCTTTTTATTACGGCAACTTTATTTGTCGGGCTTTTTTCAATAATTAGTTGCATTGCTTTCATTCCATTTATCTCAACAAAATGGATGGATAAATTTGATTCGATTTTTAATAATCCGTATACTTTCAAAAATGAACCGATACAGGCAAATTTTAGTTCAACTATTTTAGCGCTTATTTTTTTGTTTTTTGTGTTAGGGATAAATCACAAAAATTTATCACAAAAAAAGATTGGATTGCATCGAGAGATTGTAAATAGTTCCTACTTTTTTGGCATTAACCAAAATTGGGGAATGTTTGCTCCTGATGTTTATAAAGACGATGGCTGGTATGTTTACGAAGCAATTACAAATGAAGAGGATACAATTGATATTTTTAGGCAAGGGGAACCTGTTTCATTTAAAAAGCCAGCGAATGTTTTATTAGAAATAAAAAACGATCGTTGGCGGAAATTTGCCGAACAACTTACTCAATCAAACAACTCTTGGATTCAACAGTATTTTTGCGACTATTTATTTGAAAATTGGAATGCAAACAATCCAACTATTCAGATTAAAAGTCTGCGTTTAATTTATATGTTAGAAAAAACGCCAGCATTTGGAAAAGTAGCTGAGGTAAAAAAAGTGGTTTTATGGGATTATAAACCCAGAAAATGAATTTAATTTTTAACATATTAGTTGATAAAAAAAAATAGGAATGTTTTCAACTGAGCTAAATTCGCATTTAAAATCGTTAGGGCTAAAAAATTTATGGCAGAAGTAATTAGATACGATGAAGAAAGCATTCGGTCATTAGACTGGAAAGAGCATATTCGCACAAGACCAGGTATGTACATTGGTAAATTGGGCGATGGAACTTCAATGGATGACGGCATTTATGTGTTGATGAAAGAAGTAATTGACAACTCAATTGACGAATTTGTAATGGGCAATGGCAAAACTATTGACATTAAAATTGAAGAAAATAAAGTATCAATACGCGATTTTGGAAGAGGAATTCCATTAGGAAAAGTAATTGATTGTGTAAGCCGAATTAACACTGGAGGCAAATACGATTCGAATGCATTTAAAAAATCTGTTGGCTTGAATGGTGTAGGAACCAAAGCGGTTAATGCGCTTTCCGGATTTTTTAAAGTACAATCCTTTCGCGATGGAAAATCAAAAGTTGCAGAGTTTGAAAAAGGTGTTTTGATAAAAGACCATAAACTTAATGATACGTTGGAGGCAGATGGCACTTTGATAACTTTTATAGCAGACGATACCATTTTTAAAAATTTTCGATATATAAGCGAGTTTGTAGTCAATCAAATTTGGAATTACACTTTTCTTAACTCTGGTTTGATAATAAATTTCAATGGCGAAAAATATCTTTCGAAAAATGGTTTGCTGGATTTGCTAAAGCGAAAAACCAATGAAGAGGATATGCGCTATCCCATTATTCATTTAAGAGGTGAAGACATTGAATTGGCTTTCACTCACGAAAATCAATACGGTGAAGAATATTACAGTTTTGTAAACGGCCAACATACAACAATGGGCGGGACGCATTTGAATTTTTTCAAAGAAGCATTTGCCAAAACCCTTCGCGAGTTTTATAAAAAAGAATTTGATTTGGCAGATATTCGTTCCTCAATTGTAGCTGCAGTTAGTGTGCGAATTCAAGAACCGGTTTTTGAATCTCAGACCAAAACAAAATTAGGTTCTGTATCAACATTCCCTGATGGGCCAAGTTTGAAGCAATTTATTATTGATTTTGTGAAAAAGGAATTGGATGATTACTTGCACAAACATCCTGAAACCGCAGATGCATTATTGAAAAGAATAATGCAAAGCGAACGTGAGCGCAAAGAAATTGCAGGAGTAAGAAAATTAGCGAACGAACGAGCCAAAAAAGCAAATCTACACAACAAAAAACTGCGCGATTGCAGACTGCATTATAACGAAGACACCACCGATAAAAGATACAACTCAACATTGTTTATTACCGAAGGAGATAGCGCAAGTGGTTCAATTACCAAATCAAGAAATGTTGAAACTCAAGCCGTATTTAGTTTGCGAGGAAAACCTTTGAATTGCTATGGACTTACTAAAAAAGTAGTGTATGAAAACGAAGAATTTAATCTTTTGCAACACGCACTGAATATTGAAGACGGAATAGATGATCTTAGATACAATCAAGTAGTTATTGCCACCGATGCCGATGTAGATGGAATGCATATTCGATTGTTGATAATGACTTTCTTTTTACAGTTTTTTCCTGATTTAGTTAAAAATGGTCATTTGTATATTTTAGAAACGCCTTTGTTTAGAGTTAGAAATAAACAAAAAACAATTTATTGTTACAACGAAACAGAAAAACAAAAAGCAATTGCTGAACTTGGTAACAAAGCAGAAATAACACGTTTCAAAGGATTGGGCGAAATTAGTCCTGAAGAATTTGGATTGTTTATTGGCGATGATATTCGGCTAAAACCTGTTTTGTTAAACCAAGAAACTACAATACAAAAACTGTTAGAATTTTATATGGGGAAAAATACGCTCGACAGACAAAATTTTATTATTCAGAATTTAAGAGTCGAAAAAGATTTGGTAGCTGCAAAAGAAGAAACCGAGTTGGTTTAATTATATTTTTTTACGCTCACCAATTTGTTGTCTCCACATCGCGTAATACAACCCTTTTACATCCAAGAGCTCGTTGTGTTTGCCGGTTTCAACAATTTCGCCACGCTCAAGAACAAAAATTTTATCTGCGTGCATAATGGTTGAAAGCCGATGAGCAATCAATACAGTTATGTGTTCTTTCTTATTGGCAATTTCTTGAATGGTATTCGAAATTTCTTCTTCCGTTATGGAATCTAGAGATGAGGTTGCTTCATCAAACACAAGCAAATTTGGATTTCGAATTAAAGCACGAGCAATTGACAATCGTTGTTTTTCGCCTCCACTTAGTTTCATTCCGCCTTCGCCAATCAATGTGTTAATTCCATTGTCGCTTCTTTCAAGCAAATTTTTGCACGCAGATTTATCCAATGCTTCTTGTATTTTTTCATCGCTTGAATCGGGTTTTACAAACAATAAATTTTCTTTAATAGTTCCCGAAAAAAGTTGAGTGTCTTGAGTTACAAATCCAAGTTGATGTCTCAATTCTTCAATATCAATTTCGGATGAATCAATTTCGTTGTAACTAATTTTTCCGTTCAATGGTTTGTACAATCCAACCAATAATTTTACCAAGGTGCTTTTCCCACTTCCGCTTGGGCCTACAAATGCGATAGTTTCGCCTGTTTTGGCGGCAAATTGTATATTGCTTAAGGCATTGTGTTGAGAGCTGCGGTGTTTGAAAGTTACATTTTCAAATCGCAAAGATTTAATTCTGTTTAGCTTAGTTGGGTGCAATGGAGTAATTTCGGCAGATGTATTCATTATCTGTTCAAAATTGTTCAGAGATGCTTCGGCTTCGCGATAACTAAGTATAACATTTCCCATTTCTTGCAATGGATTAAAAATAAAAAACGAATAAAATTGTAAGGTAATTATCTGACCAACACTCAGTGTATTTTTAAAAACTAAGTAAAGCAAAATGAAAAGAATACTTTGACGCAATAAGTTTACAAAAGTTCCTTGAATAAATGAAATGCTTCGAATGTCACGAACTTTCTTTAGTTCAAGATCTAGAATTTTTTTTGTGGCTAAGTTTAATCTCTGAGTTTCTTGTTTGCTTAATCCTAAACTTTTTACCAATTCAATATTGCGTAAACTTTCTGTTGTGCTTCCGGCAAGTTGTTTGGTTTCAGCAAAAATATTTGTTTGAACACGTTTTATTCTTTTTGAAAGTGCATTGATTACGGTGCCAAGAATAATGCTTGCACATAAATAAATTGCAATCAGCCAACCGTAAACATTGATTGCGTAAATCATAACAAATACAATTCCAACAACAGCAAAAAACAATACATTAATAAAGTTAAGTATAAATTTTTCTGTATCGGTTCTTACTTTTTGAAGAATATTTAAAGTTTCACCGCTTCGTTGATCTTCAAATTCATTGAAAGGAATTTTTAAGGTATGTTCAATTCCATCGTTGTAAATATCAGCACCCATTTTTTGAATAACTAAATTGATGCAGTAATCTTGAAATGCTTTTGCTATACGACTAACCATAGCTACACCAACAGCTGCGGATATCAATAACAAAACGCCTTGAACAAATTCTGATTCGGTGTAATCATGAGGGCGTGTGGCAAAGCGATCAAAAATTTTTCCGAAAATCAGCGGATCCATTAATGAAAAAATTTGATTGACAATTGCAAGCAGAAGGGATAGACCAACTAATTTTTTATATCGCTTTAAATAATGTAAAAGTATTTTCATTTTTGTTTTTTAAGTCGATGGAATTAAATACTCAGCTTTGCTTCGTTCCAAATTTCATCCATTTCATTCAATGTCATTTCGTTTAGTTTTTTATTCAGAGTTTTTGCACGTGATTCTATAAACTTAAATCGCGATAAAAATTTTTGATTTGTGTATTCTAAGGCATCGTCTGGATTTAGATTTGATTTTCGTGCAAAATTAATTAATGCAAAAAGTAAATCTCCAAATTCTTCTTCTGATTTTTTATTGTTTTCAGGTTTATTTAATTCGATCTCCAACTCTTTCAATTCCTCTTTTATTTTTGCCCAAACCTGATCTGCTGTATCCCAATCAAAACCAACTTGTGCTGCTTTTTCTTGCATTCGCAGTGCTTTAATTAAAGATGGAGTGCCTTTTGAAACGCCACTTAATACAGAAGAGTTGCCTTCTTTTAATTTTATCTGTTCCCAATTTTCTTTTACCTGTTCGGCATTCTCAACTTTTACATCGCCATAAATATGTGGATGCCTAACTATTAATTTTTCGCAAAGCGAATTGCATACATCGGCAATGTCAAATTCGTTTTTTTCACTTGCCATTCGCGCATAAAAAATAATATGCAACAACACATCGCCTAATTCTTTTTTAATTTCAGTGGAGTCGTTTTTTAGAACTGCATCGCTCAGTTCATACGTTTCTTCAATGGTTAAATGTCTAATGCTTTCATTGTTTTGCTTCATGTCCCAAGGACATTTTTCGCGCAACTCGTCCATAATATCAAGCAGTCTTGAGAATGCCGCTAATTTTTGTTCTTTAGTATTCATTGCAATTGAAATACAAATTGATTAGTTGTAGAATGATGAATTGAAATCTTAGAAAATATTTTTTGGAATAGCCCATTCATTATCAATATCAGACATTACAAAAGGAATTGTTTTTGTAACACAAATAGTATGTTCAAATTGTGCCGAAAGTTTTCCATCAACAGTTCTTGCAGTCCATTTATCTTGTTTATCTATTTTGCATCTTGCTTTTCCAGCATTTATCATTGGCTCAATAGTAAAAGTCATACCTGCTAATAAGTCTGGTCCTTTTTCCTGTGTTTCGTTATGTGAAATTTCTGGTTCTTCATGAAATTTAAGCCCAACTCCATGCCCGCAAAATTCATACACCACACTGAAATTATTTTCTTTTGCCAGCTTTGTAATCTCTTTGCCTATTAAATTTACGTTATTCCCTTCATAACATTGATTAATTGCAACTGCAAGGCAGTCTTTTGTAACGGAAATAAGTTTTTTGGCGTACTCACTTACATTTCCAATTGTAAACATGGTTGAAGTGTCGCCATAATATCCCTCTAAAATTGTGGTAACATCAATGTTTACAATATCGCCATCGCGTAATTCGTATTTTCCTGGAAGCCCATGACACACTACATCATTTACCGAAATACACGTTTCAGAAGGAAAACCACGATAACCCAATGGAGCAGGAATTCCTTTGTTGTCTCTGATGTATTGATTGCAGATATCGTTCAGATATTTTGTGCTAACACCAGCTTTTACAAATTCGCCAACAGTTTTTAATGTGCTTGCAGCAAGCACACTACTTTTTCTGATGCCTTCAATTTGTTCAAGGGTTTTAATTATTATTTTGGGTTTCGAATTTTTCATATAAAATGCTGCGCGAATTTCTGCTAAAATTATTTTTTTATGGTTCTTGATTTTCTACGCAAATACCACATTCCGACCAATCCTAATAAAATAAAAACAGTTGAAATTATTTCAGCTTGACTAGGTTGAAAACCAAAAAATGTGATGGTTTCATTCACTCGTATTTTCTCAATAAAAAATCGCTCAAGACCATTTAATACCAAATAGAAGAAGAAAAAAACTCCAGCTGTTGTAAATCTTTTTCTTAAAACCCACAACAATGAAAATAACAAAATGCATGCAACTGCTTCGTACAATGCAGTTGGGAATACTGGATTTGGCAGCATGTAACAATGCGCTCCAAAACAGTTTGGAATTGAAATCCCTGCGTTTAAAACATTGTTGTGGTAATTAAATGCCCAAAACCAATTGGGTAAAAAACCCCATCCTTTAAAATAAATACTTTGTACATTGATTAGCCCATTAAATTCTTGCGAATAATACTCAGCAAAATTTGAAAGTACATGGGTTTGAAAATAATTGTTATCGGCATGAATCATTGTGCCGTTTTCGTTTAAAGAATAAGCACTGTTAACTATTCCCCAATCACCGTCTCCACTTAAATGGCATCCAATTCTTCCAATTCCATAAGCCAACATTAATGCGGGCGCTGTTGCATCGCATAGATGTAAAATGGATAAACCTTTTTTGTTTGCATAATAAAAAATACTCAATGCTGCAACAATTAATCCGCCATAAAAAGTAAGTCCGCTAAACGAGAAAATTGCTTCAATGGGATTGTTAATTAACTCGTCAATGTTTTCTAAGTTATGAAATATTTTAGCGCCTAATATTCCAGCAACAGCAGCTATAAAAAGTACGTTCCACATGTGTTGGTATGGATGAAAATCTTTCTGTATTAATTCTGGTGTTTTCCATTCAAGTTTTTTATTGCTGCTATAAATACTGTAATATCCATAAGCTGCTCCAAGAATTAATCCAAGCAAACTTCCATTTGTTGACAATAAAAATTTTTGAGGATTTTCAACCAAACTAGAATAGTCAAATATGGCCGCTAAAAATTTATAACCAACCAATGCTGAAAGTACTGTGGATACAAGTAATTCCATATTGCTTGATTTTTTATTAATCCAGACTTTAATTCTATTTTTTTTAAGATACCCAATTGATTCTTTTCTTTTCAATTCGCTTACCGATACTACATATGCAGCGGCAAAAGCTATTGCCATAACCAAACCAAATGTTTGAATGGGCAAGGGGATATTTAATCCAAAAAGGTCTCGTAATAAATCTGAAAATGTTGCGTACATTATTTAATTAAACAGTTTATTTTATACAAAATCAGTAAGCAAAGTAATGAGTAAAAAGTAATTTTCGAAATTTGAATTTCGAATTATTTATTGCCAATATATCCAATAAGTTTATATACCAATTTAGCCATTGTATATTCTGACAAAATAGTGTCTTTAATCGGTGCAATTTCTACTACATCAAATCCAATTATGTTTTTTGTAGAAATAACTTTTTTCAAAAATTCAATCGTTTCATTCCAAAACAATCCGTTTGGTTCTGCTGTACCAACTGCCGGAACAATGCTTGGATCAAAACCATCGGCATCAATGGTGATATAAACATTTTCTCCTAATGTTTTTATTGCATCGTTCATCCAGTTTTTGTTTTTACGAATAGTATGCGCATAAAAAGTGTGAATATTTTTTGATTTTTTAATCAGTTGAGATTCTTCAATGCATTGAGCACGAATTCCGATTTGTGTAAGCGGAACCCCTAATTCTTGAACTCTATACATAACACTTGCATGTGAGTAAGGGTTGTTGTTGTATGAATCTCTTAAATCGCTATGCGCATCAATTTGCAATACATGTACATTTTTGTATTGTTTTTTTATAGCTTTAATACAACCTAAACTTATCGTATGTTCTGCACCGAGAGTAATAGGAAATTTTTTATTGTCAAGAAGTTTGCCTGTGTTTTTTTCAATTAAATCGATTGCTTTTTTGTCAACTTTATTCTTAAAGTTCATTTCCGGCAAAGTGCAAATTCCAAATTTTTTATATGTTTCTGCATCGAATTCTTCATCGTATAATTCTACAAATCGGCTTGCTTTTAAAATTGCTTTTGGTCCTTTGTCAGATCCGCTAATGTATGATGAGGTATATTCGTAAGGAGCACTTTGTATAACAAATTTCGAATTCTTGAAATTGCAAAATTTATCTTCTGTTATTGCAAGAAAGTTTTTTTTATGGTTGTGATATTTCATTTGAATAATTTAATTGGAATACGATGTTAAAATATATTTCTTAAATCGTTTCAAAAATAAGTAAACCAGTTCTTATTTTTGGTTCTATCCAAGTTGATTTTGGAGGCATTATTAATTTTTCATCTGCTACTTTTTTCATTTCTTCAATGCTAGTAGGGAATAGTGTAATAGCTAAATCGAAATGCCCATCGTCAACCATTTTTTCTAAAGTAAGAATCCCTTTACTGCCGTCAATAAAAGATAATCGCTTATCTGTTCTGCTATCATTGATATTAAAAACTCGTTTTAGCAAATACTCTTCAACGATACTTACATCAAGTTTTTCTAAAGTACCTATTAATGAATTTGCAAATTCTTTTTTCAATTTTAAAAGAAATGCAGTGTGATTAAAATAAATTCCAAATTCGCCTTTTGCTAAAGGTTGAACCGGCAAATTCCCACTTGGAATTACATCAAAGAATTCGTTAATTTTAGAAATTAAATTTTGATTGTTTACACTAGTTTTATCTCTGATCAGTCGATGGTATTCAAATAGTTGAATTCCTTCAAACGGAATTAAACAAACCGGAAAAAAATTAAATAATTCATTTCCGCTGTAGCCAATTAATTCTTCTCTCTTTCTCTTGCAATATGTTGCAAATCCTGCTGTTCTATGATGTCCATCTGCGATATATAATTTCTCAATCTTTGAAAATTCATCCTCTATACTTTTTATATCCGATTCGTTTTTTATCAGCCACAAATTGTGTTTTATTTGATCAGCGCTGATAAAATTATATTCAGGAATGTGTTCGGAAATATTTCGATTAATTACCTCGTCAATCTTTTTATTGTCGGGATAAGTGAGCAATACAGGATTTCCTAAACCATTAAAAAAACTGATATGATCGGCAAGTTCGTTTTCTTTTTCAACTAAAGTATTTTCGTGTTTTAAAATTATATCATTTAAATAATCATCAATTGAAGCTAACGCAAATATCGAAGTGTAAGCAACACTGCCTTTTATTATTTGATAAATATAAAAGACGGCCGATTCATCTTTAATTAATATTTTTTCGTCTTTGAATTTTTTTAAATATTCTAATCCAAGCGGAAAGTGTTTTGCAGGATTTTTTTTCTCGCCTTTAAAATGAAGATAAGGTTTAACCACGTGCAAATAGCTGAATGGGTTAATCTGCATTTCTTCTAACGAAAGTCCACGCGAAGTCCGGTCGTAATTTGGGGCAGAAACTTGTTCTGCCTTTTCTCGCGTTGGGCGCAAAGCCGCAAATGGTTTTATTATAGCCATTAATCTACTTTAAAATAAATGACTAAATTATAAGCTTGCTAAAGTTTCATTGATTGCAGCAAAATTTGGCAATTCGCTTGCTTTTTCTAACACTTCAGCATATTGAATTGTTCCTGTCGCATCAACAACAAACGCAGCACGTTTTGCTACACCATTCATGTTTAAAATCCATGACTCAACAAATGCACCGTACGCCTGACAAGTTTCTTTGTTGAAATCTGAAAGCAATTCAAAATTTAAATTTTGTTCAGCTTTAAATTTACTCAAGCTAAAAAGCGTATCAACAGAAATTGCAACTACATCACATTTGTCATTTTGATATAGGCTAATTCCATCGCGAACTGTACAAAGTTGCGTGGTGCAAACACCTGTAAATGCTGCAGGAAAAAAATGAATGATAAGATTTTTTCCGTTAAAATCTTCTAATGAAATTTCTTTCTTTTCTGTATTAAATAGTTTGAAAGATGGAGCTTTGTCGCCTTTTTGTAGTGTCATTTTCTTTTTGTTTAGATTGTGTTTTTTGTAAGTTTTAAAATCAAATTATCCTTTTAATGATTCGTAATTTGTGCGAATATTTTTTTGTTTCATTATTTAGTATTCCAAAATTGTCGATTTTGTCAATTCTAACTGTTCCACTTGCATGAATTATATGTTCTGAATCAAGCAATATGCCAACGTGTATAATTTCGCCATTGTCATTGTCAAAAAACGCTAAATCTCCAGCAATTGTTTCAGTTAAAAAGCTTATCGATTCCCCTTGTTCGGCTTGTTGTTTTGCATCACGAAAAAGTTTGCAATTATTTTGTTTGAAAACTGATTGAGTAAATCCTGAGCAATCTATACCAAATGGAGTTTTTCCTCCCCAAAGATATGGCGTGGTTAAATACTGTTTTGAGGTGTTTATAATGCCTTGAGTTTGGGTTAAATCGGTAAGCTTGTAGTTGAATTTTTTATTTCCTAAATTAAATTCCCCATTATCGCCAATAATTGTAGATCCAGCAGGAATGATCATTGCGCCATTTTCAGTTTCTAATTTTAAAAAAGGGAAACTGCAAACCGTAATTAATTTATCTGTAAATCTCTCATCAGTTAAACAACTTTGACCTCTATTAATCCAGGCCTCATAATTATCAAAATGTGTGTTGATTTTCACCCAATCGCCTTCTTCCATCAAAATGCTGTAAGTTTCACCAAAAAGCAATTGACTTGTCATTTCGCTTTTGCTTGTTGGTTCTGCTCGCATTGGAACAATGCTAATATTGCAAATTCCTTCCATTTATAAATTGCTGTTTGATGAATTTTTTTTGGTTTGCAAAGATATGAAACCAAGTATGATTTCGATGGCTTTCTTTTAATAAAAAAATGATTTTAAATCAAAAGGAATCGTAAAATAATAATGAATGGTTTTGCTTTTAACTTAAACCTTTACTTCTTGTTGTTTCAATGAAGGAACATTAATTCTTAACAAGTAATATCCTCCAAATAAAACGGATGAATAAAACAAATCGCCTGCAACTGAATTTTTAAAGAAAGGAATAGCGAACATATAACTATCAATAATTCCTTGCCAATTGTGAGGATAAAAGGTGTTTGAATAAACCCAAACACAATTTGTAATTAAAAAGAATAGAATGGATCCAATTATAGAAACACCAGCAACTGACACTATGTTTGTTCGTTTGCTAATGGCAAATCCTAAGATTGAAAACAGTGCTGTACAAGCATAAACTACAATCATTCCGGTTCCATAAAATCCAACGCCACCAATCATTTGAATTAAAATATCACTGAAAAGCAAAGCCAAAAGTGGTATTGATAATGCCAAATAGCGATTTGAAATATAAACGCCAGCAAACAATGCCATAGCACCCATCGGAGCGAAATTTGGTATATGTTGAGGAAGTAAACGTATTAATGCCGCTGCGGCTATTAGTGATACGATTGCGATAAATCTATTATTCATTTTTGGTGTTAATTTTTATGTCTGCGAAAGTACGTTTATTGCGTATTAAATCAAAATACATTTGTAAACATACTAAAAGCTACGTATTTTAAAAACAGGACAAAAAACAGTTTAAAACGCAATGAGATTTTTTAGTTATTTATTTCAAAGGCATTAAAATTAGTATACTTGTACCCAATTTAAAATTCAATTATGGTTGTTTCGCGAAAGTCGTTTTATGTTGCAATTAGTGTTTTGTTGCTGCCTATTTTTATTTTTATTTTATTAAATACTGGAAAGCCTAAATATCAAAAATTGCCAATCTATGGCGAAAGAATTCCACCTGATGGAATGGATATTAAAGACACTATTTTTCATGTCATTCCTGATTTTTCTGTTACGAATCAAAGCGGCATCGTTATTACAAAAAACGATTTAAACGATTGTGTTTACATTGCTAATTTTTTCTTTGCATCGTGTCAGGATATTTGCCCAAAAATGAATGCTGAACTTGAATTGATTTACAATAAATTGAACAGCAAAAAACTTGAAGAGAAAAAATATTCAACGGTTAAATTTATTTCATTTACAGTTGATCCAGTCAACGATAGCGTTTCGGTATTAGCTGATTATGCTAAAAAATTTAATGCGGATTCTAAAATTTGGCATTTTTGTGTAACATCTCAAGATTCGCTACTGAAAATTGGTTCTGGATTTCTTCTGCCAGTTTCAAAGGAAGATAAAACCATTGATCACAGCCAGCAACTTATATTGGTTGATAAAAACCACCACATTCGTGGAGTTTATGATGGGTTGAATAAGAAAGAAACCGAACGATTATACGATGAACTTAAAGTATTATTAACAGAATATGACAACTAACAATCAAGACAAACTGGTTTTCAGAATTGTCCTTACAATTTCATTAATTGTATTTATTGCAGTAATAATTTTAAACAAGAAAATTTTACCTCGACCAGAAATCATTCCTTTATGGGTAAATTTTTTGCCCAAGTTGAATGCAATGATCAATGCAACTTGTTCCGTATTGCTTTTACTTTCGTTATACTTTATCAAACAGAAAAGTATTCTAGTTCACAAAAAAATTAACATCGTTGCTTTTTGTTTGTCAAGTATTTTTTTGATTAGTTATATTGTGTTTCATTGGCTTGTTGAAGAAACACATTATCCTGAAAATGCGCCAATGCGTAGCTTCTATTATACCATTCTAATTTCACATATTATTTTGGCGGCAGTGGTATTGCCTTTAATACTTCTTTCTTTTTACAGAGGATTGCAAATGCAAGTTGAAAAACATAAAAAACTGGTGCGATATGCATTTCCTGTTTGGCTTTATGTAACCATTACTGGTGTTTTGGTTTATTTAATGATTAGCCCGTATTACACTTTTTAAAAATTTTATTGTGTAGCTTGATAGTATTTGCAAAATTCAGTGATTTTGCATTCGCTGCATTTTGGATTTCTTGCGATGCAAATATATCTACCATGCAAAATTAGCCAATGATGTGCTAACGGAATGTATTCTTCAGGTATATTTTTAACCAATTGTTGCTCTGCTTGCAAAACATTTTTTGCATTTGTTGTTAATCCCAATCTTGCACTAACTCTAAAAACATGCGTATCAACAGCCATTTTTGGTTGATTATAAATAACCGATGCAATAACATTTGCCGTTTTTCTGCCAACACCTGGAAGTTTTATTAATTCATCTACTTTGTCCGGAATTTTTCCCGCAAAATCTTTCATTAACATTTCTGCCATTCCTATTAAATGCTTTGTTTTATTATTGGGATAACTAATGGATTTAATATACGGAAAGACTTCATCAAATTCTGCTTTAGCCAGTTTTTGTGGAGTAGGAAATATGTTAAATAATTCTGGCGTTACCATATTTACTCGCTTATCTGTGCATTGAGCCGAAAGTATAACTGAGACTAAAAGTTGAAATGGATTACCGTACTCCAACTCTGTTTCTGCAATAGGTTGGTTTGTGCTAAAATAATTTATAAACTGAGTGTATCTATCCTTTTTAGTCATGCTGCAATAATATATTTTAATGTGAATAGTTGAATGTAAATGTTGATTGAAAAATCATATTTTTGATGCATTAATTTCCAACTAAAAAAATAACATGAAAAAAAACCTTTCAATTTTAATTTTAGTGCTTTTTTGTTTTGTTGCCAATGCACAAACAGAAAAAATAAATCCAGAAAAAAAATCGTTTAAAATCACTCGTCAATCCATGATTCAGTTTAAAACACAAGATTCAATTAATCCTGATTATGAAATTTTGAAAGGAGCGAAAAACGATTTTGTATTTGAATATAATTTTAATGCAGCAGAAAATCCTGAACTCAGCGATGATGAATTTTTTCAAAGCATGACTTTTCAAGTTTCTACTAAGGGAAATAAATTTGAATACAAAGGAGATAAAATTAAGCAAGCTAAAATGCTATTTCATATTGGATGTTTTTGCCCTGAATCTGGCACCTATTTTATTCAAAATGGAAACCTGAAAGGCAAGAAAATGAATGCTAAAACTTGGCGTGTAACACTTGATTTCACTTACTATCCTCGAAATTCGCAATACGCTGAACCCGTTTTTAAAAAGTTATCGGCTAACTTTATTGTTTCAACAAAATGAGTTTAAAGGATAATTTTTTTATTCGCAACTCAAAAAAAAACGATTGTGGTATTATTTTAAGTTTTATAAATAAAATTGCCGAATACGAAAAGCTTGCCTCTGATGTTATTGCAACTGAAGAAAGTATTGCTACATATTTATTTTCTGACAAACCGATGGCAGAGTGCTTGTTAGCATTTGAAAATGAAAAGCCAGTTGGATTTGCATTGTTTTTTCACAATTATTCTTCATTTGTTTCAAAGCCAGGAATTTATTTAGAAGATCTTTTTGTTGATGTAGACTATAGAGGTAAAGGATACGGAAAAGCTTTGTTAACGCAAGTAATAGAAACGGCTAAAATTAGAAATTGCGGTAGGGTAGAATGGAGTGTGTTGGATTGGAACAAACCAGCAATTGATTTTTATAAAAATATGGGTGCAAAAGCAATGGATGAATGGACAGTTTTCAGATTAAGTCTTGCTTAATTTTCATTTATATTTAATTGAGTAATCTAAAAAAAGCAAATCAAAATAAATGCAGATAACAATTTATACAGATGGATCTGCTCGCGGAAATCCAGGACCAGGCGGTTATGGAGCAGTAATGTTTAGTGGCGTTTATCGTAAAGAATTGTCGGCAGGTTACAGATTAACAACAAACAATCGAATGGAATTATTGGCTGTAATTGTAGCGCTTGAGAAATTAAAATTTCTGAATTCTGATGTAAAAATATTTACCGATAGTAAATATGTGTGTGAATCTGTCGAAAAAAAATGGGTTTATTCTTGGGCTTTGAAAGGTTTTCAAGGAAAAAAAAATTCAGACTTATGGATTCGATTTCTAAAAGTATCAAAAGAACATAAAGTAAAATTCTCTTGGGTTAAAGGACATGCCGGTAACAAAGAAAATGAACGATGCGATGAGTTAGCCACTAAAGCTGCCGATGGGAATAAATTATTGATTGATTCGTTTTACGAAAAAGAAAACAGATTGAAAAGCAACAAATTATTATAAATAATCGAATTACAATCTGCGAGTAATTTTTTCAAGAATTTCTTTTTTCCATGAAGTAAAAACGCCCTCATTTATTTTATTTCTCGCTTCATTTACAAGCCACATATAAAAGCTTAAGTTTTGAATGCTTGCAATGCTCATTCCAAGCATTTCGTTGCATTTGATTAAATGTTTTAAATATGCTTTTGAATAATCTGGTGTAAAAATCTCATCAATTGCTGAATTGTCAAACTTCCATTTTTCGTTTTTGATATTGATGATTCCTTGAGAAGTAAAAAGAAATCCATGCCTTGCATTGCGTGTAGGCATTACACAATCAAACATATCAATGCCAAGAGAAATGCATTCCAAAATATTTTCTGGAGTGCCAACTCCCATCAAATATCTTGGTTTTTCTTTGGGTAAAATATCGCAAACTAGTTCTGTCATTTCATACATCATTTCTGCAGGTTCGCCTACCGATAAACCTCCAATGGCATTTCCTTCACAATGTTGATCAGCAATAAATTTTGCTGACTCAGCTCTCAAATCTTTGTAAACACTTCCCTGAACAATTGGAAAAAAACTTTGTTGTTTTTCATATTCAGGTTCTGTTTCATTAAATCGATGAATGCATCTTTTTAACCAACTGTGAGTTAATGTCAGTGATTTTTTTGCATAATCATATTCGCATGGAAAGGGTGTACACTCGTCAAAAGCCATGATGATATCTGCGCCAATTGTTCGTTGTGTATCAATTACATTTTCGGGTGTAAAAAACAATTTACTGCCATCAATATGCGAACGAAATTCAACACCCTCATCGTTAATTTTTCTAATATCGCTCAAACTGAAAACTTGAAATCCACCGCTATCAGTAAGCATTGGTTTTTCCCAATTTATAAATTTATGAATTCCTCCAGCTTGTTTAATTACTTCAATACCTGGCCTCAAATAAATGTGATACGTGTTGGCTAAGATTATTTGCGCTTTTATCTTTTCTGAAAGCTCTTGTTGATTAATTCCTTTTACACTTCCTTGTGTACCAACGGGCATAAAAATAGGTGTTTGAATTGTTCCTCTATCGGTAATTAGTTCGCCTGTTCGTGCTTTCGAGTTTTTATCAGTTTTCGTTAAGTTGAATTTCATTTTAAATTCAGATGTTTAAAAAAGATGCAGGAAATTGAATGATAAAAAATTTTACTCAAAGTGCAACGAAAATTGAACCAGTTGAGGGTAAATGGCTTCAATAGAATTTGTGTAAGGATAAATATCTCTATACAATGCATTGCCAAAAGTTTGACAAGTTTTTAACTCAGGTGAGAGTTTAAAATATTCAAAGTAAATATCTAATCCAATTCCTGCTTCCCAACCAAAAGTAAGAGGTTCTAATGAAACAACGGGGTTTTCAATGGCTCGTGTTTTATTTATAGATGACGAAAAATCATAACTTATTCGTGGTCCTGCTACAACATAAACGCGTGTGTTTTTGCTTTTAAATCTTTCTGATTTATATTTAATAAGAATAGATGCATCACAATAAGCAGATTCGATTTTTATTGTTTTTGAAGGTGAGTTGTAGTATTCATAAACCAAATTTCGCTGAACAAATGAAATAACTGGAGCCATCATTCGCAAATCCCAGGCTTTGCCAAGTCTGTAATTTACAATTACACCAAGTCCAAGTCCAGGAAAACTAGTTACTCCCAATTTTTTTGTTGTATCGTTTGCGAAAAAATCAGGACGTGTTTCAACTTGCAAACGTCCAATATTTCCAGCTAAAGTAAATCCAAAATGTAATTTTTTGTTGTCGTATTGCCAAAGGTTTGGCTGCGCATATAATTTAAATGCGCAGAGCAAAAACAGAATCGATATTATTTTTCTCCAACGTAGATTGTACATGTGCCGAATGATAATCTTTTCGCAATGATATTCTTAAATCCGCAGTTACGCAAGTGGTTGCAAAATTCTTCTCCCTCAGCAAAGTGCATAACACTTTCAGGCAGATAACTATAAGCCAATCGGCTTTTACTAATTAGCTTTCCCAAAAATGGCAATATGTATTTAAAGTATAAGCTGAATATTTGTTTTATAGGAAACGATTTAGGGTTTGAAAATTCAAGAACTACAAGCTTGCTATTTGGCTTTAATACACGAAAAATCTCAGTAAGTCCTTTTTCCAAATTCTCAAAATTTCGGACACCGAATGCTACCGTTACAGCATCAAAAATATTCTCGTCAAATTGTAGGTTTTCGCCATCACCCTTTTTCAAATCAATTTTGTTGCTCAAATTTTTGGACAGTATTTTTTTTCGTCCAACTTCAAGCATCTCTTCAGATATATCGATTCCAATAATTTGCTTCGGTTTTATTTGATTGTAGATTTCTAAAGCCAAATCAGCAGTTCCTGTAGCTATATCCAATATGTTTTCAGGCTTTGGCGTTTGCATTTTTAAATAATTGATTGCTTTTTTTCGCCAAATTTTATCAATCCCAAGCGAAAGGAAATGGTTCAAAAAATCATAGTTTTTGGCTATGCCGTTAAACATTTCTTCCACCTGATTTTTTTTCGAAACTTTAGAGAATTGGTCGGGTTTAATTCCTATCATACAATTTGCGAAAATAAATTAAACATTCCGAAACCTGAAATTGAAAACCTGAAACATCTTATATTTGCACTCGTGGAAATAAAATCAGCTGAATTTAAAATTAGTACTGAAAATAGAATTGGATGCCCTAAATCTTTGTTTCTAGAGTTTGCATTCATAGGTCGAAGCAATGTCGGAAAATCCTCTCTAATCAATATGCTTTGCGAAAAAAAAGAACTTGCCCGAACATCTTCAACGCCTGGGAAAACAATTAGTATGAATTATTTTTTAATTAATAATAAATGGTTTCTAGTTGATTTGCCTGGTTATGGATATGCCAAAAGAAGCAAAGAAATGCGAGGAAAATGGGAAATTACTTTGGTTGATTATTTAAGAAATCGAGAAAATTTGCAATGTCTTTTTGTGTTAGTTGATTCGCGAATTAAACCTCAAACAAGTGATTTAAGCTTTATTAATATGCTTGGAAAAATGCAGGTCCCTTTTTCAATTGTTTTCACAAAATTAGATAAGTTGAAGTCGGATGTGTCTCAAAAAAACATTTCTGAATTTAAGGAAGCTTTGTTAGACGATTGGGAAAATTTGCCTACTTTTTTTGAAACATCGGCTAAAGTAAAAACTGGCCGAAAAGAAATTTTAAGATATATTTCTTCCATCTTAAAATAGTTTGATTGAAAACCGAATTTTTAATAGTAGGACAAGGACTAGCGGGTACAATTCTTGCGCACGAATTTTTAAAACGCGAAAGAAATTTTGTGCTGATTGACGAATTCAGAGAAAACACATCATCTAAAATTTCTGCAGGAATTTTTTCGCCAATTAGTGGAAAGCGAATGACGAAAATGTGGAATATTGATGAGTTGAAAATTAATTTGTCGGAAACGTATTTCAGTCTTGAAAAATTACTTGCTTGCAAACTGCTTTATGAGCAAAATATATATCAAATATTTGGCTCAGTAAAAGAACAAAATGATTTGACTTTAAGATTAAACGATTCGAATTTTTCAAAATATATTAATATAAATCCGAAAGCAGAGAAGGATTTGAAGCAGCCTTTTGGTGCTTTTGAAATTAATGGTTCTGGCTGGGTTGATGTGAATTTGATGCTAAATAATTTTGCAAATTTATTGATAGAAAGGAATTTATTTATCAAGCAACAATTTGATTATGCAGATTTAACATTTCAAAACAAAAAATGGATTTATAAAAATATTGAAGCAGAAAAAATAGCTTTTTGTGAGGGCTATAAAAATAACAACAATCCCTATTTCAACTACTTGCCATTTGTGCCTTGTAAAGGCGAAGTGTTAGTGATAAAGTGCAGAAATTTATTAACTGAAAAAATCATTAAGAAAGGAATTTATCTTGTTCATTTATATGATGATTTTTATAAAGTAGGTGCAACTTACGAATGGAATGATTTAAATGAAACGCCAAGTGAAAAGGGTCTGAATTTTTTAGAGCAGAAATTAACTGAACTAATTAATCTTCCGTTTGAGATTGTTAAAAATAGCGCAGCAATAAGGCCAACAGTTAAAGATAGAATGCCAATAATTGGGAGCCATCCAACGCATGAAAACATGTTTATTTTAAATGGACTTGGAACGAAAGGAGTTTTGTTAGCGCCTTTAATGGCTAAGCTACTCACTGATTTTATACTTGATAAAAAAGAAATTAATAATGAAATTTCTATTGATAGATTCAGCAATTATTTTGAATTGGGAAGTTGATCTCTGAGTTTATTATTCAACTCGTCAAACCAAATATTTTTCGCAATAATTTTTCCGTTTCCATCAACTAAATAATTTGTCGGAAGCATTTTTATTTCAAACAATTTTGCAAGTGGGCTATACCAACCATTTCCATCGCATATCTGTTGTTTCCATAAAATATTGTCTTTGTTTGCGGTTACTTTCCATAAGTCTTGGTTGTCGTCTAAACTTATGCTAATTATATTAAAATGCTTTGCGTTGATGAATCTTTTGTACACGAATGTTTGATACGTTTTATTCAACTCTGCATTTTGTTTTCGACAAGGAAGACACCAACTAGCTGTAAAATCTATAAGTATTAAACTTCCTCTAAGCGATTCTAAATTAAATTTAGTGCCGTCAGTTAAAGTGGAAGAAAAATTTGGAATTGAATCTCCTATTTGAAAATTATTTTTTATTTTTTGCGAATAAGAAAATGTTGAGATGAATACTAATATGAATAAAATATTTTTCAATTTAGACGATTTTAATACTCAAGTTTACGATATGCAAAAAAAATTAATTTGAACTAATGCGAGTAATATTTGCACCAATCTTATTCAATCGTTCATCAATAAATTGATACCCTCTATCAATTTGCATAATGTTATTGATTGTAGATGTTCCTTCGGCTGCCAATGCAGCAATTAGCATAGCTACACCAGCGCGAATGTCAGGGCTGCTCATGGTTATACCTCTAAGTTTTTGTTCGCGATTGCTACCAATTACAACTGCTCGATGTGGATCACATAAAATAATTTTCGCTCCCATATCTATCAAGTTATCTAAAAAAAACAACCTGCTTTCAAACATCCATTGGTGAATTAAAACTGATCCTTTTGCTTGGCTTGCGGTAACCAAAGCAATGGATATTAAATCAGGGGTAAATGCTGGCCATATTCCATCTCTAATTGTTAAAATAGATCCATTAATTAGCGTTTCGATTTTATAAGAATCTTGTTTTGGAATATAAATATCATCGCCTCTAAATTCCATTTCAATTCCCATTCGATTGAATACTTTTGGAATAACTCCAAGGTTTGAAATTGAACAATCTTTTATTGTAATTTCAGAATTAGTTGTTGCAGCTAAGCCAATAAAGCTACCTATTTCAATCATGTCTGGTAACATTCGATGTGTGCATCCACCTAAGATTTCAACGCCATCTATTTGCAATAAATTTGAGCCAATACCTGAAATTTTTGCGCCCATATTGTTTAGCATTTTGCATAGTTGTTGCAAGTATGGTTCGCATGCCGCATTGTAAATTGTAGTTTTGCCTTTTGCTAATGTTGCAGCCATTAAAATATTTGCAGTTCCAGTAACCGAAGCTTCTTCAAGTAGGATATAGTTTCCGGTTAAACTTTTTGCATCAATGCTATAAAATTTTTCTTTTTGATTGAATTTAAATTTCGCACCTAATAATTCAAAGCCTCTAAAGTGTGTGTCTAAATTTCTTCTGCCAATTTTATCGCCTCCAGGTTCTGGTATAAATGCTTTGCCAAATCGTGCAAGCAATGGACCTAAAATCATTATTGAACCTCTAAGTCCAGCGCCTTTCTTTTTAAAATCTTCACTTAATAAATAATTTAGGTTTACATCTTTTGCTTCAAATGAAAATACATTTTTGCTAATTTGTTCGATTTTAACATTCATCTCACGCAAAAGTTCAATCAATTTCATTACGTCATGAATATTTGGAATGTTTTCAATAGTAATTTTTTCGGAGCTTAAAAGTACCGCAGATATCACTTGCAATGCTTCGTTTTTTGCGCCTTGAGGAATGATTTCTCCTTTCAATTGATTGCCGCCTACAACTTTGAATGAATTCATAATTCAATATTATTTTTTCAAAAATAATTCTTTAGCTAAATTTTATGACGATAGTTTTAAACATTAAAGTATTGTGGTATTTAATTTTGGAAAATGAGTTTTACTTAATCATTCCAAAACTTCAGATGCCTTAAACTTCCTATATTTGCTTTAAATTTAAATAGGATGAAAACTCATTCAAGAAGAAAACCGAAGTTAATTGAACGAAATGTTGAACGCAATGATTTTGATGAAATCATTGAACTGTCAAAAGTTTGTTTCCCAAAAAACGAACCATGGAAATATGAAATGCTCGAAAGTTTGTATTCGAATTTTCCGGATGGGATGCAAATAATAGAGTACGAAGGACAAATTGTAGGATCTGCATCAAGTCTAATCATTAGTTGGGACGAATACGATGATGACCATACATGGAAAGAAATTTGCGACAATGGTTATATCACAAATCACGATGACGAAGGCGATACATTGTATGGTATTGAAGTAATGGTGCATCCCGATTTTCAGGGTTTGAAAATTGGAAGACGATTGTACGAAATGCGTAAAAAACTTTGTACGGAGAAGAATTTAATGCGAATTTTAATTGGCGGAAGAGTTCCAAATTATCATAATTTTAGTGAAGAGTTTGGGGTTCGTGCTTATGTAAAGCGTGTAGTTGATAAAAAAATTAAAGATCCAGTTGTAACTTTTCAATTGTCGCAAGGATTTACAGTTCAACGGATAATTAAAGATTATTTGCCCGAAGATGTTGAATCGGTTGGATATGGATTGTTGCTCGAATGGATCAATCTGGATTACATTCCTGAAACTAGAGAGCGAAGCGTGTTGATGAAAAAGGTTAGAATTTGTTGCATTCAGTATGAAGTTAGAAAAATTGACTCGTTCAAAGATTTTGCAAAACAATGCGAATATTTTACGGATGTAGCATCAAACTACAAATCAGATTTTGCTTTATTCCCTGAACTTTTTACGACTCAACTTTTAAGTTTGCACGAATATAAAAGCATGAGTCCTGAAGATGGTATTCGCAAATTAGATGAATATACAAAAGATTATATCGCTTTATTCTCACGACTTTCTTTAGAGTACAATATCAATATTATTGCAGGAACACATTTGCAAGTTGAAAACGAAAATTTGCACAATATTTCCTATTTGTTCAAACGAGATGGAACTTATGAAACACAATACAAGATTCATATAACAACCAACGAGGCGAAGTGGTGGGGTGTTAAACCAGGAAATGAAATAAGGGTTTTTAACACCGATTGTGGCAAGGTGGCTATTAATGTATGTTACGATGTTGAATTTCCTGAAATGGCCAGAATTGCCTGTAATAAAGGCGCAAAAATATTATTTGTTCCGTTCAGTACGGATGAAAAACATGGCCATTTGCGAGTGAGATTATGTGCTCAAGCTAGAGCAATTGAAAACCAAATTTTTGTTGCAACAGCTGGTACAATTGGCAATATTCCTTCTGTTGAAAACATGGATATTAATTATGCTCAATCTGGAATTTATACTCCAAGTGATTTCAGCTTTCCACCAGATGCTGTTGCGGGCGAAGCAAGCACAAATATTGAAACAGTTGTGATAGCAGATTTGGATTTAGCAGCACTTGAACGTGCACGAAATACAGGAACTGTTTTAAACTGGAAAGACCGCAGACAAGACATGTATGAGGTTGTAGAAAAATAATTTAAGTTACTACTTTCGAAACTTAGAAAACATCTTTCCAAATTGAAAAACATACTTGAAATCGCTTGTTTTGATGCCACACATGTAAAACAAATTTCAACTACTAAAACAGATAGAATTGAACTTTGTAGCAATGTAAATGTTGGTGGAGTTACTCCCGATTATGATGATATTATTTTAGCGAGAAAGAATACAAATCTTCCTTTGTATATTATGATTAGGCCAAGAGGCGGCAATTTTATTTATAGCAGCAATGAGCTAGAATTAATGAAAGCTGATATTGCTTTTTGCAAAAAAAACAATTCAAATGGTGTAGTGTTTGGTTTGCTTAATGAAAACGGAAATATTGATATTGAAAATACTGCAAAATTTGTTGAGATTTCAAAACCGCTTGATATAACTTTTCATCGAGCTTTTGATGTTTGCTCAAATCCATTTAAAGCAATTGATGATTTGATTTCACTTGGAATAAAACGCGTATTAACATCAGGACAAAAAGCAACGGCTGTCGAAGGGAAATTTTTATTATGTGATTTGATAAAATATGCAAATGGCAGAATTGAAATTATGGCTGGAGGTGGAGTGAATGCTGAAAATGCAACTGAGTTATTTGATGTAGGGATTAGAAGTTTTCACGCTTCGGCACATAAATTATTGGATGAAAAAATGATATCTGACGAAGCGAAAATTAATGCTATAATAAATGTTATTTCGAGAGTAAGTTAGTCAAGCACAAAAACGGTTTGGATTAAATTATTAACAGCAAAAAATATACAAAATATGAGATTGCTTTTTGGCTTATTATTTTTAACTGTTAATGCATATTCGCAAAATGTTTCTACTTTATTGTTAAATCACGATTGGATTTTTCGTTGCTCAGATTCTTCAACATGGTATAAAGCTGAAGTACCCGGCAATGTGCATCGAGATTTGTTGTCAAATAAATTAATTCCTGATCCTTTTGTTGGGTTGGACGAAACAAAAGTGCAATGGATTGAAAAGAAAGATTGGGTTTATGAAACTTCGTTTGACATTCCAGATTTAATTTTTAATAAAAAATTTATTGAATTGCAATTTGAAGGATTGGATACTTATGCGGATGTATATTTAAATGATACTTTAATACTTTCTGCCAACAATATGTTTCGAAGTTGGAGTGTAGAAATTAAGTCTAAAACAAATTCGCATCAAAACAGCAATCGGTTAAAAATATATTTTCATTCGCCTATTTATTTTGCAATGAATGATTGCTTGAAAAATGGATTTGTTTATCCAGCAGACAATGATTGCGATACTTGTAAAACAAGCGTGTTTACTCGCAAATCAGCATTGCATTATGGTTGGGATTTTGCGCCAAGATTGCTTACAAGTGGTATATGGAAAAATGTAAAATTATTTGGTTGCGATTCGAATTTAAGTACTTCTGACCATCAGATAATTTCAAAAAATAAAATTGAATTCATCAATCAAAAAGATTCAAGTGGCAGAAATTTATATTTTCTGAAAAATGGAATGCCGCTTTTTATTAAAGGGGTAAATTACATTCCTATCTCCAAAATTCATCAAGCTAAAACCAATTACAAATATTTGTTCAACAAGTTAAAAGAAGCAAATGTAAATATGATTCGTGTTTGGGGCGGAGGAATTTATGAAGACGAAGAATTCTACAATCTTGCCGATAGTTTTGATATATTAATTTGGCAAGATTTAATGTATGCAAATACTTTTTATCCTCACGATTCTGCGATTTTATGTAATGAAATTATTGAATTGGATGAGAATGTAAAGAGACTTAAAAAACATTCGTCTGTAGTTTTATTTTGTGGAAATAATGAAATAGATGTTGCTTCAAAAAATTGGGGATGGAAACAGAAATACAAGTATTCAGATTCGGTTTACCAAAAATTGTTGACTGAATACGACTTGAAATTCAATAAAATATTTTCATCCAAATTTGATGATTTAAAACTAAATTATATACCAACAAGTCCTCAAAGCAATTGGGGGAATTTGAAAGATTTTAATTTTGGTGATAATCATTTTTGGGGCGTTTGGCATGGCGAAATGCCTTTTGAAAGCTATTTAAAATACATTCCTCGTTTTATGAGCGAGTATGGTTTTCCTAGTTTCCCTTCGTATCAAAGTATAAAATATTTCAATGGATCAACTAATTTTAATTTAAATGACTCAACAATTAATTTTCATCAAAAAAGTTATAAAGGAAATAAACTGATTTTAAAATACCACGATTGGTATTATCCAAAACCAAAATACGATTCTGATTATGTTTGGACATCACAATTGTTGCAAGCCGATGCATATAAAATTGCATCAGAAGCACATCGAAGAGCAAAACCTTTTTGCATGGGAACAATGCTTTGGCAATTGAATGATTATTGGCCTGGAATTACTTGGAGTATAATTGATTTCGAAGGCGTTTGCAAGCCTGCATATTTCAGAATTAAAGATGGATACAAAACAATTTTGGTTTCGCCAATTGTAGAAAATGATACAGTAAAAGTGTATGCTGTTTCTGATTCAATTCAAAATTTTATCGCGGAATTAAAAATTGAATTAATAGATTTTAGCGGCAGTAAAATTTTTGAAGAAAGAAAAAATTGTTTGTTAAAAAATGATTCGGGAGTTTTGGTTTTTGAAAAGGCAATAAATTATTTCCCGAAATTCGACAAACAAAAAACTTTTCTCAAGACAACGCTATCAACTAACAACATACAACTTGCGACTAACTTGTTGTATTTTGATACATTGAAAAATTTGAAATTAGAAACAGCAAATATTCGATTTAGTGTTATTAAATTAGGCAAGCATAAAATAATCAAATTAAAATCTTCAACACTTTGTAAAGGCGTTTTTTTATACCATCCATTTCTTACGGATTTTTCTGACAACGGATTTGATTTGTTGCCAAATGAAGAAAAAATAATTCAAATAGAAACTGAATTAACTGAGCGTGAAATAAAAAGTGCTTTAATAATTAAATCATTAAACCAAATTCGATAATTACTTTACTTTATAATCCGAATCAATTAACACGTTTCCTGTTGTATCGTATTTGGCATAATTAAATCCTTTTTGCAAACAGAATGCACCAGTTTCTCCGTTTTTATTTAACGCTATAAAACCAATTTGTATTTCGTTCAATCGCTTAATATTCTTTTTGTAAATGCGCTCGATTGCTTCTTCGCAAGCTTGCTGAGGCGATCTTCCATGACGCATTAATTCAACAACTAAATGCGAGCCAGCAACACGAATAACTTCTTCACCATGTCCTGTGGCAGTAGCTGCTCCCACTTCTCCGTCTACATACAAACCTGCACCAATAATTGGAGAATCACCAACTCGTCCATGCATTTTATATGCCAATCCACTTGTTGTGCAAGCGCCTGATAAATTTCCATTCATGTCCAATGCAATCATTCCAATCGTGTCGTGATTTTCTATGTTTACTATAGGTTTGTAGTTTGATTTTTTTAACCATTCTTTCCATTCTCTTTCAGATTCGGCAACCAATAAATTTTCTTTTTTGAAGCCTTGAGATAAAGCAAATTGTAAAGCGCCTTCGCCAACTAACATTACGTGAGGAGTTTTTTCCATCACTGCGCGAGCAACAGAAATAGGATGAACAATATGCTCAAGACAAGCAACTGAACCAATGTTTAAATTCTCGTCCATGATGCATGCATCTAATGTAACTCTTCCGTCTCTATCAGGCCTTCCACCTAGGCCAACACTTCTTTCGTTTGGATCTCCTTCAGGAAGGCGAACACCTGTTTCGACAGCATCCAAAGCTCTTCCATTTGTTGATAAAACATTCCATGCAGCTTCGTTTGCTTTTATGCCAAATTTCCAAGTTGATAGAACAATGGGTTTATTGGTTGATGTTTCAGAAATGGAATTAAATCCAAAACTTTTTAATGGTGCAGCAATAGTTGCCAAAATGCCAAGTTTCAAAAATTCTCTTCTTTTGTTTTTCATAAAATAGTATCAAATATTAATTTAGAATATGTTTTGCATAATTCACTTTTAATTTATCAAGCAACTTAAAATGCTGAATCAAACGTAATCGAAAATCTTGAAAAATTCCTTTTTTTTCTCCCAGCCACAAAACCTCAGCAAGTGCAGACATTCGTGGCAATGCCATGTATTCAACTTGTGCCGGAGTTAAAATATATTCTGTCCAAACATTTCCCTGTGCGCCTAAAATATATTTTTTTTCGTTTTCAGTTAAAGTATCAGGAATTGGGTTGTATGAATATACTTTTTCAACCGATGTAAAACCACCAATCGCAATAGGTTCTAACGAGTCTGGTTTAAATTGATAGTGGTCAAAATAACAATGGCTTCCAGGCGTCATTACCACTTTGTGTTTCTGCTTTGCAGCTTCAATTCCACCTGATTCTCCGCGCCAACTCATAACAGCTGCATTGGGAGCAAGTCCGCCTTCCAAAATTTCATCCCAACCAATAATTTGTCGGCCTTTGCTGTTTACAAATTTTTCGATTCTTCGGATGAAATAACTTTGCAATTCGTGTTCGTCTTTTAGACCTTCAGTTTTCATTAATTGCTGACAAAATTCTGATTTTTTCCATCGTAATTTCGGACATTCGTCACCACCAATATGGATGTATTTTGAAGGAAATAAATTCATCACTTCGCTTAATATATTTTCTAAAAAATCAAATGTTGCATCTGTTGGACAATACACATCATCAAAAACTCCCCACCCTTTGGCTACTTGAACAAGAGTATCTTTACAACCCAAATTTGAATAGGATGCCAAAGCAGCTAATGAATGTCCAGGCATTTCAATTTCCGGAACAATTGTAATGTGTCGATTGTTTGCATAATTTACGATTTGTTTGATTTCATCCTGAGTATAAAATCCACCATAACTTAGCGTATCAAATTTTTGTTCATTGTATTTTCCTTGCTGACTTCCATTTCGCCAAGCGCCAATCTCTGTAAGTTTTGGATATTTTTTTATTTCAATTCGCCATCCTTGATCGTCTGTTAAATGCCAATGAAAAACATTCATTTTATACAAAGCCAATAGGTCGATATATTTTTTAATAAAATCAATTGGGAAAAAATGCCTTGAACAATCTAGATGCATTCCGCGCCATTCAAAACTTGGATAATCTTGAATTTTGCAGCAAGGGATATTGACATTTGTTTCTGCTCCAGAATGCATTTCAATTAATTGCATCAAGCTTACTAATCCGTAATAAACTCCAGATTCTCGTCCTCTAATTAGAATGTGTTTTTTAGTAATTTCTAAAACATATTCGTCTTTGTGTTGCAAGGTAGAATCGGTTTTTAAGAAAATCGAATTCTTTGATTTTCTTAACTTTTTTGACTTGCCCAAAATGGCTATTTGATAAAGTAATTTTTTTTGAGAAAGGGTAGGGGTGCGTTCTAAGCCAATCGACACGAAGTTTAATTCTGGACTTAAAGGAATTATTATGCTGTTTGAATCAAGTGTAAAAAATCCGTTCTTTAATTTTACTGATTGTGGTTTTGGAATTAAAGCCAACTCGAAATTTTGAGCAAAACTTAGTTGGAAAAATAACAGAATTAAAAAAAGGAGTTTTGATTGTTTCATTATTTATTTAATAAAAACAAACATGTAACTTAAAATTCAAGATTCAAAATTCAAATTTCGAATTCCAAATTTCCCAGCTTTTTTCGGCTTGAAGATGTAGCATTTCTAAGCCGCTTTTAATACTAGCTCCTTGCGTTTCACATTTTTCTAAAAACAAAGTTTTCTCGGGTAAGTAAATCAAGTCGTAACAAAAATGTTTGGAAGAAATAAATTGAAATGGAATGTTTGGAAATTCGTTTGGATTAGGAAACATACCAACTGGTGTGCAGTTAATAATTAATGTAGATGAAGTTATTATTTCAGAATTCAGATTTTGAAATTGAATCGTTGAAGATTGTAAACTTAATTTTCTGCTTACAAATTTAAAATCAATGTGTAGGTTTTTTAAAACATAAGCCACCGCTTTTGCAACGCCACCAGTTCCTAAGATTAATGCCTTCTGATGTCCATCTTTTATTATTGGAATTATGGTTTTTTCAAATCCAAAAGCATCGCTATTGAAACCAATTAACTTTGATTGTGAATTGACTTTAACACAATTTACAGCGCCAATTGTTTTTGCTGATTCATCTATTTCATCTAAGAAATTTAAAATTGATTCTTTATATGGAATTGTAACATTAAAGCCACCTATGTCAGGGTTTGATTTTAAAACATTCGTAATTTGATCAATGTTTTCAATCGAAAAATTTTCGTATGAAAAATCATTCAAACCTAAAGTTGAAAATTTTGCTGTAAAAAAATCTTTCGAAAATGTATTTTTTAATGGGAAGCCAACTAATCCAAATTTGGGCATAAAATAGGTTTTAAAAAATCAAACTCTTTTTATTGTGTTGTTGTATTAATTTTCTTTACGCCAATCAATTCATCGAAACTAAATTGCAAATTTCGAGTGTAAACCAATATCAAATATTCGTTTTCGGTTTGAGCATGATTGCCTTCAATCACCGTTTCGTCTGGCATTTTTGTATCCGTATTGAAAACTGCATAACTATACTCGTATCGTCCTTGTTTTAAAGGTATTTCGCATTCGTATCGTCCTCGTGCAGAATTAAAATACATTTTATATTCGGGCTTAAGTTTCCAATCTGTAAATTCACCAAAAACAAAAACTCCTGAATTTTCGGGCATTGCAGAAGTGGTGCTAAGATAAAAAGTCATCCAAACATAATCGGCATCTGTTTCTGAACTAGTTGCTGTATTCTGCCCTTCTTTATTTTGAATTATTCTTTTTCCATCGTAATCAAGCCACAACATGTATTGTTGAGAACTGCGTGGCTCATCGGTATTTAAAATAGCATGCACAACACTGTCAGTAAATTTACTTCTTACATTGGTGCTAAATGCTCTTATTTGACGAGTATCAAAAAAACGGTATTCATTTCCTCCGTTGAACAATGTCCTGTCTTGATAATTATAATCCAGTTTGTTGCCAAAAGCAAATTGAGGAGGCAGTCCTCTCAACGCACCATCCCAATGATTGTTTTGCAAAATAACTACCTTAACATCCGCCAATGGATTTGGAATTTGTTGCACATTGTATTCTATTGTGAAATTTAATTCTTGTTTGGTAAAACGGTATTCAGCTAATGTTGCAGGACGTGCATTGCCATCTAAACTTGTGTTATTATTCAAAATCATGAATCTGCGCGAAAGTACTAAATCGTCTTCGTTAAAATTTTTATAAACTTTTATGATATAATTTCCTGCAGCAGTTAATGTGATATTTTCGTTAGGAAAAACAATGTTGTAATGAACATATTTAGTATACGTATTGGTCGAGAATTTAAAGTCAGTAACATTGTCAAAACTCATTCCTTTCATATAAAAATTGCTCGCAAGATTGGTTGGTAACCAATTGGCATCGCAATGAATAATTGTGTATTGAAAATAGTCGTTTGTTTTTTCAGTCAAATCAAAACTTAAACGCAATTGATCGGCACTGTTTAATGAAATGATTGGATATCGATCATCCGTTCCGTCTTTCATCAACTGCACAGTTTGCACACGCTTATCGTAAGTCATGTTGTCATAAACCAACTGCGCACTTAGATTAAATGAGCAAAAAAATAAGAAAGCTGTACTAGTTTTTTTCATTTTGTGAAAGTAGATGATGGAGCAATAATACTTATTTTTCCAACCCCATCATTTCTTCAAAAATTTTTTCGAAATCTTGCTCCAATTGTATCAAACTGTTTTTTTCTGCTGCAAGCACTTTTTGAAGTTCCAATATTTTATCTGCATTAATTGCATTTTCGGGCAACGAAAAAGAAGACTCTATGTTTGTGATTTTTAGTTTTCTAGTTTCAATATCTTTTTCTAATTCGTCAAATTTCTTTTTAGTTTTTTGCAATTGATTGTTACTCGATTTTGATTGTTGAGTCGATTTATTCGCTTTGGTTTGTTGATTTGATTTAGACGAACTTTTATTTGCAACAGACTTGTTGTTCGTTTCTGCTAACTTCAAATTTCTGGCTTCCCACTCCGCATAAGTTCCAGGATATTCTTTTAGTTCTTGGTCTTCAATCCACCATATTTTGTTAGCCGTTTGCGAAATAAAATGTCTATCGTGACTTACAATGATGTAAGTTCCTTGATACATTTGCAAGGCTTGGGTTAAAATATTTATTGCTCGCATATCCAAATGATTTGTAGGTTCATCAAGCAATAAAAAATTAGCTTCGGTAAGCAATGTTTTGGCTAATGCAACTCTTGCCTTTTCGCCTCCGCTAAGCACTTTTATTTTCTTAAAAACATCATCGCCAGAAAATAAAAAACATCCTAAAATGGTACGAAGTTCAGTTTCTGTTCTTTCGGTCGAATGGTGTTGAAGTTCTTCAAGGATTTCGTGTTTTATATTCAACGATTCCAATTGATGTTGCGCATAAAACGATTGTTGTAAATTATAACCGGGTTTTATTTCGCCTTCAAATTTTTCGGTTCCGGCAATCATTCTAAGCAAAGTTGATTTTCCTTTTCCGTTGGCTCCAATTAAAGCAATTTTATCTCCACGTTCAATTCTTCCAGTACTATTTTTTAATATGTCAATATTGGGAAATGATTTAGAAACATGGTTCAGTTCAGTTATAATTCTGCCCGAATTTTTGGCAATTCTAAATTGAATATTCACATCCGAATTGTCCTCGTCAGGCGATTCAATTTTATCCATTTTATCCAACATCTTCATTCTGCTCTGAGCCATAGCCGCCTTGCTTGCCTTTGCTTTAAATCGGCTGATAAGTCTTTCTTGGTCTTTAATAAATTGCTGTTGATTGTCAAATTGCCTTTTTTGCAATCCAATGCGCTCTTGTTTTGCCTCTAAATAAAATTCGTAATTTCCAGGATATTCGTACAATAACTGATTTGCTACTTCAACAGTTTTTGTTGTCATACGATCAAGAAATTCACGATCATGGCTTACAACCACTACAGTTCCGGCATACGATTTTAAATATTCCTCTAGCCATTCGATAGTCGGCAAATCCAAATGGTTAGTTGGTTCATCCAACATCAGCAAATCGGGGTTTTGCAAAAGTAATTTTGCTAGCATTACACGCATTCGCCAACCTCCTGAAAAGTTTTTGTATGGCTGAGTAAGTTGCGCTGTCGAAAACCCTAAACCTTCCAATACTTTTTCGCATTTAAAGTGAATATTATATCCATCCAGCACTTCGTATTCGTGTTGTTTATCCGCCAGCAAATGCATAATCTCATCGCTGTGGTCGGTTTCCATTTTTTTCAAAACCTGCTCAATTTCTATTTCCAAATCCAAAGCCCGTTGATAGGCTTGCATCGCCACTTTTACTATTGGTTCATCGGTTTCAAAACTTAGGTTGTCTTGATTTAAAAATCCTATGGTCAAATCTTTTGGTTTTGAAATACTTCCAGCGCCAACACCGTATTCGCCATTAATTACCCTAAGCAAAGTTGATTTTCCTGTGCCGTTTCGACCAACCAATCCAATGCGTTCATTCGTTTTTATATGCCAATTTGCATTTTTAAAAAGGTATCGACCACCAAACTCAAAGTCTATATTCGTTATTGCAATCATAAATTGGGGCGCGAAGATAATTTAAAAAACTACTAAAATTTCTTGTGATTTAGAGGTGATAATTGAAATTTATATCAGCGCAATTCATACTTGAAAGGATTGAATTTTTTAAAATCATTTTAATAAATATAATTTTATCTGATATTGCACCAAATCTAAATGAAGGAATAAAAATATGAAAAATTATGCGTTGTTAGTAGGCGTTGTTGCAACAATAGGTGTCTTTCAATTGAATGCACAAACACAAGTAGTGCCAAGTAATCAAACACAATTAATAGAAAAAGTGACTGCCTTGCCAGGCGAAATAAAAATTGCATACGAAAAGTACCGTTTGCCTAATGGATTAACGCTTTTCATTCACGAAGATCATAGCGATCCGATTGTACATGTAGAGGTTACTTATCACACAGGGTCGGCTCGCGAAACTCCAGGAAAATCTGGTTTTGCTCATTTTTTCGAACACATGATGTTTCAAGGATCTGAACACGTTAGAGATGAAGAGCATTTTAAGTTAATTCAAGGAGCAGGCGGAAATATGAATGGAACTACTGACCGAGATAGAACCAATTATTTTGAAACTTTGCCATCTAATTATTTAGAAACAGCACTTTGGTTAGAATCAGATCGGATGGGTTTTTTATTGGATTCTGTAACTCAGAAAAAATTTGAAGTGCAACGATCAACAGTTAAAAATGAAAAAGGACAAAACGTAGACAACGTTCCTTACGGAAAAAAAGATGAGATGCAAGATTTCATTTTGTATCCTACTGGCCATCCATACAGTTGGTCAACAATTGGATATGTTGAAGATTTGGACAGGGTAAATGTTGAAGATTTGAAGAATTTTTTTATGCGTTGGTACGGACCAAACAATGCAAGTCTTGTAGTTGCCGGAGATGTAAATCCTGCCGAAGTATTGAAACTAACTGAAAAATATTTTGGTGCTATTCCACGCGGCCCCGAGGTTCGCAAACAACGCGTTGAACCATTCAGACTTCCTGATATTAGAAGAGCAAGCATACCTGATAGTAAAATTACAATGCCCTTGTTGAATTATACATGGCCAACACCTCCGGCTTATCATGCCGATGATGCAGCGTTAGATGTGATGTCAAATATTTTAAGTGATGGGAAAAACTCCTTGTTATACAAAAACTTTGATAAAAGCGAGAAATCAAACGGTGCGGGTAGTTTTAACAGCAGCAGCGAATTGGCGGGAGAATTTACTATTCAAATTTTAGATTTTCCGGGCAACGATGTGGATTTGGAAACTTTGTTAAAACAAACATTGGGTGAATTTGACAAAAATGGTGTGAGTGATGAAGATATCAAAATTGCTGTTGAAACTTACATAAGTGAAATTACTAGACGATTGGAAAGTGTAGCCTCGAAATCCGCAACTATTTCTTTGTATCATTATATGCATAATGGAAAATCGTACAATTTGCAAGAGGAAATAGCACGCTATAAAAAAGTAAGCAAAGAGGATGTAATGCGTGTATTTCGTCAATATGTATTGGGTAAAAATTATGTGATGATTCGTGTATTTCCAAAACGATTGAATGCGGCTATTAGCAATGCTGATGAAGAATCGGAAGCTGGAGCACAAGCATCTGGAATAGCTTCTGCCGAACTTGAATACAAAGGATTGACGTATAAAAGAGCCATTGATAATTTTGATCGTAGTGTAAAGCCAACTCCGGGCACATTTAAAGAAATTGAAGTTCCTGAATTTTTTAACGAAAAATTTGATAACGGAATTCAAGTAATTGGAACTCGTACAAGCGAAACTCCGACTGTCGCAATTTTGATAAAAATTAAAGGTGGAAACAACATAGTTGGAGATTTAAATAAATTAGGACTTGCTAGTTTTACTGCAACATTAATGGGCGAAGCCACCCAAAATATGACAGGAGAAGAATTTGATATTGCGGCCAGAAAATTGGGCAGTACAATTTCATTTGGTGCAAGTGCAGACGAAACAAATGTGAATGTAGTGTGTGAGAAAATACATTTAGATGCTACCTTAAAACTGCTTGAAGAAGTGTTGATGCATCCTAAATTTAATCAAGATGATTTTAGAAGATTGCAAAGACAATATTATCGCAACATAGAATCGAACATGCAAAACCCAAGCTACCTAGCTATGTTAATTTACAGTAAATTGATGTTTGGCTCAAAATCGTTGCAAGGAAACCCATCAGAAGGAACTACGAAAACAATAAAAGGAATGTCGCTAAAAGATGTGCAGGGATATTACAATCGTTTTTATGCTCCAGACTTTACCAAGGTAATTATTGTAGGCGATGTGTCGCAAGATGAAATTATGCCCAAACTTAATTTTCTTAAAAGTTGGACTAAAAAAAACATAGCCTTGCCTATTTTGTCGCCAGCAATTTATAAAGATCAGACACAGATTTATTTGATTGATAAATTTAAAATCAAACAATCTGTAATTATAGTTGCTTGCCCAGCTATACCTTACGATTGGAACGGAAAGTTTTACAAATCAAATGTGATGAATTTTGCATTAGGTGGAAACTTTAACAGCCGTTTAAATTTGAATCTTCGCGAAGACAAAGGATTTACTTATGGAATTAGGGGAGGTTTTGGTGGCAATGAATATTATGGAACATTTGGAACTTCTGCTAGCGTTCGAGCATCATCTACCGATAGTGCAGTTAGAGAAATAATGTACGAAATAAATAATTATAGAAACACTGGAATTACAGATGAAGAAATAGTATTTACCAAGTCGTCATTAACACAAAGTCAGGCTTTGCAATACGAATCCTTGTTCCAAAAAGCTGGATTTCTTAACAACATTATTGAACACAATTTGCCTAGAGATTTTCAAGCGCAACAAAAACAAATTCTTAAGGGAATGGAAAAAACCGAGATCAACAAGATTGCAAAAGAAATGTTGACTGCTGATAAAATGATGATTATTGTAGTTGCAGACAGAGACAAAGTAACCGAACCATTGAAAAAACTGGGTTATAAAGTTACTGAAATTGAAATAGAAGAATAATTTGATGGTGTTAAATTGTAAAAAAAGCCTTGCAATTATGCGAGGCTTTTTTACTTTTACCTAAACGACAATCAATTTGTACTTAAATGTTCAAAGAATTATTCAATAACTATAGAACGAAAACACACCTCTGCCACCGTTGGGGAAAATGCCTTCAATTACCACTTGTCCACGAGCTCGTTCTAAATCCTGAATCAGATCTTCTGGTTTCTCGTACTCCTTTTTGTTCAATGCAATTAAAACAAATCCTTCGCTTAGTCCCATGCTGGCAACTCTTCCTTGTCGTATGTTTGTAATACGAATTCCATTTTTAATTCCATATTTATCTTTTTCTAATTTGGGTACTGCTTGAAAATCGGCACCTAAACTTTCGCTGCTAACAGTTCCTTTTTTCATTATTGCAGTGGTTCCTTCTCTATTCAATAGAGTTATTGTAATGTCTATTTCTTTTGTGTTTCGCAGAATAGAAATTGTTACTTTATCGCCAGGACGATTGTAAGCAAGTTGCTCGTCAAATATTGATTTGCTATCAATGTCTTTTCTATTTATTTTTATTATAACATCGCCAACTTTCAATCCTGCATTGTCTGCTGGTCCATCAGTTAATATGGATTGAATGTACACACCCAAATTATTGTTGATGTTTAGTTTCTCTGCCAATCCAGCATCAATATCTTTTACATCCATGCCTGTAAATCCGCGTTGAACTTCTTTGTATTCAATCAAATCTTTAATGATTTTAGCAACAATATTCACCGGTATTGCAAATCCGTATCCGTTATAACTTCCAGTATTACTAGCAATGGCTGTATTTATTCCTACCAATTTGCCTTCCAAATCAACCAAAGCGCCACCACTGTTTCCAGGATTGATTGCAGCATCGGTTTGAATAAAAGATTCGATTGGAAATGTATTGTTTACAATATTGATATTTCTGCCTTTTGCGCTCACAATTCCAGCCGTTACAGTTGATGTTAAATTAAAAGGATTTCCAACAGCCAAAACCCATTCGCCAATTTGTACATTGTCGCTATTCCCAAGTGTAATGTGGGGTAAGTTTTTAGCTTCAATTTTTAACAATGCCAAATCGGTTGATGGATCGGTTCCGATAATTTTTGCTGAATAGGAATGTTTGTTGTTGTTTAAAATAACTTCAATTGTATTGGCATCTTTCACCACATGAAAATTGGTTACAATGTATCCGTCTTCTGAAATAATTACTCCGCTTCCTGAACTGGAAACAGGACCGCGTCTGCCAAAGAAATCCATTCCTCCCCAAAAATCTCCAAACGGATCGTTGTAACCACGTTGGTTTGTAAGCGTTTTTATAAACACTACTGTTGGTGTAGCAATTTGTGATGCTTTCACAAAATTATTTTCAGTAATTGGAACGCCTTTGTAATTGGCTGTAGAAATTGTTGCTGAATTTATTGGATTACTATTTTGTTGTGTAAATAATACTACAGGATTCTGAAACTTAAAAAACACATAAGCGCCTGCAATTCCACTGATGAAACTGGTTGCTATTAAAACTATTTTTTTCATAAATTATTTTTTGTCGAAATTAATTGAACTTAAATTTAATGCAAATTGATTTTTGAAAAATCAAGTGTTGGTATCACAAAACTAGATTAAAAGTTGTTTTATTATTTTGAAATGTTAGCTTTAATTTTAAGTGTGATTTCAGAGTTTTTTGGGTCGTTGGTTATTAGCGTTAGTTCCCTTTCATCATTTCCGGTTACATTAAATGATGAGTATGCAATTTTCAGAAAAGCTTTTTTTCCTTTTTTTATTGTCGATACATCAATGGATGGAATCAGGCAATTACAACTTCTAACAATGCGTCTTATTTTTAAATCTTCTTTGCCTTTGTTTGATATTGCAAATGTTGTACTTGGTTGATCTAAAAAACTAATCTGGCCAAAATCGTGACTGGTTTTATCTAATACAATTTTGGGCGATTTTTTTAATGCTTTTTCGTCCAATGCAGAAAAATCTTCGCTGATATAACCATTTATATGAAATGTTTTTACTGGTATCGTATCATCGGTTGTATAAAGTTTAATTTCTTGATAGGAGGGTCCAAATTCTGTTTTGCTTTTTGGGTAATACTTAATTTTTACCACTAACTCAGACATGGGCAACATTTCATCGTAATAATAACTAACTACAATATTTGTTGGCTTATCAACTCGTACAATTTTTATTTTTTTATTGCTTAAGTTGTACATAAAAATATTGGAACTGTCGTATCCAGTATTTTTTATTTTAAAGGTCAAGGTGTTTGTATTGATTGCAACTCGGCCGTATTCAAATTTGTATAAATCCGCAAAATTTTGTCTTGATGGAGAAACGGTTCCAGTAATTCGAAGAATGGTTATTTCCGGATTTGATTCAGATTTAACGGTTAGTTTTTTTGAAAATCCACCGGGTCTGTCAATCGGATTAAATGTTGCTTTTACAAAACCAGTTCCGCCTGGTTTTACTTCATCTGTTGTCCAAATCGAATTTGTGCAACCACATTCTACGTCTACATTTTTTATTTTTATTGGAGAATTCCCCGTGTTTTTAAAATAAAAAGTATTTGAAACCCTTCCGCCATTTTCATTTATTACTCCAAAATCAAATTCATTCGTTTCAAAAACTATAGAAATTGGATTTATTCCTTTAACTTCTAATTTGATTTGAGCGTGCAAATAAAAAACAGAAACTAAACCTACAAAAAACAGAATATTTTTTTTCATTTTCAATAAAAATCGTTATAATTTAATAAGACTAATTTCTCTTTAATAAGTTGCAAACTCAACTCAATTTAAACAAATCATCATCCAAATAAACCGGAAATGATTTACGGTAATCAAGCAAAGTTTGTTGGTTTAAAATTACAGTATCGATACTTTCGTCTTCAGTTCTTCTAATAATAATTTCGCCAAGTGGCGAATACACTGTTGAGTCGCCTGTGTGATTAATTCCATGGCCATCGTATCCTACACGGTTTACAGCAACAAGGTAACTTTGGTTTTCAATTGCTCTAGCTTGAGTTAAAATTTTCCAATGATTGTTTCTTCGTTCAGGCCAATTGGCGACAAGCAATAACATATCGTATTCAAATTCTTCGCTGCGTTTCATCCAAACCGGAAATCGAAGGTCGTAACAAATAAATGGAGCAATTTTCCACCCTTCGTATTCAATTATTACTCTACGGTTTCCTTTTGTATAATGTTTGTCTTCTTCGCCAATTCTAAACAAATGCGCCTTATCATAATACGATAATTTTCCGTTTTGATCTACCCAAATAAAGCGGTTGAAATAATTTTCATTTTCTTTAATTATCAAACTTCCACACAGTGCACTTTTTAAGTTTGAAGCATTTTCTTTCATCCATTCTACACATTTTCCGTCCATTGTTTCAAAGTGTTTTGTTGCATTCATACTGAAGCCCGTTGCAAACATTTCGGGCAATACAATCAAATCTGTTTTCTCAGAAATTGAATTCATTTTTTCTGAAAACATGTTCAGATTGGAATTTTTATTCTCCCAATGCAGATTGCTTTGAATGGTTGTTATTTTTAGTTCTTTCATCAACTATACTTTCATTAATTTTTCGGCAGCTTTTTCCAAGGTTTCATTTTGTTTTGCAAAACAAAAACGCAAAACATTGTTATCCGTTTTTTTCTCATAAAATACAGAGGTTGGAATGCTAGCTACTTTGTGTTCTTTGGTTAATCTTTCGGCAAATTCAGTGTCTTTTTCTTTGCTAATTTTCGAATAATTTAACAATTGAAAATAGCTTCCATAGCAAGGCAATAATTTAAAATTTGAACCTTTAATTAGTTTGCGAAAATAATCGCGTTTTTCTTGATAAAAATCCGCGAGTTCAGTATAAGCAGATTTGTCATCCATAAAATCACTTAACGCATATTGAATGGGCGTGTTTACACTAAAAGCCATAAACTGATGCACCTTGCGCAACTCAGCTGTTAAATTGGCTGGAGCAAGAATGTATCCTGTTTTCCAACCTGTGGCATGGTATGTTTTTCCAAACGATGAAACTATAAAAGTTCGTTCGGCCAAATTCGGATAACGCGCAATGCTTTGGTGCTCTACTTTATCAAAAATAATGTGTTCGTAAACTTCATCGCTGCAAACTATCAAATCCGAATTTTTAACAATCTTTTCAAGTTTGCTAATATCCTGTGCTGATAAAATTGTTCCTGTAGGATTATGAGGTGTATTTAGAAGTATCATTTTAGTTCTAAAATTGATAAGTTTTTTCAACTCGTTCCAATCAATTTTATAGTCTGGATATTTCAGTTCAGCATGTACCGCTCTTCCACCATTCAATTCAATTGCCGGAATGTAGCTGTCGTAACAAGGCTCTATAACTATTACTTCGTCTCCTTCACGAACCATTGCTGATATTACAGCAAATATTCCATGTGTAGCGCCCGGAACAATTGTAATTTCGGTTTCTGGATTGTATTTGGCTGAATAAAGAAATTGTGTTTTTTCGGCAATTTTTTCTCTCAATGATAACAAACCTGGCATTGGAGCATATTGGTTAAATCCTTTTTTCATGTACTGATTAACCAACTCAATTAGCTTATCCGATACCGAAAAATCAGGAAATCCCTGAGCAAGATTTATGGCATTGTGTTCGTTTGCCATTGCTGTCATTACTGCAAAAATGCTAGTGCCCGATTTGGGAAGTTTTGACTTTATGCTACCTTGAAATTGCATGGAACGAATATGTAAAAAAAAATGAAATTTAATAGAATTGAACAAATAAAACCTTGTAACAGCCACAAATTCAAACAAGAAATATTTTTCTTGATTGTTTTATTTGTCCATTCCGACTTGAAATAAGTAATTTGTACCTTCTTAATTGTAATTAATTTGACTGAGCCACTTGCCACATTTGTTGATGTAATTTTGCCTTTGTACTTGCCAAAGCTTTATACTTATCGCGTTTCTGCTGATTTGTTTAATGATGTACAAATTGGTAAACGAGTAGTTATTCAGTTTGGAAAAACTCGAATATTTTCAGCAATTGTTCGAAGTATTCATCATAAAGTTCCGGAAGCTTACGAAGCAAAATACATTTTATCGGTTTTGGATAACGAGCCAATTGTAAACGAAAATCAATTGAAATTTTGGGATTGGATTGCCAACTATTATATGTGTACTGTTGGCGATGTAATGGCTGCTGCATTGCCAGCGCCATTTAAGTTGCAAAGCGCTACAAAAATACTGCGAAATCCTGATTTTGATAAACATCAAATTGAGTTGGATGACAAAGAGTTTTTGATACTTGAAGCTTTGGAATTGCAAGAGCAATTAAGCATCAATGAAGTGCAAGATATTTTGCAATTGAAAAATGTATTTTCAATTATAAAAAACTTGGTACAAAAAGGAGCCGTTTTACTTAATGAAGAATTAAAACAAAAGTATACCGAGAAGAGTTTGACATGTGTTAAATTAAATTCAATTTATGACGATGAAGAGAAATTGAAACTGCTTTTTGACAAATTAGAAAAAAAAGAAAAACAACTAAATCTTCTGCTATCATATTTGCATTTAAAAAATGAACATAAGCATGTCGACAAGCAATTGCTTTTAAAATCGGCAACTGGAAATTTAAGTTCGCTGTCAACTTTAGTTAAAAATAAAATTTTTGATTTGTATGAAATCAGCGTTGATCGGATTCAGATTGAAAACACTCCGCTTCATGAATTTGAGTTAAACCCAACTCAAAAAATTGCGTTTGAATCTGTAAAAAATAATTTTAACGAAAAAGATGTTGTGCTTCTTCATGGTGTAACTTCAAGCGGAAAAACGCACATTTATGTAAAATTAATTGAAGAGGCACTTGCCAAGGATAAACAAGTTTTGTACTTGTTGCCCGAGATTGCATTGACATCTCAAGTTGTTCATCGTATTCGAAAATATTTTGGCAATAAATGCATTGCATTTCATAGCAAATTTAGCGATAACGAAAGGGTTGAAATTTGGAACAAAGTAAAAAACAATCAATTCAAAATTGTAATTGGAGCGCGTAGTTCGGTATTTCTTCCTTTTGATAATTTGGGTTTGGTAATAGTGGATGAAGAGCACGAATCATCATTTAAACAAAACGAACCTGCGCCAAGATATCATGCTCGCGATGCCGCAATTATTTTGGCCTCGATGTACAATTGCAAAACAATTTTGGGCACAGCCACACCTTCGTTTGAAACTTATTTTAATGCTAAAATTGGCAAGTATGCATTGGTTGAAATGAAACAACGATTTGCGGAAATGGAAATGCCAGAAATAAATACAGCCAATATTTCTGAAGAAAAAAGAACCAAAACCATTTCAGGAAATTTTACTTCGGTTTTGTACGATGCTATAAAATTGGCGCTGTCAAAAGACGAACAAATAATTTTGTTTCAAAACAGAAGAGGATACGCACCGCTTATTGAATGTGATGTTTGCAATTGGATACCACGATGTCAAAATTGCGATATCAGTTTAACCTATCATAAATTTATTGATTCGTTAAAATGTCATTATTGTGGATTTACGCAAAACATTCCAAAAAGTTGTCATGCGTGCGGAAGTCATCAACTTACATTGAAAGGATTTGGCACAGAAAAAATTGAAGACGAACTTCAACTATTATTTCCCGAATCCAGAGTAGGAAGATTGGATTTAGATGCAGCAAGAACAAAATTTGGTCACGAACAAATTATTAAAGATTTTGAACAACATAAGTTTGATATTTTAGTGGGAACTCAAATGCTGAGCAAAGGATTGGATTTTGAAAAAGTAAATTTAGTAGGAATAATCAATGCAGATCAACTTTTGTATTTCCCTGATTTTAGAGCCAACGAAAGAGCATTTCAATTGATATTGCAAGTGAGTGGCCGTGGTGGCAGAAAACACAAACGAGGCAAAGTGGTGATTCAAACTAGTTCTCCAGATCATCCAGTTATTCATTCAATAATTGAAAACGATTACGAAGGATTATACTTGAGAGAAATGCAAGAACGACAAAGATTTGCTTATCCGCCTTTTTATAGATTAATTAAAATTTGTATTAAACACAAGGATGTAAAAGTTGCCGAAAACGCAGCATATCATTTAAGAAATATGTTGGCGCCAACTATAAAAGAAAATTTATTAGGTCCCGAAAGTCCTTATGTAAGTAAGATTAGAAATTATTTTATCAAAGAATTATTGGTGAAAGTAGAACGAACAAATACGCGTTTGCCAACCATAAAAAATTTTATAAAACAACACATGCAAAAACTTTTAGAAATGAAAGAATTTAAAAATGCAATTGTGTTTGCTGATGTTGATGTGGTTTGATTTTGATTAAATGTTACTTTCCGATACAGAATTTAGAAAAAATATTAGCCAATAAATCATCTGTTGTAATTTCACCAGTAATCTCACCTAAATGAAAAATTGCTTTGCGAATATCAAAAGCAAGAAGCTCGGTTGTAATATTTATTTCAATGCCACTCAGCACACTTTCTAGTGAATCGTTTGTGTTTTTTAATGCTTCGAAATGACGAATATTTGTAACGATGATGTCGTTTTTTACTTTGTCTTTGCTAACAATGTCTTTCAATTTAGATTTCAAATTTTCAATTCCGATTTTTTTTAATGAAGATATTTCGATTTGTAAATCTGAAACTTTAAAAAGTTGAGAATTGATGGGTAATAAATCGGTTTTGTTAGCAACTGGAATTACAACTGCATTTATATTTTCAAATAGTTTCAATTCGTTTTTAATTTCTGTTTCGCTTGATGTTGAAGCATCAAATAAATAAATTATGATGGATGCTTTTTCAATTTTCTCATAGGTTCTTTTGATACCAATTTTTTCGATGGTATCATTCGAATGTTGTCTAATTCCTGCGGTATCAATTAGTCTAAATAATATTCCGTCAATAACAACAATCTCTTCAATCGAATCACGCGTAGTGCCTGCTATTTCACTTACTATGGCTCGTTCTTCGTTAATTAATGCATTGAGCAAAGTTGATTTTCCGGCATTTGGTTTTCCAACAATAACCGTAGGAATTCCATTTTTAATAGCATTCCCATATTTAAATGTTGCTAAAAGAGAATTGATTATTGATTGTATGTTTTCGACAAAAGTTTTCAGCTCATTTCTGTTAGCAAATTCTACATCTTCTTCAGCAAAATCTAATTCCAATTCAATCAACGAGGCGAAATTAAGTAAGCGTTCGCGAAGGATTGAAATTTCATTTGAAAATCCTCCTCGCATTTGCATCATTGCCGTGCGATGGCTTTCTGCGCTTTGGGATGCAATCAAATCGGCCACGGCTTCTGCTTGCGACAAGTCCAATCGTTTGTTTAAAAATGCGCGCAAAGTAAATTCTCCAGGTTTTGCCAATCGGCAAGATTTTTTTACAAGAAGCTCTACTATTTTTTGTTGAATAAATGGCGAACCATGGCAACTTAATTCCACACTATTTTCTCCGGTAAAAGATTTTGGTGCAATAAAAATTGTTGCTAAAACTTCGTCCAGAATATTTTCCCCATCTTTTATTTTGCCTAAATGAACGGTATGTGTAGCTTGTTCAATTAATTTTTTACCGTCAAATATTTCTGAAACAAGTGAAATTGCATCTTTCCCGCTTATGCGAATTATGCCCAATGCGCCAACTCCTTCAGGTGTTGCCAAAGCACAAATTGTTTCATCTAAATCGCTTTTAATAAAAGTCATTTCGGCCGCTAAATTAGTATTTGATCTTTATTAATTATTATCGCAAACAAATGAATTCGCGAATTCGCTTATCTGAAAATTTTCATGTATTGCTTTGGCTTATCAAAGACAGCTGTTGGATGCTTGAGTTTGAAACACTTGGAACTGCTATGGTTTTTCCGGCAATATCAATGGCTATGTACATAGCATGGAAATGCAGAACCGATTGGCAACATTTTTTCCCGAATATGGCTGTGTTGTTTTGGATTTGTGCCAACAGTATTTGGATGATGTTTGATTTTTATCAATGGAATAGCAAACCTTTGGCTTTCGTTTTTTTTATCGCTGGATTTTGTATGATTGCGATCTACTTATTCAAGTTATTCTTTCAAAAACAAAAGCCCTTCAATATAAATTGAAAGGCTTTGGGGTGGATGATGGGGCTCGAACCCACGACCCTCGGTACCACAAACCGATGCTCTAACCAGCTGAGCTACAACCACCGTTTTTTTGAGTGTGCAAATGTAATTTATTTTGAATAATAATTTAATAAATGACTTTCTTATCTTCGCTTTTTCGATAATTATATTTTATGTCTAAGAATATCAGTGAGCTTTCAGGAAGGAAAGGATTTGAAAAAAATCTTTTTGAAGAGTTAGGAATATTAGCTAAACAAACCGGAACGCCCAATAAAAACGATTTAGAAAAGCTTGCTAGTGAATTTTTAATTGGCAATGCAAATGTTTACGGAGCGGCTAGTTTTTACGATTTTACTCGTCCTGAAAATAAAGGGAAGAAAGTTTATGTCTGCAATGGTTCGGCTTGCCTTACAGCTGGAACACAAGAGAAACTAAAAGAAAATATTAATAAACATTTTAATGCGACTGAAATTGGGCATATGACATGCCTTGGACGATGTCACGAAAATGGAGCTTTTCATTACAACGGCAAAAATTATTCTGATTGCAATGAGAATGAATTAGAAGAAATTATTTCAAAACAACAAGCAAAATCCATTGATAAGTACCACGTTCAAGCATTTGGGACGAAAGCAATTACAGTTGATTTCACAAGCATTGACGAATATTATTCGCCTTTAAAATCATACTTAGATAAAGGCCGAGATGCGGTATTAGATGAAATAAAATTGGCATCAATTAGAGGACGTGGTGGAGCAGGATTTCCAATGGGTTTTAAATTGGATGCGTGCAAAAACGAACCCGGCAATACAAAATTTATTGTATGCAATGCTGACGAAGGCGATCCAGGTGCTTACAGCGACCGATATATTTTGGAACAACGCCCACATGCATTGCTGTTTGGAATGATGATAGCAGGATTTGTAATTGGCTCTGAAAAAGGTATCGTTTACATTCGCGCTGAATATCCAGAAGCAATTGAAATTATCAAAAATGCAATTCAGGATTTGCGAGATAAAAATCTGATTGGAGAACAAATACTCGGCAGCAATTTTAATTTCAATTTTAAAGTAATTGAAGCTAAAGGAGCCTACATCTGTGGCGAAGAAACTGCCTTGCTTTCATCCATCGAAGGGCAAAGACCAGAAGTGCGTACACGCCCACCATTTCCAACTCAGCAAGGTTTGTTTAATAAACCAACCGTTGTAAATAATGTAGAAACTTTGGCTACTATACATTATGTTTTAGAAAAAGGCGGAAAACATTACGCAAGTATCGGAACAGGAAAATCTGCAGGAACAAAGTTGGTTTGTTTGGATGGAAATTTTAATCGGCCAGGAATGTACGAAGTTGACATGGGAACACCTTTGCGTATAGTTGTTGATGAATTAGGAATGGGATTTAGAAAACCTATTAAAGCAATGCAAATTGGTGGACCATTGGGCGGCATTGTTCCCGTTTCAAAGATTGATGATTTAAGTATCGATTTTGAATCTTTTGCTCAAAACGGATTTCTTTTAGGTCATGCATCGGTTGTTTGTATTCCGCAGGATTTTCAAATGATTGAATACATAGAACACCTTTTTGAATTTGCTGCGTACGAAAGTTGTGGTAAATGTTTTCCTTGTAGATTAGGAACTCAGCGAGGACAAGAAATGCTAACAAAAGCACGAACAGAAGGGTATAAAATTCCTCGTGAATTGATGCAGGATTTACTTACAACTTTGCAAATTGGTTCTTTGTGTGCACACGGTGGTGGAATTCCATTGCCAGTTAAAAATGCAATGCACTATTTTGAAGAAGAGTTAAGTCCTTATTTTAAATAAAAACAAAAATTAGTTTTTCGATTTTAATAAAAATGAAAACGACAGAAAATATTAAATCATTGCCAACAGAAAATTTAATGTCTATAACAAACGGAAAAGCCAAAACAGATCTGAAGTTTGCTTTTATTGATAACAAACCCTACGAAATAAAAGACGGAGAAACTATTTTGACTTTTGTTCGAAGAAATTTTGGCAATGAGCTTGTTCCAACATTGTGTGATGCGCCAAATCTTGAACCATTTGGTTCGTGCCGTGTGTGCAGTGTAGATGTAGCTTTGCAAGAAAATGGATCCGTAAAAAGTCAGGCAAGTTGCCATACACCAGTAATGTCAGGATCTTATATTTATCCTTCAAGCGACAGAATTCAAGCATTACGGAAAAACATAATCGAATTGGTTTTAACAGACCATCCTTTGGATTGCTTAACCTGTGAAGTAAACAACAATTGCGAATTGCAGGAAGTGGCAGCAAAAGTTGGAATTAGAGATGTTAGATATCCTGAAGGAAAAAACCACTTGCATTTCGAAAAAGATTTTAGTCATCCTTATATGACTTCTGATCTTTCGAAATGCATAAATTGTTTTCGTTGCGTTCGTGCTTGCGATGAAGTTCAGGGGCAATTTGTATTAAGCATGGCAGGTCGTGGTTTTGATAGCCATATTGTAAAAGGTTCTGAAGTTTCGTTTATGGAAAGCGATTGTGTAAGTTGTGGTGCATGTGCTCAAGCTTGTCCAACTTCTGCAATCAGCGATGTTTTTGAATCCAAATCAATTGCAAAAGTAGAAACCACAAGAACTATTTGTACTTATTGCGGAGTGGGTTGCAATTTGGAAGTAGCTACTACAAACGGAAAAATAAAATCAATTCAAGCGCCATACGATGCAGAAGTAAATCAAGGTCATACTTGTTTAAAAGGTCGTTATGCATTTGGTTTTTATAACCATCAAGATAGATTGAAAACGCCATTGATTCGAAAAAACAATGAACTTGTACCAGCAACTTGGGATGAGGCGTACGATTATATCGCTGCAAAACTTACTGAAATTAAAAATAACGATGGTCCAGATTTTATTGCAGGAATTTCATCAGCAAGATGCACCAACGAGGAAAATTATTTAATGCAAAAATTTATTCGTGCAGTAATAGGTACAAATAATATTGATGCATGTGCTAGAGTTTGTCATTCGCCAACAGCACTAGGAATGCAGCGCACATTTGGTACAGGTGCTGCAACCAATTCAGTCGAGGATTTAAAGTACACCGATTGCATTATGGTTATTGGCGCAAATCCAACCGATGGTCATCCTGTAACAGGCGCAAAGATGAAGCAGTTTGCAATGAAAAAGCCAAGCATTGTAATTGATCCACGCAGAATAGAAATTGCAAAATACGCTACTTACCATTTGCAATTGCGACCTGGAACCAATGTGGCTTTGCTCAATATGATGTTGTATTTCATTATTGATGAAAAACTGGAAGACAAAGATTTTATTGAATTAAGAACTGAAGGATACGAAGATTTCAAAAAAGAAATTTTGAAATTAAACATGGATGAAATGGAACGCATAACGGGTGTAGATCGAAATTTAGTTCGCGATGCAGCAATCTTGTATGCATCATCCAAAAATGCGATGTCGTTTCATGGTTTGGGAGTAACAGAACATTCGCAAGGAACTTTTACAGTAATGCTAATTGCCGATCTTGCCATGATAACCGGAAACATTGGTAGGCCAGGAGTTGGAGTAAATCCATTGCGAGGGCAAAACAATGTACAAGGCACAGCCGATATGGGTTGTCAGCCACATCAAGGTGCAGGATATTTTGATGTGACAGTTCCAGAATACCATAAAAAATACGAAGAATTTTATGGTGCCAAATTGGCTAATTATGCTGGATACAAAATTCCTCAGATGTACGATGCGGCATTGCAAGGAAAATTGAAAGCGCTATGGTTAATGGGCGAAGACAATGTGCAAACGGATCCCAATACAAATCATGTGGTAGCGGCTTTGAGCAAATTAGAATTATTAGTTGTACAGGAATTATTTATGACCGAAACGGCTAAGATGGCTCACGTTGTTTTACCTGCATCCTCTTTCCTTGAAAAGAGCGGAACTTTTACCAATGGCGAAAGAAGAATTCAACGAGTAAATGCAGTGGTTGAACCCATTGAAGGTACAAAACCAGATGGGCAAATTGTGGTTGATATGATGAACAAATTAGGATATCCTCAAGCCGATTATGATCCTAAAACCTTGCTTGAAGAAATTTCTCAAATTGTTCCATTTTTTGCTGGTGTAAAATGGGATGAATTAGGCGACAACGGAAAACAATGGCCAGTATTGCCAGACGGAACAGATACCCAGATATTGCATACCGAAACTTTCAAACGAGGCAGAGGAAAATTTGTTTACAACGATTGGAGAGAAAGCGAAGAGATTGTAAATTATGGAGCAGAGTTTCCGTACATACTTACCACTAATCGTGAGTTGGAACATTACAATTGTGGTACCATGACACGAAGAACTGGCAACAACAAAATTTTGACCGAAGATGTGTTGATGATTAATTCTGTTGATGCAAAGAAAATATTAATAAATGAAGGAGATATGGTTTGTGTAATAAGTGCAAGAGGAAAAATTGATGTAAAAGCAAAAATTACTGACGAAGTTTTGCCTGGAATTTTGTCTTCAACTTTTCATTTTCCGGAAATAAAAATGAACGACCTTACAAGCAGTATTGCAGATAGCGAAGCGCTTTGTCCTGAATACAAAGTTGTGGCCGTTCAAATTCGCAAATCAAAAGGACAATATAAAATAAACCCGCAACGCGAGTTGATTGATACAAATTAAACTATCGTGCTCGATACCAAAATTTATGAGTAATAACGACATATTAAAAAAACTTCGTGTAGCGCTTCACCTTCGCAACGATGAAATTATTGAAATACTAAAATTAGTAGATTTTAGAATTACAACAAGCGAGTTGGGCGCATTGTTTAGAAACGATGACCACCCAAATTTTAAACCTTGTGGAGATCAAATACTAAGAAATTTTTTGAACGGATTGATTATATTTAAAAGAGGCAAACGCGAAGAAATTACACCTCAAAATTAATCGAATTCTGCAATGCGATCTGCATCTATTTCTGAACTGAAAAAAGAGTTACAAACTTTACCTTCCGAAAAGTTACTTGAAATTTGTACGCGCATTGTAAAGTATAAAAAAGAAAATAAAGAGCTGCTTAATTATCTTTTGTTTGAAATGCAGGATGAAGAAAATTTCATCAGAAATATAAAATCAGAAGTTGAAAATCAATTTGCCGACATCAATTCAAGCACTTTGTATTTTGCTAAAAAAAGCATCCGAAAAATTTTACGTTTGATTAATAAATACATAAAATATTCAGACCACAACACTACAACAGTAGAGGTATTAATTCATTTCTGTCAACAACTCAATTCTTCGGGAATCAAGTTTGAAAAAAGTACGGCACTTTTAAATTTGTACAACAATCAATTGAAAAGAATCAATAAAACACTTGCTCTGCTTCACGAAGACTTGCAATACGATTATCAGAAAGAACTTTCGCAAATCAAAAAATGAACAAATAAAAAAGTCCATAAGTTGAAATTTATGGACTTTAACAATGTAATATTTCAGGAAAAACTAAATTAAAATTTACTCGCCAACTTCTACTTTTACTTTCACTCCACTGTTTACAGCTTTCTCTTTTATTTGCTTTTCTATTTCTAAAGCCAAATCAGGATTGTCAGTCAGCAATTGTTTAACCGCCTCTCTTCCTTGGCCTAATTTAGTATCGTTGTAACTAAACCAAGATCCAGCTTTTTTTATAATTTCATAATCTACTCCAAGGTCAACAATTTCACCCGTTTTTGAAATTCCATCACCGTAAATTATATCAAATTCAACTGTGCGAAAAGGCGGAGCTACTTTGTTTTTTGCAACCTTTACTTTGGTTCTATTTCCAATAATTTCTAATCCTTCTTTTATTTGTCCAATTCTACGAATGTCTAATCGCACCGAAGCGTAAAATTTCAATGCATTTCCTCCAGTTGTTGTTTCTGGATTGCCAAACACAACTCCAATTTTTTCGCGCAATTGATTGATGAAAATACAAACACATCCGGTTTTGTTAATAGTACCTGTTAGTTTTCTCAATGCTTGACTCATTAATCGGGCTTGTAATCCCATTTTGCTTTCGCCCATTTCGCCTTCAATTTCAGCTTTTGGAACAAGTGCAGCAACAGAATCTATCACTATAATATCAATTGCTCCCGAACGAATTAATGCATCTGCTATTTCCAGCGCTTGCTCACCATCATCGGGTTGTGACACGATTAAATTGTCAACATCAATTCCAAGTTTTTCGGCATAGCTTCTATCAAAAGCATGTTCGGCATCAATAAATGCAGCAAAGCCACCTTTCTTCTGCGATTCGGCAATGGCATGTAAGGAAAGTGTTGTTTTTCCAGAACTTTCAGGGCCATATATTTCTATTATTCTACCTACAGGAAGTCCACCAATACCTAATGCAATATCAAGACTTAAAGATCCTGTTGAAATAACTTCAATTCCTTCAACTACTTGTTTGTCACTCATGCGCATCACAGTGCCTTTACCATACTGCTTATCCAACTTTTCGATGGTGATTTGCAGTGCTTTCATTTTTTCTTTATTGTCGCTCATTTTTCGTAATAATTATTTGTTCAAACATACAATTTGCTTTGACATATTTTTAAACATTAGAAAATATTTTCCATATAAATTTCCGCCATTTTTACATCGTAATTTTCAAAAAATTTATTGGGTATTTCAGGATGTTTTTGTGCTTCTATTAATTCCAAAACTTTGATAGATGAATTGGCAATTAAACTGTTTGATTCTTCTAATAATTCACCTAGTCCTGCATTGGAGTAGCCAATCACTGTTGTTCCAACCAATATGCTTTCGTGTGCTATTCGATTCCATCCTTCATTAATTCCGCTTAATGCCAATGTGTATTGGCAACTTGCCATTTGTGATAAATATTCTTCGAAGTTCTCGTATCGAATTGTAAAATATATTTCTTCACATATTGCATTTTTATCATTGGTGCTAAAATAGCATTCATACCCTTCAGCGCATAGTTTTTCAGCTACTATAAAAACATCAGGATGATTTTTAGAATTCCATTGCCCTAAATGAATTCGTTTTTCTTTATTAATGGATTTGAATTTTTTATAATACTCAACATCAAAAAAGTTAGGAAAAACTTCAATGCGGTTTTTTGTACCAAGTTTATTTGCAAAATAATGTTGCCAATATTTTGCTACGCAAATCAAAGTGATATTTTTAAAATGAAAGGTTCTTAAAAGTCCAAAAAGAATTTCGAAATACAATTTCAATGCAAAATTTTTTCTGTCTTCATCATCGTAATTGTGCAATACAACTATTATTTTGTTTGCAGAAAATAAATTTCTTAAAATTGCCGAAATGGCAAGTCTGCCAACAACAATTGTGTAATCAGCATTGGATTGTTTAAATCCAAACCAAAGCAATTGTATATGCGCTAAAAAATTTTTAAAAAATTTTGTTGGGCGTATTTTTTTTGCTTCAATCGTCTCGGATTTTGAAATGTAATTAGACAGAGAATTTGTTAAAAAATCTTCGTGCCGAAAACCGCCCGTTTTGTATTTGCCATACGAAAGATATTTTATGGTAGTGGTTTTCAAATTTCGATTCGATTTTATATCGCAATTTATTTCATTAGATAAATTTTGCCTACTCCTTGAGTAAAATATTTATCTGTTAAAATCATTTTTCTTTCGTCAATATTTTTGTCGTTAATTTTAGTAAGAACCTGATATAAATAAACGCCATTTGCCAATCTGTCGCCATACATATCTGTACCGTCCCAGGCAAATTCGCTAATGTTGTTTCCTATTTTTATGTGCCCAAATTCTTGCTTATTTATTTCTCGTAAAACTTTTCCGGTTACGGTCATTATTCGAATTAAAAAATCATCGGGAACTATACTGCCTGTAAGTGTAAATACAAATCGAATATTTGTAGTTCCTGGATTTGGATAGGGAAAAAAATGTGTAATTGTACTTTTATTAATTACCGTAAAATCAATTTTGTATTCTGCCAATCCAGCATTGTTTTGGCTTGCATCTTTGCTCTGAACTTTTAATGTAAAAACGCATTCGCTATCGCATAAGTTTTTTGGATGGTAAATTAAAGTGGCTTTGTTTTTTTTATCGGCTGGTACAAATTGCAATTCGGGATTGCTTAAATTTATTTTGCTGAAATCAAATTGGTTTGAATTCTTTAGCCACAACGAAAATGTTGAAGTATCGTTTTGCAATTTAAATTTATTGTCATCTGTTGAGGTTATTGTAATTACAGGGCTTGGCGAAACAATATCATTGTTCATAATCCGCACTCCATCAAATGTTACATCCAAATAAGGATTTGATTTATCAACTTTCACATCAAAATTCTTGGATATGAAATTATTTAGATAAGATAATTCTTCAATATTTTTTTCGGGATTCAGCAATATGTTAATCGTGTTGTTTCCTTCAAGTAAAAGTGTCGAAATATTTTTGTTAATACGAATTGTTGAATCTGGATTTATTCTTAAAATACTTTCATTGTCTGAATATTTTAACACTCTGTTTTCGTCAAATATTTTGTACGAAACACTTGTGCTATCAAAGTTAACATCTGAAATATTCTGGACGTCAAGTTTTATTTGAAAGCTATCTCCTTGTTCAATGGCACTACTTGGAATTTCCAAAGGTGTAACATTTAATTTCCCTTCAGTTACTGGCTGGTATTCGATTTGCCAAAAACCAAATTGATGCGGACTTCTTTTTAAACTGTCTTCAAATGTTGCTTTCAATTTAAGAAAAGGAATTTTTTTCGCATCTATGTTTTGCAAATTGAAAGGCGAAGTTTTTATAGTTCTTGCTATCAACGAATCGCTTCCGTTTTTAGTAACTCCAATTATATCAATATGAAATTTTTCGTTGCTTGAAATATCTGTAGAAATAAAATTGAACAACAGTTTATTCCATGCATTTGCTGGTCCAAGTGCTTTTGAAGTTATACTTCCTGTATGCCATTTTAATTTCAATGCTTTGTTGATTCGTAATAAATTTACATCTTGAGATTGATTAGGAAGTGGTGGCGTTTCAAGTTGTCCAATATCAAATAAAGCGCCAAGAGAATCGTTGCAAACAGTGTCTTCAGTAGCAAATCCAAGTGCAGCATTTTTTTGCCCAATAATTGCCCAAGCAGTATTTTTATTTTGTATTTGCGAAACCATCACTGAACCAATTTTTGACAATGCATTTTTTGTAGAAACATCCCAATTTATAATATCGGAATTGTAACGCGAAAACATGGCTACATAATATCCCGAAGGAATTGAATCAATTAATCTTGTTAAGTCTTGTTTTCCTTGTGCTGTTTTTGTTGCAAATGGATAATATCTGATGCTTTGAGATTGTTTGTTGTTTTGAACGAATGAGCAATTAAAAGGATAATTGGGTAGTTCATAAGGAAAATCTATTTGATTGGGCTCAAAAACTAAAACAACAGTTCCTTCGCTTATACAAGTCCCAACACCAGCATTTAATTGATACGGAACTATTACTCCCATATTGCGATGGTCAAATCTTCTATTCTGAATTCCTAATACCAATTCGTTATCAATAAATGAAAGTTGTTTTTTGATAGTATCTAATTTTATTTTATCAATTGAAAGTGCATTTTGATATTGTTCAAATTTACTTTGTCTGAATCCTTGATTTCCGTTTATTATTTTTGTAAAGCTTGAAATGTACCATTCTCCACCTTGGTTCAAAGGCAGGTTCAGTCTGCTTCTCCAAAAATAAACGATGCTGTCAGAACTTGGCAAAACAACTTTCCATTTAGCCAAATCGTTTGTTTTTATAATGGGCGATTTCTGATAAAAAGAAGATGAATTTGAAAAAGTTAAACTTGTATCCATTTCAAATTCATACTCTGCATTTTTAATAAACAAGTCGTTGTTTTGTGAAATAAGCGTTACGGTATCACTTTTTATTATTGCACAATCGAAAGGTAAAATATTGTACAAACCACTTCCTACAACTACATATTTTAATGAAGCGGAATTGTTGTTGTGAGTGATTTCTGTTTTTATATTATTGGGATCAATTGTCACATCAAATATATTTTCTCCAACCATTGATTTTCCCCAACCTTTCATGCTTGCAGTTGCAGTATCCTTATAATAAGGAGCCCAAAAAATTAAACTGTCGTAAGTATGTTTTGCAGTATTGTTTGGCAAGGTGTGAACTGCTTTTATCTGAATGCTATCTTTGATTGCTTTGCCGAGATTTTTAATAATTATTTTCAATGAAAACGAATCGTTTTGTGCTGTAATTTTTGTTGGCAATAAAAATAAATCTGCATTGGCAATTTCGTAATCTGGCAAAGGTGGACTGTGGATTTTTAAAAATGGATCGCCTTGTAACAATAATTGATAGCTGTGCGAAACGCTAAATTTATCGCCTGTAAATGTTGTTTGAGTGAGAGTTTTTTTTATAACATCTCCAATTGGGTTTCCATACATGCTTTTCCCAATATTTGCATAGAGCACATTCATCTGGTGAAAAAGATTTGTTGTTAATGTTAAGTTGCTATGTGCTAGCCAAGCAACAACACCTTTATTGTTGTAATTGCATAAATAATATTTGCCATAAATATTTCCAGTTCCTTGCGGATCAATATCATTTGCGTTGCCAATGTTGCACCCATTAAAATAAAAAACGGGATACTTTTTATAATTGTTTAAATCAGCAACAGTCCCAAAGTCAACATCAAGAACGGTTAAGGATCCATGGCCTAAAAATGTCATCATTGACTTTCCTTTGTTTATTTCGTTTAACAAAATATTTTTTAAATCAGGATCAACTGGCACGGATGATTTTTTTGAAAATGTTGTAATGTTTGCACCAAAGCTAGTATCAGTTATAAGTGGCTTAATGCTGTTTATTTGATTAATAATACTCAGTTGTTCAGGTCCGCTACCTCCGCTAAGATGCAATATGTTTTTATGCCATTCTTGAGCAATGTTAGCATCGCTTTCGTAGTCTTTAAGTTTGTCTAAATAATTTTTTGCATCCAATTCATTCAATGCAGGAATTCTACCTGTTGGAATTGCTGGAGCGTAAGGTGCATTTTGGTCCAATCCAATAGTAAACATGTTGTCGCTTGAGGGCTCGCCAATTGATGGAACTAAATTATTGTTATACGCATTTTGAGAATTGTTGCGCACAAGATTGTTTTGAAATCCTCGGCCCAATAACAACAAATATTTTGGTTTGCTTATTTGTTGTTCGTACAAATGTTTACAGAATCTTTTTAATGCAAGCGGATGTGGATATCCGTAAAAATATCTATCAAACAATTTGCTACTGTTTATCAATAAAATTTTATTGAAACCAAGTGCTCTGTAATTTTTATATTCATTCGCAGCATTGGCCAATCGTTCATGTGAGATTATAATGTATTCGTAATTTTGTTGTTCATCAATTGGCGACAAATCAACTAATTTCATTTCGTTAATATTTAGTATGTCAGAAGTGTCGTATAGAAATAAATTCTTCGGAAGATTATTGTTTTCAATTAATGCATGAACATCTCCAGACGAATAGTTGCAACTAATTTTTTTATTGTTTGCAATGTCAATTATGCTTGGTTTTGATTTCCCGAAATTCGAAAATTTAATATAGGTTTCTGTTCCATTCATTATTGGAAATAAACGATAAGAAATCTGTGAATTTCCCAACAAGTCGTAATTGCGCGAGTAAGTTAACGATGCATAAGACAATGCTGAATAATCGCTACCCAATCCTAAGTCGTCTACGCTTTCATATTTGAAATGTGTTGCAGCTGTACCAAGTTGCGAATTGCTTAAAGTGATAGAATAACTATTTTGAACCAAGCCCAAATAGCTTGTATCTTTAATGGTTGAAAAAGTTGAATTTCCAGGAGCAATTGAAATACGCAAATGATGATTCACTCCATTTGTGTCTGCATCTGCATCGCTAACGCCAATTACTTTTGTTTTAATACTAGCCGAAGGGCCATTGTTGTTTAATGCTCTTGTATCAAACGAATAAATTTTAGGGTCGTTAAAACCAAATTTTAGTCCTGTCCAACTTTCTCCTCCAACATATTCCGATAAATAGTAAATATCTGTTGGTCCAACTCTATCGTAAGTTCCTCTAAAATATTCTTCAACAGGTGCTTTGTTCTGCGTAAAAATAAAATAGGGCTCAGCTGTAAATGAACTGTAATTGGATTTGTTGTAAATCTGTAATCGTTTGGTCTGAATGGTTGTTGTATCAGGTAAAATTGCGAAAAAATAAAATGCAGTATCCGTAATCAAACTAGTATAATTATGCGGTTGGTCGCTAGCTGCTTGATATATTTCAACATCTAATTTCCCGTCATTTTTATTGGCATAAAACTCAATAAAATCATTCGCGTTAAAAATTCCATCGCCATCTCCTTGAACAAATATTGCCTTTTCTTCTCCATCTCTAATAAGCTGAAAACGATTGGGATTAACGCCAATTAAATTGATACCAACAGAAGCCAAAAGTGTAGAATCAATTTTATAAACACCTTCTTTTGTGATTTTAAATTTATAGTAATAGGTATTTGGCTTAATCCATTCGAATCCATATTGTTGAGCAGATACATGGCTTATCCCAAGCAGTACAACGGCTACTATTTTTAAAAGGATTTTATTAAAACTCATTGTATAAAATTTCAATCTGCTATTGGATTTATCTAGAATTGCCAAATATAAACGAAGTAGAGATTAAAATATTGCTAAGTGGAAATCTTTACCTTTGCATCGGATGAGCAATAAAATTCAATGGTTTGAAAATTGGTTTGACACTAAATTTTACCACATACTTTACAAGAATAGAGACGAAAAAGAGGCGAAACATTTTTTAAAAAACCTTGTGAATAAACTACAGATTCCTATTGAATCTAAAATTATTGACCTTGCTTGTGGAAAAGGCAGGCATTCAGTGTACTTGAATGGTTTGGGTTTAAATGTAGTAGGAGTGGACTTGTCAGAGCAAAGCATAATGCATGCTAAGCAACATGAGAAACAAAATCTTCATTTTGTGAAAGCGGATTTAAGAAGTCTTCCATTTGAAAACGAATTTGATTACGGCTTGAATTTGTTTACTAGTTTTGCTTATTCCGATTCTTGGGATGAAAATCTGTTAATTTTACAAGAAATAAATAAAACCTTGAAGAAAGATGGGTTTTTATTAATTGATTTTTTAAATGCCAGCAAAATAATTTTAAATGAAAATGCTAAGGAAGAAAAAGTGCTTGACGGAATTGAATTCAAAATTTCAAAAGAAATAAAGAATAAAAGAATTGTTAAAAAGATTGAATTTGAATCAGAAGGAAAAAGTTATTCATTTGAAGAAAAAGTTCAGTTGCTAGAATTAAGCGATTTTGAAAAACTATTTAAGCAGTCTGGTTTTGTATTAAAAAGCGTATTTGGAAATTACAATTTGGATTCATTTGACCAATCAAGTAGCAATCGCTTGATTTTACTAACTCAAAAAAGCAATGCTTGAAAAGCTATTAGAATTTGATAAAAAGGCCTTTGTAGCTATTAATTCAGGCATGGAAAATTCTTTCTTGGATTGGCTTTGCCCAATACTTAGAACGCAAGAGATATGGTATCCGTTTTATGCAATCGTAATTTATTTTTTGATTAAAAAATATAAAAAAGACAGCATTAAAATAATACTTGCTGCAGTTTTATTAATCGTTGCAAGCGATCAATTCAGCTCCAATTTAATTAAAAATACTTTCATGCGAATTAGGCCTTGTAGCGAGCCAACACTTGTTGGACATGTTAGGCATTTGGTTGAAAGTTGTAGAGGGTACAGTTTTATTTCTGCGCACGCTACCAATCATTTTGCAATCGCACTATTTTTTGCTTTTTATTTTAAAAACACTTCAAAATATATTTTTCCTATTGCAATTTTTTGGGCTTCAAGTATCGCATTTTCACAAGTGTATGTTGGTGTTCATTATCCATTGGATGTGATAGTAGGCGCATTGGTTGGTGTATTATTTGGTTTCTCTTTTGCTAAATACAGCTCAAATTTTGTTAATGTTGCAGACAATTCATGAACATACTTTTATTAGCCATTCTATTTATTTCTCCATTTAGCGGAGGTTTGATTGCACTCTTTTCTTCACAATACGATGTAAAAAAATTGAAACTTTTTTTGTCCTTTGCAGGTGGATATTTATTTTCAATTACACTTCTTAGTTTAATGCCTCAGGTTTATTCAAACTTCGATAAAATTTCAGGTGTTTTAATTTTGTCTGGATTCTTTTTTCAAATTTTTCTTGAGCAATATTCAAAGGGGATTGAGCATGGACACTTACATCTGCATCACATCAAAAAAAATATTTTTCCGTTAGGAATAATTTTAAGTATGTGCCTTCATACATTTATGGAAGGTGTTCCTCTTGGAGCAATGATGACCGATACTTCAAATACTAAATACTCATTGTTGGCAGGTATTGCGCTGCATGAATTTCCAGCGGCATTTGCGTTGGCAACAATTTTAAAAAGTTTAAATTTGAATAAAAATATTTTGTATGTGTTGATTGTATTTTATGCTATATCGTCTCCACTTGGAGCGGCAATGAGTGGATATTTAAATCACAATTTAACGCAAGATCTTTTTAATTATTTTATGGCATTTGTAGTTGGTACATTTTTGCATATTTCTACTACAATTTTGTTCGAAAATTCAGAGCAACATCATTTCAGTAAAATAAAATTGTATGCTGTTTTGTCTGGAGTTTTATTGGCGTTGTTAGCAGTTTTTGTGTAACAAGTATGCCTAATTTTTAGGCAATAAAGTAGCATCAATTTTCACATCAATAAATTCTGAAATGTTTGATTTTACTAAGCTAGGAATGCTAATGTTGTGATCAGCAATTTTGATTTTTAAAGCACTTGAAATTTGAAGTTTCCCATCTTTAACATCAATTGTTCCAGCTATGTTTCTTTCTTTTTCTACTCCATGAATAGTTAACTTGCCGTTAACGCTAATAGTGTATGTTCCATTCTTGCTTAAATCCAATTCGTCATTGATTTTTCCATTAAAAGTACTTCTTGGAAATTTTTCGCTCTCCATGTATTTTTCATTAAAATGCTCTTGCATCATTTTGTTTTCAAACTCAAATGCAGTGTTGTAAATAATAAATACAACTTGTTTGTTTTGAATATTAATTGCAACAACTACATTTTTACTTTTAGCTTTTATATCTTCAATTGGTGTTGCCGAATAAAAACTTACAATGCCAGTTTTGCTGCTAAAAATTTGCGCATTTACATAGATGTAATTAATCAGCGAAAAGAGTAGAAACAGAAATGTTTTTTTCATGAATTTATAAAACTAAATTTTTACTATTTCGATTTGTTCCCTCTGTCAAAAGAAAATTTTCTTGACAAATTAAATCCTAAACGCAATCCTTGATTTGGCCATGAAATATTTGTCTGAGTAATCATTGTTTGCTCAATCATACCAACTGAGTTGGTCAACATTAATTGAAAAACATGTCCGCCCGTTTCAATGTCAAAACCTACAGAAAGGCAATCGAACTGATTCTGTTCGTTTCGACCATTTAATCTTGGATAATATTCAAAGTTTAGTCTGGTGCTTCGGGTAATTTTTATAGAACCACCAACTCCTAAAACATACAAATCATTCTCAGCAAATTTTACTAAGTTTCGATGTATAAATGTTGGCATAATTTGTAATGAAAGGTGTTCATTAAATTTTCTTGAGATCAAAAAACTATTGCAAAATTGCAAACGCGAACTGAAATAATTGTCACGCATTTTGTCTTCCCATTCACTTGTATTTATTGACATGTTTCCATAATACGAAAGTGATATTGGCATAGCTCCAGAACCTTTTTTTTGTTTTAAAATTTTATATTTAATACTTCCATCGTAAGTTTTTCCAATGACACTTCGCCCAATTCCTACCATTAAATTATTTGTAATTCCATAATCAAATGCAAAACGAATACTAGCATTATCAAAGCCTAAAAAATTATAATACAAATCTTCGCCATTTTTTACTAAGCCAAAGCGATGTAGGATTACAACATTTAAATGTTTTGAAGAAATATTTTCGGTGCTTTGTCCTGTAATTAATCTTGTCGATTTAAAAGTTGCATAAACAGGTGTAGGTTTTGAATTGTTGCTGTCGTTCAGCATAGTCGAAAACAAATCATCTTGTGCAAAACAATAATTATTTGCAACGAATGCTAAAATAATAATAAATATTTTTTTCATGAATTGATATTATTGAGGCATTCCGTTATTGATCCAATTTTGAAGTGTAGTAGTATTACAAGTGCTCATTTTTCCTGAAGGCGGCATACTGCTTGGACTTGCATCAATTGCTCTTGATTTTATACGATTAATGTTGTTCTTGACAAATGCGTATGTTGATAAATCAGGCAATTGACGACCGAAAGTATGACATCCCGAAACGCAATTGGAATTAATAATTGTAGCTAAATCGTTTGTATAAGTTGGGTTTGTTTTTTCACATCCCACATTGTTTGGATAAAGCACTTCTTCTTTATCGTAATAACATGAATTGAAAAACACAAAGCCGGAAATTGAAATGATGACGAGTATTTTTTTTCTCATTATTTATTTTTTAAACATTAATTAATTACAATTCTTGGTATTGGATAAATACCATGACAACTGTTACAGCCTTGGCCGTTAAATATACTTTGCATTGCGGTTCTATTTCCAGTAGCTGAAACAGCAACAGGATAACATCCGCCTACAAAATTTATTATTTTATTTGTATAAAAATTTCCGCTCTTGTCAACATATATTCTTTTTAATAGTGTGCCTGTACTATTTTTCCCCGACCACAATTCTATACTTCCATTGGTATTAATTCTTCCATCAGTATTGTAGGCTGTTCCCGCTACATACCACCATTTTTCTGATGCTTCGTTTTTGGAATCGTGATGGCAACTCATACAATCTAAACCTGCATGATGACTTTCTTTGTTTGCAGAACTTTCTTTGAGATCCAGTTCTATATCATTGGTGTGAGTACACGCATTAATAACTAGTATTACAATTAAAATTAATACACAGGGCAATATTAACTTTGGAAATAGGTGGTTCATTTAAATTTGAAAAAACAAATGTAAGAGTTGAAAAATTGAAATTGCAACTTATTAAAAGAATAAAATTAGTAAACTTGTAAAAAATTATTAAAATGAATAACGGAATTCCTTCAATTGATTTAGCTGATTTTTTATCAGGTGATTCGACATTAAAACAAAATTTTGTAAATGAATTAGGTAGAGCTTATGAAGATATTGGATTTGTAGCTATACGCGGACATTTACTAAAGGAAAATACCTCCTCGGGATTATATAATCAATGTAAAGAATTTTTTAATCTTCCGGATGATATAAAGTTAAAATATGAAAACTTAGAAATAGCTGGACAACGTGGATATACAAGCTTTGGCAAAGAACATGCAAAAGGCAGAAACGTTGGCGACTTAAAAGAGTTTTGGCATTTTGGACAAACTGTAATTGGTGAAGACCCAATTAAAAATGAATATCCAGATAATGTTAAAGTTAATGAACTTCCCGAATTTTATTCATTTGGAATTAATGCATATAGTGAGTTAGAAAAAACAGGAATGTTTATGCTTCGTGCAATTGCAATTTATTTAGGCTTAGATGAATTTTATTTTGACGATAAAATAAGAAATGGCAACAGCATTCTACGACCAATACATTATCCACCAATAACGGCTGAACCCGAAACTGCAGTTAGAGCTGCAGAACATGAGGATATAAATTTGATTACACTTTTGATGGGTGCAAGTGCCGAAGGATTGCAGGTGTTAAGTAAACAAAACGAATGGGTTTCGATTACAGCATTGCCCGATCAACTTGTAGTAAATGTTGGCGACATGCTGCAACGATTAACAAACGATAAATTAAAATCAACTACGCATCGTGTTGTAAATCCAGCAAAAGAAAAATGGGCAGAGCCGCGCTTTAGTATTCCGTTTTTCCTTCACCCAAGAAGCGAAATGAGACTGGATTGTTTGCCAGGATGTGTTACAAATGAAAATCCGTTGAACTACAGTCCAATTTCAGCAGGAGAGTATTTGAATGAAAGATTGAAAGAAATAGGGTTGAAAAAATAAATTAATTAACCACCCAAGTTTCTCTTCCAGCTATTAATTTATTTAAATCGCCAAGTCCTTTTTCTTTTGCTGCTTCTGATTGCTCAGACATCAAAACTTCGAAAGGTGTTTTGTCTGAGTTAATAAAGAAAACGCCAAATGGACGTGGAAAGTGATTTTCTTTTGCTGGATCATCATAAAATCTTCCAAGTATAGTTGCTTTCAATAAATCAGTTTCGTCATGAATCCAAAGGTCGTTTACCGAAGTATCGTTTAGGTCAACTACAACAGGTTTAAATCCGTCAAGTTTAATTCCTTTGTTTGAAGTATCGCCAAACACTAATGGTTTGCCGTGTTCCATCATTAGCGTTTCGTTTTTCTTAGATGATTTTTCAGTAAATGTTTCAAATGCACCATCGTTGAACACATTGCAATTCTGGTATATTTCAATCATCGAAGTTCCTTTGTGTTCGTATCCTCGCTTAATAACATACTGTTGGTGTTTTGGATCGCGATCCATTGTTCGAGCAACAAATGTGGCATCAGCTCCTAAGCTTAATGCGATTGGATTAAATGGGTAATCAATACTTCCGTGAGGCGTAGATTTGGTAACTTTTCCTTGCTCGCTAGTTGGTGAGTATTGCCCTTTGGTTAACCCATAAATTTGGTTGTTGAAAAGCAATATATTCACATCTGGATTTCTGCGCAAAAGATGTATAAAATGATTTCCACCAATAGAAAGTGAATCGCCATCACCAGTTACAATCCATACAGACAAATCTGGTCTGGTTGATTTTAAACCGGTTGCTACTGCAGTGGCTCTTCCATGTATGCTGTGCATTCCAAAAGTTTCCATGTAATATGGGAAACGCGATGAACAACCAATACCCGAAACGAAAACAAATTGTTCTCTTGGTCTGCCTAAATCAGGCAAAATAGTTTGAACTTGTTTCAAAATGGAATAATCGCCACAACCTGGACACCAGCGTACTTCCTGATCAGTTACAAAATCTTTTGGGATTAATTTTTCTGTTACTTCTGTCATAATTATAATTTTGAATTTTGAATGCTGAATTTTGAATGAACAAAAAACGACAATTATTTTTTATTATTTTCTTGTGATGTTTTTACAATTTCGGTTAAAATATTAATAATTTCCTATCCTTCTTTTATATATTGTTTCAACTACTTTTAATGAAAAATCAAAACTTTTATCCAAAATTAAATTATCTTTCATTTGTATTTTAATTCAACATTTAAAATCCAACATCCAAAATTTTTATTTACGCATTTAATAATTCTTTCATCTTTGCTACCACTTCGCTACTCATAAATGGCAATCCTTGTATTTTATTATACGCGTATGCGTCTATAAAATATTTATCGCGAATAATTTTCACCAATTGGCCATTATTTAATTCAGGTACAACCACTGCTTTGAAATTTTTCAAAATAGTTCCTAAGTTTTTTGGAAATGGATTCAAGTATTGTAAATGAGCATGGGAAACTTTATATCCTTGTTCTATTAATTGTTGTGTTGATGTTTTTAAAGCACCATAAGTTCCACCCCAACCTAAAATTAATAAATCGCCTGTTTCTTCACCACTATCTATTTTTAAGTCAGGAATATAATTTGCAATTAAATCTACCTTATCCTGACGCAATTTTGTCATCTCTTCGTGGTTTTGTGCATCGTAAGAAATATTTCCTGTAATGTTTTGTTTTTCAATTCCACCAATTCGATGTTCTAATCCTTTAGTTCCAGGTATTGCCCATGGACGTGCTAGTTTTTCATCACGTTCATAAGGCATAAATTTAGGATCGTCTGCTTTGCGTTCCTTAGCAAATTGAACTTTTATTTCAGGCAAATCATCTGTTTGAGGAAATTTCCATGGCTCTGATCCATTTGCAATGTAACCATCGCTTAAAAAGAAAACAGGTATCATATGCTGTAATGCAATTCTGCACGACTCGAAAGCCATATTAAAACAATCGGCTGGACTTTGAGCTGCAACAACTACAACAGGGCATTCGCCATTTCGTCCGTACATTGCTTGTAACAAATCTGCTTGTTCTGTTTTTGTTGGCATTCCTGTACTTGGTCCGGCTCTTTGTATATTTATTATAACCAAAGGTAGTTCTAGCATTGTAGCCAATCCAATTGCTTCTCCTTTTAATGCAATTCCTGGTCCTGACGATCCGGTAAGTGCTAAGCTTCCACCAAATGCCGCTCCAATGGATGCGCAAATTCCAGCTATTTCATCTTCTGCCTGAAAGGTTTTAACATTAAAATTTTTATATTTTGATAAATCATGAAGTATGTCTGAAGCTGGAGTTATGGGATAGGTTCCGTAAAAAAGTGGCAATCCTGATTTCACTGATGCCGCAACAAAACCCATAGCAGCAGCTTGATTTCCCATTATGCTTCGGTAAAGCCCGGCTTCCATTTTGGCTGGAGCAATTTTATATCGGTTGGCAAACATTTCTGTTGTTTCTCCAAAACTCCAACCTGCTTGCAAAACTTTTAAATTTGCATTCATCACTGATTCATTCTTTTGGAATTTTGATTTTAAAAAATCAATTGAACTATCTAATGTGCGGTGATACATCCAATAAACCAAACCCAATACAAACATATTTTTGCATCGGTCTATTTCTTTTACCCCTAAACCAGAATCAGTTAAAGCTAGGCGAGTTATTTTGGTAACATCAATAGTTTTTAAATCATATCCAGAAAGCGAGTCGTTATTCAATGGATTTTCTGCTTCAGGAACATTTGCTAAGCGCAAATTTTTTGCGTCAAAACCATCGGAATTTGCAATAATTACACCGCCTTTTCTAAGCCATTTGATATTTGCTTTTAAAGCGGCCACATTCATTACAACCAATACATCGCACATATCTCCAGGTGTATGAATTCGTGTGCTTCCAAAATGAATTTGAAATCCTGAAACTCCGGCTAATGTTCCTTGTGGAGCACGAATTTCTGCTGGAAAATCAGGAAAAGTTGCAAGGTCATTTCCAAATAAAGCTGTGGCATTTGTAAACTGAGTTCCTGTAAGTTGCATTCCATCTCCGCTATCCCCTGCAAACCTAATAACTACCGATTCTAAATCTTTGTCAATTGCTGTCGTCATTTTCAAAAAAAATAATTTCAACGAAATTAAATTATTAAAAAACAAAAAAAAACTGACTTTTGAAATATAATTACACGAAGTGTGGATGTTATAATTTGTAAGTTTACTATGCTTTGTATTTATTGCGAAAAATTTTTAACTGATGTCAATTCGGATATTTATAACTGGTGGAACTTTTGATAAAGAATACAATGAGCTGGATGGCCAACTTTTTTTTAAAGAAACGCATCTGAATGAAATTTTAAAACTAGGAAGATGTAATATAGATGTTGAGATTACTACCTTGATGATGCTTGATAGTCTTGAAATGAAGGATGAGCATAGAGAAAAGATTTTAGTTAGTTGTAAAAATTCTTTGGAGAAAAAAATAATTATTACTCACGGTACAGATACCATGACAACAACTGCTAAATTATTGGCTGAAAACATATCGGACAAAACTATTGTATTAACTGGAGCGATGATTCCTTATAAATTTGGAAGCAGCGATGGATTGTTTAATCTTGGTAGTGCATTGGCATTTGCTCAATCGTTGCCAGCTGGTGTTTTTATAGCTATGAACGGCAGATATTATAATTGGGACAACTGCAAAAAGAACAAAGAAACTGGCTTTTTTGAAGAGCTATAGATTTTCTTTTAATTCAATTAAAAAATCTTTCACCGATTTTAGTTTATTAATCAATTCTTGCTTTTCTTTTATTTTGGGTTGGTGTTTTAATTTTTCTTTGGCGCCATCTAAAGTATGGCCTTGCTCTTTTACCAAACTGTAAATTAGCTTAAAAATTTCAATGTCTTTTTTGCTGTATTTTCTTGTTCCTCCAGCAGTTTTTGAAGGACTAAATTCATCAAATTCTTTTTCCCAAAATCGAATAAGCGAATCCGAAACATTAAACATTTGTGCTACCTCGCCAATGCTGTAATATGATTTTTCAATTTCTTCCACTTCAATAAAAATAATTTTTAGTCGAACGACTGTGTAGGCCTTGAAGAAATATCTCGAATAGCCTCGTAATCGCTCTCGTTTATGTCGTTGAAAAAATAATTTATAGGATTTACTTTTCGTTCGCCTTTCATCACCTCGTAATGAAGATGTGGCGCAGTTGAGGTTCCTGTGCTTCCAACATATCCAATCAATTCTCCGCGCTTTACATTTTGACCGCTATACACTTCTATACTACTTAAATGCCCATACAAACTTTGATATCCAAATCCATGATTGATTATTACATGATTGCCATATCCTCGGCCTTCGTATTTCGAAAAAACTATTTTCCCGTTTCCTGTAGCATAAACGGGTGTTCGCCTTGGAGCTGTAAAATCAATTCCGCTATGAAATTTTGTAGTTCGGTAAATGGGATGAATTCTATATCCAAATCCTGATGCTATACGTTTTAAATCTTTGTTGGCTATTGGCTGAATAGCTGGAATGGACGCCAAAAATTCAATTTTGTTTTCAGCAAGTTTGTTTAATTCTTCGTACGATTTTTTTTGAATTTGGACTAAGTTGCCTAATTCTTCTACTTTTTTATTCAAATCGTTGATTAATGCCGCATCGTCTATTCCATCCGCAATTTTATATTTCGCGGGGTTTGATTTTGGTTTAAAATCAACAGGATCAGCACTGAAAATTGCACGATAGATATTTCTGTCTTTTTCCTGCAAATCATTCATTTCTTTGTTTAATTGCGCTATGCGAACTCTAAATTGTTTTAATTGATCGCGATACTCTTGAGATTCTCTTCTCAATATCTTTTCCTTTGGCGAGTCGATAAAACTATACATTGCCAAAACCATAATAGCCCCAGCTACTATTGAAGCCGAGAGAAAACCAAACACGCGCAAAACAATAGAAGTTACACTTGTGCGTACTTTCTCGAAATCGAGTTTATTAGGATTATAAAAGTATTTTATCTTTGCCACGCCTTGCGAAAAAAATATTTGCTTATGGGTAAATGTTTTTCTACGATATTATTTAAAATTTTATGAAATCAAAAGGCGACAAAATTAACTTTTTTTTAAGAAATATTGGAATGACTAAATAACTAGGCAATGACATCAGCAGAAATACGAAAAACATTTTTAACTTTTTTTGAAAGCAAAGGGCATAAAATTGTCCCTTCGGCTTCCATTGTTGTAAAGAACGATCCAACGCTAATGTTTACCAATGCTGGGATGAACCAATTTAAAGATTGGTTTTTGGGAAATGAAATAGCAAAATATAACAGGGTGGTTGATACCCAAAAATGTTTGCGTGTAAGTGGAAAACATAACGATTTGGAAGAAGTGGGAGTAGATACCTATCATCATACAATGTTTGAAATGTTGGGAAATTGGAGCTTTGGTAATTATTTTAAAAAAGAAGCAATTGAATGGGCTTGGGAATTACTAACCGAAGTTTACAAATTAGATAAAGATCGCTTGTATGTTACTGTTTTTGAAGGCGACAAAAGTGATGGTTTAGCTTTTGATGAAACTTCGTTAAACGAGTGGAAAAAATGGATTGATTCAGACAGAATTATTAATGGAAATAAAAAAGATAATTTTTGGGAAATGGGCGATACAGGTCCATGTGGTCCATGTTCTGAAATTCATATTGATTTAAGATCTGATGAAGAGAGAAAAAATTTGGACGGAAAATTATTGGTAAATAATGACCATTCTCAAGTCCTCGAAATTTGGAACAATGTTTTCATGGAGTTTAACCGAAAAGCAGATGGAAGTTTAGAAAAATTACCGGCACAACATGTTGATACAGGAATGGGATTTGAAAGATTGGTTCGTGCTATTGAAGGAAAAAGCAGCAATTACGATACGGATGTTTTTATGCCAAGCATTAAATTTATAGAGCACTATTCAAATATAAATTACCAATTTTCCGACTCGAAAACGGACATCGCAATGCGTGTTTTGGCTGACCACATTCGTGCTATTTCATTTTGTATTGCAGATGGTCAATTGCCAAGCAACACTGGTGCAGGATATGTAATTCGAAGGATTTTGCGCAGAGCGGTTCGGTACCAATTTCAGTTTTTAAATTTAAAAGAACCGTTTTTGTATAAGCTCTTTCAGTTGATTGCCGAAGATTTTAAAAATGTTTTTCCCGAATTGTTTATTCAAAAAGAATTTGTTGGCAAAGTAATTAAAGAAGAAGAGCAAAGTTTTTTGAAAACTTTAGATAATGGATTGCGTTTGTTAAATGAGAAAATAGAAAAAGCAAATCTTGAAAATTCGATAAATAAAACACAGTTTGAATTATCTGCTGATGATGCTTTCAAGTTATACGATACATTTGGTTTTCCAATAGATTTAACCAGTTTGATAGTTAGAGAAAATGATGGGGTGTTTGATTTGTTAGAATTTGAAAAATTACTTGAACAACAAAAATCTCGTTCGCGAAAAGCAACTGAAATAAGTACTGAGGATTGGATAGTAGTGAATGATGAAAAAACTTCTGAATTTGTTGGATACGATACATTGGAGTCGGAAATAAAAATCACTAAATACCGAAAAGTAAAAACAAAAGGCAAAGAACAATTTCAAATGGTATTTAACAAAACACCTTTTTATCCTGAAGGTGGTGGGCAAGTTGGTGATACCGGAAAATTAGTAAATAATGATCAAGAAATATCAATTATTGATACCCGAAAAGAGAACAATTTAATCATTCATTTTACTGATAAATTGCCTGCGGAAATTGAATTGACATTTATTGCTTTGGTTGACACTAAAAAACGAAAATTATCTGAAAATAATCACAGCGCTACTCATTTGCTTCATGCCGCACTTAGGCAAGTTTTAGGATCGCATGTTCAACAAAAAGGTAGTTTGGTTAATGACGAGTATTTGCGTTTTGATTTTTCGCATTTTGCAGCCATTACACAAGACGAAATTAGTTTGATTGAAAAATTAGTTAACCGAAAAATTCGCGAAAATATTTTGTTGTATGAGCAAAGAAATATTGCAATTGAAGAAGCTGAAAAAACTGGAGCCATGATGTTGTTTGGCGAAAAATATGGAGAACGTGTGAGGGTAATAACTTTTGACGAAAATTTCAGTCGAGAGTTGTGCGGAGGAACACATGTAAAAGCAACAGGGCAAATCGGATTTTTTAAAATAACCAACGAATCGGCTGTGGCTGCTGGTGTTAGAAGAATAGAGGCAATAACCGCAGATGCTGCTGAAAATTTGGTTGAAAGTTGGCAAAAAATTGCTGATAATTTGAAAGATACTTTGAAGTCAAATGATATTGTAAAATCTGTTGAACAATTGCTGTCAGAAAAAAACGAACTTCAAAAAAAGTTAGAAATATTTGAGAACGAAAAGACGCAAATTATTAAACAAAATATAAAAGCTGAAATTGTAATTTCAAATGGAATAAATTTATTAATTAAACAAGTTGAAGTGAGCTCGGCTGATCAATTAAAAAATCTATCGTTTCAATTGAAAAACGAAATAGAAAATTTGTTTTGTGTATTTGCATGCACAATTAATGACAAGCCAATGTTGAGTGTTATAATTTCGGAAAATATTGTTGCAGAAAAAAAATTACATGCAGGAAATATTGTTAAAGAACTTGCCAAAGAAATTGAAGGTGGAGGAGGAGGTCAGCCATTTTACGCAACAGCAGGAGGAATAAATATAGAAGGATTAAAATCGGCTTTAGAGAAAGCGAAAAAAATAATTTAGTTAAACAAAGTTTTTAATTGACTAACAAACCAATAAAATATTTCGGGTTTAAATACAAGTGTGTAAACCAATCCGAAAATAGCTCCAAAAAAATGTGCATCGTGACCAATATTTCCTAAATTTTTTTTGGATGCATAGCTTGAAAAAGCCAAATAAATTATCGCGAAATAAATTCCTTTCATTGGGATAAAAAACAATAGAATTTCGCGCAGTGGATTGAATAAAATACAAGCAAAAACCACAGCCGATATTGCTCCGGAAGCGCCTAATGCTGCATAATTTTGATTGTCTTTATTTTTAATGTAAGATGCAAGGACAGAAACAATGAGCGCTCCAAAATACAAGATTAGGTAATGCATTTTTGCATATTGCCCAAAAGCCATTGGATAATAATGCTCTTCTAAATTCTTGCCAAATGAATACAATGCAAGCATATTAAAAGCAAGGTGTGCCCAATCAAGATGAATAAATCCAGATGTAAAAAACCGAGTCCATTCTTTCGGATTTCTTTTGATAGTGTAAGGATGAAAAATAAGTTTCCATCTGAAATCAGGGTTTTTAAATCCCTGAAAACTTACTACACAAGTGATGACACAAATTGCAAAGGTAATTGACATAAAATATTTTGCGAGTTTACATTAGGTTTGTCGTAATTTTAAGATTATTTTTTTTTGAATGAAACAAATTGGGGTTTTGTCAGACACGCATGGATATTTAAATCCAGCGCTTTTTAAGTTTTTCGAAAATTGCGATGAAATTTGGCATGCAGGCGATTGGGGAAGTATTGAAATCGTAAATAAACTAAAAGATTTCAAACCGCTAAAAGGCGTGTATGGAAATATTGATGGACACGAAATAAGAACAGAATTTCCTGAAGTTTTAAAGTTTAGAGTTGAAGATTTGAAGGTTTGTATATTGCATATTGGTGGTTATCCCGGCAGCTATTCACCTGCTTTTAAAACTATTTTAACTCAAAACAAACCCGATTTGATGATTTGCGGACACTCTCATATATTAAAAGTAATTCGTGATCAAAAAAACAATCTCATGCATTTCAATCCTGGAGCTGCCGGAAACGATGGATTTCATAAAGTTTCAACCGCAATTCGATTTAAAATTGAAGGCAATAAAATGAGTGCATTGGAAGTGTGGGAACAGAAAAGAAATATATGCTAAGTCAAACCTTGAAAAATTGGTGTTGACTTAATTGATTTATTTGCTATTTTGCTAACCAAAAAATTAATTAAAAATCATGAAAAGGCTTTTACTTTCTGTTTCAATGATTGCTGTAAGCGCAATGTTATTTGCACAAATAAGTCCCTGTGGATCTGACGAAAATCTGCAACAATCAATTAAAAATAATCCCGAGTTAAAATCAAAAATGGATGCCATTAATGAAGCTTGGCGCGAGCAACGAAAAAGCTACAATCCTGAAAACTACAAATCAAAAAAAGGTTTGGGTAAAGCTTCGGCACCAAAATATATTATTCCTGTTGTTGTTCATGTTTTTCATGGTGGAACTGCAAATGCTGAAAACATTTCGGATGCAACAGTTCAAACAATGATAAATCAATTGACAATACGATTTAGAAATCAAGATTCAGACAGTATTTATCGTAGAGAAATTTTTAGAGATTTGGCCGCGGATAGCGAAATTGAATTTCGCCTTGCCAAAAAAGATCCACAAGGAAAATGTAGCAATGGAATTGTTAGAATTTACAATACATTATCAGATAATGGAAACGATGATTTAAAAAGAAAAAGTGTTTGGGATACGCATCGCTATTTTAACATTTGGCTTGTTAAGGGAATCAATAAAGGATATGGAGTTGGTGTTGCTGGTTATGCGCAATTTCCTGCAGGTGGAGGATTTGCAGCTACAGACGGAATTATGTTATTGTATGATTATACAACAAACAGCACTGCTGCACACGAAGCCGGACATTGGTTTGGGTTGTATCACCCCTTTCAAATGCAAGGAGCTACAGACACTTGCTCAAAAGAAAATGACGATATAAATGATACGCCTCCTCACTTTTTTCTTCCAACACCTTCGGTTCCGCTTGAATATAAATGTAGCGATCCAAATTACAATACCTGTGATTTTGCTAAATGGGGCGATAATCCAGACTTGCCAGATATGCAAGAAAATTACATGGATTATTTTGAAGGATATTGTGCAAGCAACATGTTTACATTACAACAGAAAGCGCGTATGTTTTTTGTTTTAGAAAATTATCGTCAAGCATTGTGGAGTCCCGAAAATTTAGCATCAACTGGTGTAGATATTTTAACAGCAACACCTTGCTCGCCTCAACCAGCATTTTACTCAACCGGAACAACAACTTGTGCCGGAAACGCAATAACTTTTACAGACAATACGTATAATTATTATGGTGCAGTGCCAACGTATGCTTGGGAGTTTCCAGGTGGAACACCAGCAACTGCAAATACAAAAATTCCTGGACCAGTTGTATATTCTAATCCTGGTTCTTACGATGTTAAACTTACTGTTACCAATGCACAAGGATCTCGAGATACTACTGTTAAAAACTATGTTACCATATTGCCCAATTCATCATCAACAAGTGGAGCAAGTGTATATTATGCTGATTGGCATTACCTAAACAATTGGCAGGATAATGGTTGGTCTTTTGAATCCGAAAATGGCAAAGGAAAGTGGGAGAGAGTTGCGTGGATTAGATCTACTTCAGAAGGAAGTGCTTGTATGAAATACGATGGCGATCCAGGAAATTGGGTCCCAAGCTATGGATTTACTCAATCCTTGATTTCGCCAGCATTTAATTTAACAAGCGCATCAAATCCTTATTTTGAGTTTAATTATTCGGTAGCATTAATTAAAGGTCCGCAAAGCACTCAGACATCTTCCGACCTTTTACGAGTATTGTATTCAAACGACTGTGGAAGATCATGGCAAGCAGCAATGGCAACAATTTCAGGAAACAACATTTCGACTGTTGGAACTACACAACTTAATTATACGGTTGGATTTATTCCATCTGATTTTAGCAAATGGAAAACAGTGAGAACTCCAGCAAACAATTTATTTAAAAATGCCAATATCCGATTCAAGATAGAATATACGCCACGCGGAGGAAGTAGTTTTTATCTAGATAATGTACACGTTGGTATGGCTACATCAATAAATGAAATTAATTTGGCTCAAGCAATCAACTTCTCAGTTCAGCCAAATCCATTCAATAACGTTACAAAAGTAACTTATGGATTAAATAATACTGAAGTCGTTGAAATTCTAGTTTTTGATATTTTAGGAAAACAGGTGGCAAACATTTTCAATGGCAAACAAAGTTCAGGACAGCACCAGTTTGAAATTAACAGAAACGAATTGGGATTGATGAACGGAATGTATTTTATTAAAATGAGCGTAGGCAATTCAACTCTTACACATAAAATATTGGTGAATTAATTAGCGCAATTCAAATTTAGAAACCCTGACTATTATTAGTTGGGGTTTTTTGTTGCATTTTAATTTCAAAAAAATTTGCAAGGTAAATTTACTACAACTACTTTCGCACCCGGAGAGTTGGCAGAGTGGTCGATTGCGGCAGTCTTGAAAACTGTTGACTGTTACAGGTCCTGGGGTTCGAATCCCTAACTCTCCGCAGAATGCATCAACAGAAGCCCTGCTATTAGCGGGGTTTTTGATTTTTAGGACGAGGCAGAAAGCAAAGCTTTCAATGCCTTGTACAAAAATTAAACACAGCGAAGCGCTTCTTTTGATGTTGACGATGGGATTGCCAATGGGATCACGCAAGTAATCCTAACTCTCCGCCAAGTAAAAATCCCAGGCTTTAGCCAGGGATTTTTTGTTTTTATACGATTAAGCGTCAAATGTGGATGTTTGGGTTAATGTATTAAGTACATTATTTGATATCGTCATTGCCTAAGGTTTTGTATCTGCATTCGGATATTTACGGATAAATACGTATCAAATTGATTTTTTAAATCGAATATCGTTTCGTATATTTGCGAATAAATACGAATATAATAATGGGTTTAAACATACATACATTGAAGCTAGATTTGGGCATGAAACTCATGACCGAGCTCAGTAAAATTGACCGCTTTGACGCCTCTTGGGCATCCATTGAAAAACGTGAAGGTGCATCATTGAAGCAATTGAAGTCGATAGCTACAGTGCGCAGTGTTGGAGCTTCCACAAGGATTGAAGGTTCAAAAATGACCGATGATGAAGTGGCTGTATTGATTGATAAATTGTCTTTAGCTAAATTAGAAGAATTAGAAGAAAGGGATGAGCAGGAAGTCGTTGGCTATTTTGAGGTTTTAGATACGATTGCTGAAAATTATCAGTCCATAAGAATTACGGAAAGCCAAGTCAAAAATTTACATAAAATTTTGATGCGTCATGGAGAAAAAGATGTCTGGCATAGAGGAAATTACAAGCAGGTTAGCAATGATGTAGAGGCAAATTTATCTGATGGAACCAAGCAAATCATATTCAGAACAACAGAACCTGGATTGAATACGCAGGATTCAATGAGGCGTTTATTTGATTGGTATAGCAAGGATAAACAGACTATTCCTTTGGTTAAGGCCGCTTTGTTTGTGTACGATTTTTTAAGCATTCATCCATTCCAAGATGGAAATGGAAGACTAAGTAGGTTGCTGGGAAGTTTGTTGCTTTTAAAAAATGGATATTCTTGGATTCAGTACGTAAGCTTCGAACACGAAATAGAAAGTAGAAAATCGGAATATTACAAAGTACTCATGCAAACGCAACGCAAGCGACCCGGAGAGAACGTAACAGAATGGTTGTCTTTTTTTATCAGTTGTTTGATTAATATTCAGAATCAGTTGATGATAAAATTGGATGAGAATAGAACAGAAAAACCAATATCACAACGTGAAAAGCGAATTGTATTTTTTGTTCAAAACCATGCTGGATCTGCCTCTAGTGTGATTGCGAAAAAACTAGACATGGCTTTGCCAACGGTAAAAAAATCCTTGAGTGAACTAGTTTTGAAAGGCGTTCTTACTAAAGAAGGCCAAGGAAAATCTACAGGATATCTTATGGTCTGATAGAATTTTCATTCCAATAGTTTAAACTGCCTAATTCTTGGCCAATTTAAAAGAGAAATTATTAACTTTGCCTTGCAACTTGTCTTAAAAGTAGGAACATTATACAAACAAAAATATTATTTAGATAATTTGTCTCTATCGTAGTTTTGTATAAAGTCTAGAATTTGTCCTGCTGGAAGTCTTTTTGCAATTATCTTTTTATTTTCATCTAATATGTACATAACCGGTGTGGTAAATACATCGTAGTACCATCTGAAATCACTTTCGTTGTTGTAGTTGTGTACATTTGCTTTCCACGAGAATTTCTTTTCCTGTAAAAATTTCTTTAAATCTTCAACATTGTCTGTTAGACTAACCGAAAACACATCTAAAAACAGTTGCTTTTTTAACATGTAGTTTTTGTTCAAAACCAAATAAGCAGAATCTATTTTTGGCAATTCTTCTTTGCAATGGCCGCAGGTTGCGTTCCAAAAAACAAGTACAGTATACTTTGCATCTATATTATACAGCGATTGATATTTATTGGCAGTGTCGGGCATCGTTATGTTTTTTCCTTTAAGTCCCATCAGATTATAACGCTGTTTATCTGCCTTGTTTTTCATTTCGCGCACCAAGTTTGAATCTACCCAATATGCTTTGCCTTTAACATAATATTCATCTACCATGTGATTAAAAACGCCTTCCATTCCCATGTATTGCGAAACTTCGTAATGATTGGTTATCCAATACAAACAATACTTAAAGTTTTCCTTTCCTTTGATAGCTCTAGTCAAAACAAAATCGGCACTTTTATTTATAGAGTCGGGCATTTGAACCGTAAGTTTTAACATGTATTGTTCAAATTTTGGATGAAAAACCGGAGTTCGTGAAATGCGGCTGTCCGAAAAATCAAAATTGTCGAAGTAATGGTTGTAATAATAATAGTACTGAAAGTTAGAGTCAATGCTTCCATCGCTACTTTTAGGAGGCTCAGGAATTTTTACTTCCTCCATCATTTTAAAAACTTTGCTTATTAAATATCCAGGATATTCGCTTTGTATTTTTGCTCTCAATGCATTCAATTCATTCAACACTTCGCGATACCGAGCTATTAATTTTCTTTCCTGTGCGGTATCTTTTATTTCTTTTACTTCTCTAATTTTTTTGTCTAACTGATTTGCTTCTGTTCCGGCTTTTGTGGTGTATTTGGTGTACATAAAAAACACATCGTTTTCGGCCGATCCTTTTACTTTCATGTTGTCAATAATATCAATACTATCGGTGTCAAGACTGAAAAACATCTCTGTCATAACAAAGTCGAAAAGCAAGGATTTGTCTGCAGTTGCAATCAAATAAATACCGCCTTCTAAAACTTTCTCGCCTTTGAAAATCATTTTTCCAGATGCATCGGTAAAAGCACTATCTCGTAGGTATTGTTTGTCGCCAAAATAATAGCCCAAAAAGAATTTGCGATTGCCATATCCTTTAATGGTAACACTGAAATTATAGGCGTCTTTGGCTAATACAGTTAAACTAATAAAACATAAAAATACAACAGATAAAATTTTTGAAATGCGCATATATAATTGTTTAAAATCGGGGTGAATTTAAGTCAAAACTACGATACGAGCCAAGCGGCTTTTTATTATTAACATTTTTTTAAGTGTCAGGCACACTTCAAAATTTCATTGAATTAAGCCGCAAAGTAGTTTGTGTTTGTTGCCAACAATGCTTGTGTCGTGCTATTAAAAAAGTTTAAGCTATTTTTGCGACTTGAATTTGCCCGAATCATTTATTAATCAAACTCATTCTTTGTTAAAAAACGAAGCGGATCTTTTTTTGGAGGCACTTGAAAAAGCTGTTATTACTTCGATACGATTGAATCTATCCAAAAGTTCTGATGCATTTGCTACCGATGAAAAAGTAGATTGGTGTACTGAAGGAAGAAATTTAAGCAATCGTCCCGAGTTTATTGCCGATCCATTGTTTCATGCAGGTGCATATTATGTTCAGGAAAGCAGTAGCATGTTTTTAAGCTATATTTTTTCGCAGATTATAAATAAAAAGCCAAGCATAAAAGTATTGGATTTGTGTGCTGCACCAGGTGGAAAAAGTACTTTGATTGCATCCATGCTTGATAAATCATCCTTGTTGGTTTCGAATGAAATTATCAAAAATAGAGTTAAAATATTGGAAGAAAATTTAACTCGTTGGGGAAATCCAAATGTCATAATCAGCAGCAACGATCCAAAAGAAATTGGAGCAATAAAAAATTACTTTGATGTGATTTTGGTTGATGCGCCATGTAGCGGTGAGGGGATGTTTCGTAAAGATAAAAATGCTATTGACGAATGGAGTGAATCAAATATTGATCTTTGTGTGGCTAGGCAGAAGCGCATTTTGTCTGATGTAATTCCGGCACTAAAACCAGAGGGATTTTTAATTTATTCAACCTGTACTTTTAATACGAAAGAAAACGAAGAAAATATAGATTGGTTGGCTACACAGCACCAGTTAAATGTAATTGATATTGAAATTCCATTTCCGCAGCTTGTAAAATCAAGAAATGGCATACGATTTTATCCTCACAAAGTAAAAGGCGAGGGTTTGTTTGTTTCTGTACTTCAAAAAAAAGAACATTTGGAAACTAGATTTGAATTTAAGCCTCGTTTTCATAAACATAAAAACAAATTTCCTGAACTAAATAAATGGCTCATTGATTTTGAGGATTTTGTTTTCGTTAAAAAGGATGACCAATTTAATGTGTATCCAAAAAGTATTTTAGAAGATTATCTGTACTTGAAACAAAAATTATCAATACGATTTGCTGGAATTCCGCTAGGCAAATTGGATAAAAACAATGAATTGATACCAACGCATGCATTGGCCATGTCAACCCAATTAAGTGAAAATGTAAAGAAGCTTGAGCTTGATTTACAATCAGCGCAAAATTTTTTACAAAAGAAAAATTTAATTTTAAAAAACGAAATCTCGCAAGGTTGGTATTTGATAACTTATCAAGGATTGGGATTGGGTTGGATTAAAGTTTTGGCAAACAGAATAAATAATTACTTGCCAAATGAATTTAGGATTTTGAAGGAACTATGATATTATAAATTATTTTTGCAGCTTAATTTTTTCCCATTTGAAATTTCATCTCAATTTAATAAACGCAGTTTGCTCTTGTGTAAAGCAGATTTTTGACGAAAATAAATATGCCGACAAAGCACTTGAAAAACTGCTAAAATCGGACAAACGCTGGGGCGCTCGAGATCGTGCGTTTATAGCAGAAAACACCTACGACATTGTTCGGTATTGGCGGCTGATAACAACCGTTACTGGCCTTGAAAACCGCGATCTAAACGAACAAAATATGTATACACTATTTGGCGCATGGCATGTGCTAAAAGGAATTGAATTGCCTCGTTGGACAGAATTTGGAAATGTAGATGCAAAAAAAATACTTCATACATACAATCAATTAAAAACGCAAAGAAAAATTATACAATCAATTCCTGATTGGCTTGATGAGATGGCGATGAATGAATTAGGGAAATTTTGGAATAAAGAGCTTGAAGCGCTTAATCAAACGGCCCCTTTGGTAATTCGCGCCAATACTTTAAAAACTTCGAAAAATGAGTTGAGAAAAAGTTTTATTGAAAAGAAAATTGAAACAGAAAGTGTGTCGGGAGTAAAAGATGCATTGCTTTTGAAAGAAAGGCAGAATATTTTTATTACCGATGAATTTAAAAATGGATTGTTTGAGGTGCAAGATTCCGGCTCGCAATTAGTTGCCGATTTTTTGCAAGTTGAACCAGGAATGAAAGTAGTTGATGCCTGTGCCGGTGCTGGTGGAAAAAGTTTACACCTTTCGGCATTGTTAGAAAACAAAGGAAAAATAACCTCGCTTGACACCGAACAATGGAAGTTGGATGAGTTGAAGAAACGAGCTCGCAGAGCAGGAGCTTGCAATATTGAAACTAGATTAATTGAAGGTTCGAAGACAATTAAAAAATTGCAAAATACTGCTGACAGACTTTTGTTAGATGTTCCTTGTTCGGGTTTAGGAGTTTTGCGAAGAAACCCAGATGCAAAATGGAAATTAAAACCCGATTTTATTTTTAGAGTAATGCAGCAACAGAAAGAAATTTTGGAAAATTATTCAAAAATTTTAAAATCAGGAGGGAAAATGGTTTATGCCACTTGCAGCATTTTGCCAAGAGAAAATACTTTACAAGTGCAAGAGTTTTTAAATACGCATCCCGAATTTATTTTAGAAGAAGAAAAGAAAATTTTTACAAGCGAAACAGGATTTGATGGGTTTTATATGGCGCGAATTAGAAAAGTGTAAATAGTAAAAATAAATTCTCAACTCAATTTTTTACATCAACGCTTCGCTGTGTTTTTTATTAGCCAACTGACCGCAGGCTGCATCAATGTCTTTTCCGCGGCTTCTGCGAACTGTTGCGTGCACCTTGTTTTTAACCAAATAATTAGCAAATGCATTTACTTTATGTGTATCGGCTTTTTCAAAAAAGTCATCACCTGTTGGGTTGTATTCTATAATATTGACTTTTGCATTGGCAAGTTTGCATAGGTTCATCAATTCTTTTGCGTCTTCAATTCCATCGTTAAATCCTTTAAATGCTATGTATTCAAAAGTAATTCTGTTTTTAGTTTTAGCATGAAAATACTGCAAAGATTCAATCAACGCATCTAAATTATTTGTTTCGTTTATTGGCATTATTGCATTTCTTTTTTCATCATTGGCAGCGTGTAACGAAATTGCCAATCGAAATCTTACCTCATCGTCTGCAAGTTTTTTTATCATTTTCGCAATTCCAGCTGTCGAAACTGTAATGCGCTCGTTGCTCATTCCTAATCCTTGGGGCGAAGTGATTTTTTCAATTGATTCTAACACATTATTATAATTCAAAAGAGGTTCGCCCATTCCCATATAAACAATATTACTCAAAGGCGAATTGTAATGTTTCATTGCCCAATTCCGAATGTGAACTACTTGATCGTAAATTTCATCTGCATTTAAATTTCGTTCGCGTTCCATTTTTCCTGTTGCGCAAAATTTACATGTAAGACTGCAACCAACCTGTGATGAAACGCAAGCCGTCATTCGCTCATCTGACGGAATTAAAACTCCTTCAACCAAAAAGCCATCGTGTAATCTGAAACTGCTTTTTATTGTTTTGTCCGAGCTAATTTGTTTGTCTTCAACTTTTATATGGTTGATTATAAAATCTTGGCCTAACCACTCTCTTGTAGAAAGAGGAAGATTAGTCATCTCGTCAAAAGAAGTAGCTGATTTTTTCCAAAGCCATTCAAACACTTGTTTTCCTCGAAAAGCCAACTCGTTTTTATTGGCAAAAAGTACTTTTAATTTTTCTAAGGATAACGAACGAATGTCTGTTTTGGCATGATGCATAGTCGGCAAAGATAATTTTTGCAAGCCATCAATTTATAAAAACAAATTGCTTTGATTACATTTGCAAATTAAAAATCTATCAATCAACAGGGCTATTTACCCTGAAATGTTTTGAAAAATGAGTAAACACGGAAAAATTTTAGTGGCTATGAGCGGAGGACTTGACAGTACCGTAGCGGCCGTAATGCTTGCCCAACAAGGGTACGAAGTAGTTGGCATTACAATGAAAACCTGGGATTATGCAAACTCGGGTGGAAGCAAAAAAGAAACAGGATGTTGCAGTTTAGATTCGATAAACGATGCACGTAGCATTGCAGTTCAGCATGGAATTCATCATATTATTTTAGACATTCGCGATGAGTTTGGTGATTTTGTAATTGATAATTTTGTTGAAGAATATTTGGCCGGAAGAACACCAAATCCTTGTGTGCTTTGCAATACACATATAAAATGGGAGGCATTGCTGAAACGTGCCAATCAATTGGATTGTGAATTTATTGCAACCGGACATTATGCTCAAGTGCGCGAAGAAAATTCGAGATATGTAGTTTCAAAAGGTTTGGACGAGAACAAAGATCAGAGTTATGTCCTTTGGGGATTAAGTCAAAAAAGCTTGTCTCAAACTCGATTTCCTTTAGGGGGATTTCGCAAAAAAGACATTAGACAAATGGCAATTGATATGGGTTATACAGATTTGGCTAACAAAAGCGAGAGTTACGAAATATGTTTTGTTCCCGACAACGATTACCGTGGATTTTTGAAACGCAAAGTAGATGGTTTGGAACAAAAAGTAGAGGGCGGAGATTTTGTTACAAGCGATGGAAAAATATTGGGCAAACATCGCGGATATCCTTTTTATACTGTTGGTCAAAGAAAAGGGCTTGAAATTGCAATTGGCGAACCCTTGTTTGTTTTAGAAATTCAACCTGAAACGAATACTGTAGTTTTGGGAAAAGAAATAGAATTGCAACGAAAAGGAATGTGGGTTAGAAATGTAAATATGAGTAAGTTTGAAAAGTTAAATAATCCAATCGAATCTATTACAAAAATTCGTTATAAAGATCCCGGAAGTTTAAGTTTGATTGAACAAAAAGAAGATAAAATGAAAGTGATTTTTTATTCGGATGTAAAAGCAATTGCGCCCGGTCAGTCAGCTGTTTTTTATGATGGAAACGATGTCATTGGTGGTGGATGGATTCAAAGTTCATTTGATATTTAAAAGATGAGAAAACTGCTAATTATTTCTTCGGCCTTATTTATTTCTTCGGCATTTTTTATGTCGTGTAAAGTAGAAAAACCTGAACCTTTTTTCGATTTCGGATATCGTTTTTTCCCAATAGATAGTGGTAGTTATAGCATTTACTCGGTTGATTCAATTGCAATAAAAGACAATGCCATTGATACATTTAATTATTTTTTAAAATGTCAATTTGTTTCGTCTATTTTAAATCAAAATGGAGAAAAAATTTGGAGACTTCAACGCTCAATTGCTTCTGATACTTTGAACTGGAAAGAAATCGAAAATCATTTTGTAAAATTAACGAACACGCAATTAATAGTCACAGAAAGCAATAAAGATTTTTTAAAAATATCGTTTCCAATTGGAGTGGGGAAAACATGGAATGGAAATATTTACAACAACTTGCCAAAACAAAATTATCAGATTCTAAATTTGAATACTGAAATGATAATTGAAGAACAAAACGATAGCAATTTTGTGTTCGAAATTTTTAAGCGAAGCATTTATGAATCTGAGTTGGGCCTTGTAAAACAGTACAACACATTTATTGAAAAACAGAACGGAATGGCAAATGGATTTCGTTTGAAATACACTTTTCTTCGTCATCAAAAATAAATTACTTCAATGCAAAAAAATTTTGTTTTTGTCCTCTTAATTAACTCTTTTTTTTGTTACTCGCAGCAAGCATATTATTTTATTTCGTTTAAAGAGAAAGACAGTACATTGCTGAAATCTGATCCTCGATTATTTTTATCTGAAAAAAGTTTGGCTCGAAGAATTAAATACAATCTTCCACTACTTTCAGTTTCAGATTTGCCGCTTAAAAATAATTATTTATATAAGTTAGATTCTTCTGGAATTGCTATTAAAACAAAAAGCAAATGGCTTAACGGTGTGATTGTATTTTGCGAAAAATCGAATTTGCAAACATTGAAAAATTTTGATTTTGTAAACGATGTGAAATTTATTGGATACAACACAGAAGAGCAAAGTCAAAGCAAAGAGAAAATTGATTTGGAAGAGAAATTAATTTTATTGGAATCGAAATTTGGAATAGATAAAACAACATCAAATGAAATTTCTACAAACAAAAATAAATTTTCAGATGAATACGGTGCTGCATCAAAACAAATAAAAATGTTGAAGCTGGACGAACTCCACAAAAAAAACTTTACTGGGAAAAATATCGCAATTGCGGTGATAGATGCTGGGTTTAAAAATTTAAATAAAAATAAATATTTCAATGATTTGAAAATAACTTCATCGTACGATTTTTATTCTAATAACGAAAATGTATTTGATGGCGATGAACATGGAACTGCAGTGATTAGTTGTATGGCCGTCAATTTTAAAAACAATTTTATCGGTTCGGCACCCGATGCAAATTACTTATTGTATCGAAGTGAAACATCGAGTAGCGAATATCCTGTTGAAGAATATTTTTGGACTTGTGCTGCAGAAATGGCTGACAGTGCAGGCGCAGATATTATAAACACATCTTTAGGGTATTCAAAATTTGACGAATCAAATTTGGGACATAATTATAAGGAATTGAATGGCAATACAACTGTAATTTCAAAGGCAGTAAATACAGCAGTAAGCAAAGGAATTCTTGTGTTTGTAAGCGCAGGAAATGAAGGCGATAATTTTTGGCGAAATCTAACAACTCCAGGCGATGCCGATAGCGCAATTACAATTGCAGCTTGCGATGAAGAGTTTGAATATACAAGTTTTAGTTCGGTTGGACCAACGTCAAACAAAAAACAAAAACCAGATTTGGCCGCTTTGGGTTTGAATGTGAAAATAATTTCGGCAACAGGAAAAATAATAGATGGAAAAGGCACATCGTATTCTTGTCCAATAATTTCAGGAGCTGCAGCTTGCTTATTGCAAGCTAATTTAAATGCTAGTCCATCGCAGATAAAAATGGCTTTGCAAATGAGTGCAACCAATTATTTTAATCCCGATAAATTTTTAGGATACGGAGTTCCTGATTTATTTTTAGCAGATAAATTATTGAAAAAATATTTGAACGATACTTTGTTGGATGTTCAAATAATAAACAACAAAATGCACCTTACTTTTTATATTAATACACCACAAAAAGTTGAAATAAGTTTTGCATCGCCAATTGAAAATGAATTTTGGAATACGAAAGAAAAAATAAAAAAAAGTTCTTTTGTTCGAATGCAAATCAAACACTACAAAAAAATTAAACAAGGAGTTTTTGTGGTGAAACTAAAAACCAATAGTGGAATAAATTATTTTCAGTTCGAGAAAAAATAATTTACTTTTTAGTAATTCCTTGCTTTTTCATGTTGAAATGTTGTAAAAGAATTAAATTCCTTCAAACATCTTAAGGTTAAATTGCAACATAAATATACTATGAGTAATTTAAATGAGTTGAACCGAATTGCAAATAGACTGGATGAAATGGACGAAAAAATGCCCTTGCTTTTTGTTGGCCATGGAAATCCTATGAATGCAATTGAGGAAAATGAATTTACATTGGGTTGGAAACTGCTGACAAAAGAAATTAAAAAACCGAAAGCAATTCTTTGCATTTCGGCACATTGGGAAACACGTGGAACATTTGTAACCGCAATGGAAAATCCTAGAACCATTCATGATTTTGCGGGATTTCCAAAATCGCTATTTGATGTTGAATATCCTGCAAAAGGAAATTACACATTGTCAAATCAAACAAAAGAATTGGTGCAAAAAACAAGCATAGAACTAGACAACAATTGGGGCTTGGATCATGGCTGTTGGAGTGTGTTAAATCAAATGTATCCAGAAGCTGAAATTCCGGTTTTGCAAATGAGTATTGATTTTACAAAATCGGCACAATGGCATTACGATTTAGCAAATGAAATTTCTGTTTTGCGAAATCGTGGAGTGTTAATATTGGGAAGCGGAAACATGATTCATAATTTAGGAATGATTAATTGGCAAAATCCAGAATCGAAATTTGATTGGGCCGAACAATTTAACGATACTTTAAAATCAAATATATTCAGCGAAAATCACGATGCATTAATTAATTATTCTTCTTTTGGTGAAGCTGCAGCACTTGCAATACCAACACCAGAGCATTATTTGCCTTTGCTTTATATTTTAGGATTAAAAGAAAAAAACGAAGGAATAAAATTTTTTAATGACAAAACCATTATGGGCTCAATTAGTATGACCTCTTTAATTGTAAGTTGAAATAATTTTCTTCTTACGACTTCTATAATTATAAATTCCATTTGTATGTTTATTGAAATTATCAACTACTAAAGTTTAGAAATTAATTTTTAGTTAATAATTTATCCGCCTTAAAATCAATTAGTTGAAAAAAATAAATGAATTTCATTAGTTTTTTTAAATCCGTTTTTTCACTTTTCGACATTAATTAAAACTAAACGTATGAAACAAAAACTAGTATTATTTACTTTAGCATGGATGCTATCTGTGTTAACTGCATGGTCACAGACCCGCATTATTAGCGGTGTTGTGACAGATGGTAAAGATCCTCTTATAGGTGCTACCATTGTTATTAAAGGTTCAGCCGGAGGCGCAAGTTCCGATGCTGAAGGCAAATTTTCTATATCAATACCCGAAGCTGGCGGAACTCTTGTAGTTCGTTATTTAGGTATGTTGGTAAAAGAAATTAATGTTGACGCAACAAGTTCGAACATAAGCGTAGTGATGGAAAAAGATCCATTGATGTTGGATGAAGTTCGTGTAACGGCAATTGGTGAAAAAAGAAGTATGCGTAAAATCGGATACTCAACTTCACAAATTCAAGGAAAAGCAGTAGCTTCTTCTGGTGAGTCTGGAGCCATTCAAGGAATGTCAGGTAAAGTATCAAACTTGGCAATTACAAAAAACACTGGAGATCCTGGAGCTGGAGCTTTTATTCAAATTAGAGGACAAAGCACAATCACTGGAAATTTACAACCACTTATAGTTGTTGACGGAGTTCCTGTTAGCAATTCAACTTTAGGTGAAACAACTGATGGAGTTGTTCAACAATCTCGTTTGAACGATTTGAATCCTGAAGACATTGCAAGTGTTGAAGTATTGAAAGGTGCTGCTGCAAGTGCAGTTTGGGGAACAAGAGCATCTAACGGTGTTATCATTGTTACTACCAAAAAAGGAAAAAGATCAAACAAAAGCAATAACATGAATGTTGAAATCAGTTCATCATTAGGACTTGATTATGTAAATAGAGAATACACAAAACAAAGCACATACGGACAAGGATCAGCCGGAAAATGGGCTGCAAATGTTGGTGGAAGTTGGGGAGATAAAATTGCAAATCGTTCGGGTGCTGATACATTAAATCTTGCAGGTGCAAAGTTTGTAGCTGAAGATGGAAGTGTTTATAATACAATAACGAAGAAAGGAAGTAAATCAGTTTATAATGATGCAAACAGAGATCAGGTATTCAGAACAGGTGTAACTATGAATAACAATATTTCTATTTCATCTGGAAACGAAAAAAGTTCTATTTACTTTAACGTAGCTGATTGGAATCAACAAGGTGTGTTGAATGGAACTTCTGATTACAGAAGAACATCTGGAAGATTAAACTATTCGCACAACTTAAATGATAAAGTGAAAGTTTCATTGAATTCAGTTTTGTCAAAAGTATTTTCAAACAGAATTCAACAAGGATCAAACCTAGACGGATTGTATTTGGGATATTTAAGAACTTCTCCTGATTTTGACAATACCGATTATTTGGGTACTTATTATACAGCAGGTGGTGTTCCAACTTTTAATTCTCACAGAGGATACCGCAGGTATTTAGGAAATGCAGCGCCATCGTATAACAATCCAGGATGGACATTGAACAAGCAAACCAATACCAGCGATGTTACTCGTATTATATTAACTCCTGAAGTTGCATGGGAATGGGCTGACAAATCAATATTGACTGTTAGAACTGGTTATGATATTTCAAACGACAGACGTATTACATATTTCCCTGTATTGTCAGCCGGAAGTTATGCTAACGGTGGATTTACAGATGATATGATCAAACAAAGCGAATTAAGTTTTCACGCTTACAACAAGAATTCATTTGATGTTAATTCAGATATTAGCTTAAATACAACAGTTGGATTTTTATACACCGATCGTAATTTTTACAATATTGGAGCAAGTGCAAGTCAATTTATTTTGAGAAATCAAGATAGGTTTGCATTCATCAATTCAACAGCTGAAAACAAAGCACCATTTAATAGCATTGAAAATTTAGAAAACAATCGTGTTTATGCAATTGTTGATTTAGATTATCAAGATAAAGTATTTTTACAACTAACAGCTGCTTCGGAAGCTGCAAGTACTTTTAAATCTAGATTTACTTATCCAAGTGCTACATTGGCGTATGAATTCACTAAAGATATTTTGAAAAGCGACATATTAAGCTATGGTAAACTAAGAGCATCGTATGGTGTGGTTGGTGTTGAACCGCCAGCATATATCTGGAGCACAAACTATGTTAACTCAGTAGCTGCATCAGGTTGGGGCGAAACTTTAGAAGGCGCACAATTTGGTGGATCAATCTATAGAAGCTCTACAAGAGGAAATCCGGATATCAAACCTGAACAAAAAACTGAGTATGAAATTGGAACAGATTTGAAATTGTTAAATAACAAAATTGGTTTGTCTGCTACTTATTATAGCAACAAAACAACAGGTGCAGTTTTAGCGGTTGACGTTCCTGCATCTACAGGTTATACCAGCAAATGGGACAATGCAGCGACAATTACAAATACAGGATTTGAGGCAGAGTTAAATCTAAAAGTAATTGACAATTCAAAATTAATTGTTAATATTTTTGGTAACATAGGAATTAACAGAAATATGGTTGATGAATTAACAGGCGATGTAAAATCAATTTTCTTAGCTGGTTTTACTGGTACATCTTCACGTGCGGTTAAAGGATATGCAATGGGAACATTGTGGGGTGGAAAATGGGATAGAGATGCAGCTGGAAATATGAAATTAGATGCTAATGGATTCCCAATGGCAGCAGCTGAAGAAGGAGTTCTTGGAGATCCAAACGCAAAATACCGTGCAGGTTTAGGAGCTAACGCTTCGTGGAACGGATTGGATGTAAACATTTTATTCGAAACTTCGCAAGGAGGTAAAATGTGGGGAGGAACTTCAGGCGTATTGAATTATTTCGGTATTTCACCTGAAACAGCAAACGAAGTAACATTAACAGCAGCACAAGCAGCTACAGTTAAAGATTACAATGGACAAACTGTTGATCAAATAGCTACAGCCAATGCAGATGGATCGTATACAGTTAGAGGAAACCTGAAAAATTTTGGAGCAGGAGATGTATTGCTTAACCAAACTTGGTACCAAGGATTAGGTGGTGGATTTGGAGCAGTTGCCGAAGATTTTGTTAAAGACGCTTCTTGGTTCAGATTACGTGAGCTAAGTGTGAACTACAAAATACCTGCAAGCATACTTCAAAAATTAAAAATACCTGGAGCAAGCATTGGATTTACTGGAAGAAATCTTGCATTGTGGACTGATTTTGTTGGTGTAGATCCTGAGTTAAATTTAACAGGAACATCAAACGGAAGAGGTTTAGATTACTTTACTAACCCAGGAACAAAATCATACATTTTCAGTTTAAAATTAAATTTCTAATAGTACAAATATGAAAAAAATAATAAAATATATAATAGCTGGGTTGCTGATAGCTCCCGTTATTACAATATCTTCATGTAAGAAAGATATTAACGAACAAAACAAGATTAACCCTAATGCATTTAGCGATTCGGAACCAGCACTAATGATTACCGGAGCGCAACTTGCAAACGTAATGGCAAACGAAGGTGAAGCTGCAAGACTTGCATGTATTTTTGCTGGTCATCTTACCGGATACGATCGCCAATTTATTTCTTATGGACTTTACAGCATGAACGCTGGTGATTTTGATGGTCCTTGGGGAACTATTTATGCTGATGGAATTGCACAATGTCGTTTGGTTAAAGCGAAAGCTATAGCTGCAAATAACAAAGTGCTTGAAGGCGTAGCGCAAATTACCGAAGCTAATTTGTTGTTAACTACTTCTTCATTATGGGGAGATATTCCAAATTCTGAAGCCTGTAATGACAATATTCTAACACCAAAATTCGATAAGATGTCGGATGTCTATAACTATTGCATTTCAATCCTAGAAGCAGCAGCTGCAAATGTTGGAAGTTCTTCAGCATACAGTGCCGCTTACAGCGGAAGCTTTACTTGGAAAGAAGTTGCTAATACACTTATAGCAAGAGCCAAATTACATAAGAAAGATTATGCCGGTGCAATTGCTGCAGCTAGTGCAGGAGTTTCTGATGGCAATGATTTTAATGCAAACCATGCAACTGCATCGCCAGGAGCTTGGAATTTGTATTATGACTTTTTGGATTGGAACAGAGCTGGCTATATTAGCTGCGATGGATCATACATAGTAAACATGCTTGATTCTGGAACGTCTGCTTCAAAAAGAGATGCTAAAACAGATGAAACTGCTCGTTTCGATTATTACTTCTTAAAAGACAATTACACTCCAATCGATCCTAACATGTATGGTGGTGTATTTGATGCTCAAGCTGATTTTCCATTGTGTAGTTATGTTGAAAACGAATTGATACTTGCAGAATGTTATGCAAGAACAAGTAACGACACTTCTGCATTGCAACATTTAAACAATGTACGCGCTTCGCACGAAGCTAATTTTGGTGGATACCAAGCGTATGATGCTTCAGATTTTGCAACCAATAGCGCATTGATACTAAATATTCTTAAAGAAAAATACGTAAGTTTATTTGGTCAAGTTGAAGTGTACAACGATGTAAGAAGAACCGGAAATGTAATAGGTGTTCCAGCAAATGTTGGTACCGTTTTACCTGGAAGATTTTTGCACCCACAATCAGAGAGAAATACAAATCCAAATACTCCAGCAGCTGGTACTTTGTTTGATAAACTTGAACTATTCCAATAGTCAATCTTTTAGTGTAAATTAATTAAAAACCCGATTCGTTTGAATCGGGTTTTTTTATGAATTAAAAATTTTATCATTGCCAAGCATAAATGATAGTTTCACTAAATCATCTTAACGAAAAATTTGTATTTGCTGCGTCTGCGCTTTTAAGCAAAATTATTAATGGCGATACAAATTTAAAAACCATTTCCGCAAAAAAAATTCTTTGTATTCGCTTAGATGAAATAGGTGATTTGTGTTACTCGTTACATGTATTTGATTTGTTGAAACAGCAATATCCACAGGCCGAAATAACATTGTTGTGCAAACCGTTTTCTGTTTCATTGGTTCAAAATCAAGCATCAGTAAATAAAGTTGTCACTGCTTTTTCTGAATTGGAACACAATTACGATTTGATAGTTGAGTTGAGAGGAAGTTGGAAAAGCATTTGGTTTGCAGCGCAACATAAACCCACTGTTAGGGTTGATCGTGCTACGGTTAGATTAAAGAATAAAAAAATCGGCAAACATCCTCATGAAGTCTACACCAATCTGCAGGTTATTGAACCGCTGTTAAATTTTGAATTAGAAAATCCGAATCCCAAGATTTATTTAAATGCAAAAGACAATCAGAAAGCAACTAATTTTTTAGTTGGGAATTCGATTGATCAATTTGCAGTTTTTCATACCGAAGCCAGAAAAAAATTAAGACGTTGGGATGAAAATAATTTTGTTGCGCTTGCCAACTATTTACATCAAAAACACAATTTCGAAATTGTTTTTATTGGCGCATCAGATGATTTTTCATCAATAGACAAATTGCAAAAAAAATTGGATTTTAAAACCTATAACATCGCAGGAGAATTCAATTTATCAGAATTTGCTGCCTTAGTAAGCAAAGCGAATTTATATGTCGGAAATGAAAGTGGGCCACTTTCAATTGCATCCGTTAGCGATCTGCCAACATTGGGTTTGTTTGGTCCTGGAGAAGCAGAAGTGTTTTATCCTTATGGTAAGAAATCTGCCTTTCTTCATCATGTATTAGAATGCAATCCTTGCGATCAAATTCATTGCATACATCCTGAAAATCCTTGTATAAATCGTATAACAGTTCAAGAAGCAATTTTGAAAGTTGAACAGCTTTTAACTTGAAAACTTCGAAATTTTTAATTGCAAATGACACTTACTAAATTCTATCAAACAAAAATTTTAGAAGCAGGTTGTGATGAAGCAGGACGAGGATGTTTGGCTGGCCCTGTGTTTGCAGCAGCAGTTATTTTAAACAGTAAGAAAAGAATAAAAGGGCTTGACGATTCGAAGAAACTTACTGCAAAACAACGAGAAGAATTAAAGCCCGAAATTGAAGAAAAAGCATTGTCATTTGCTGTTGGATTTATTTCAAATCAAGATATCGATAAATACAATATTTTAAAAGCATCGTTTCTTGCAATGCATTATGCAATTGAAAGACTACACATTCAACCAAAATTGCTTTTAATAGATGGAAATCGTTTTATTCCATATCAAAATATAAAACATATATGCATTGTCAAAGGAGACCAGAAAATTCAGTCAATTGCAGCTGCGTCCATTTTAGCTAAAACCTATCGAGATGAGTGGATATTGAATCTTCATTCACAATTTCCACAATACAGTTGGAATACAAACAAAGGATATCCAACAAAAGAACATCGAGATGCAATAAAAAAATTCGGAATCACCGATTTTCATCGCAGAACATTTAAATTATTCGAACCGCAGATAAAATTGTTTTAAAAAAACATTTTATGTTTTTAGTTTTTTCTTCTTAGCAGAAGGGAATAGAATATTGTTTAAAATCAATCGATAACCAGGAGAATTGGGATGAAGATTTAAATCTGTTGCTGGCTCTCCAACCATATGCTCGTAATCTTCCGGATCGTGTCCACCATAAAAAGTCCATGTGCCTTTGCCAAAAGTTCCATGAATGTAACGAGCTTCTTTCAATGCTTTATTTTCGCCCATAATTAGCACCTCACTTTTAATAAATTGTTTTCGAAAAGCTGTAGTTTGCCCCATAAAACCTTTAATTGTTTTTGTATGATTTTGGCAAAGCATTGTTGGAACAATATCCCATTTTGCCGAAAATTCAAATAATGCAAAAACATCATTTTCTTCGTTAACAGGACGAGTTTCCCTTGTGGCATCTATATACGAGTATTCGTAATACCAAGGATCCATGATAAGTTTATAATCCTTAAATGCAAATGTTTTGCTGTAATCGAGTTTGTCGTTTGAACGAGAATCCGCAGGATCTCCATCAAACATATTTTCGCAAATATCAACTCCATCAGCACTCATGGCAATATCATAACTATCTGTAGCACTACACATGGCAAATAAAAATCCTCCACCGGCCGTATAATCTCTTATTTTTTTTGCGATTGCAAGTTTCAATTCGCTTACTTTTTTAAATCCATGTTTTTGAGCTGTTTCTTCAGCTTCTCTCACCTCGGCTTTATACCAAACTGCATTTGCAAATCCAGCATAAAACTTTCCATATTGGCCTGTAAAATCTTCGTGATGTAAATGAAGCCAATCATACAATGGTAATTTTGATTCTAATATTTCGTCATCAAAAATAACTTCATAAGGAATTTCAGCATAGGTCAAAACAAGTGTAACGGCATCATCCCAAGGTTGTTTTGTTTTGGGTGAATAAACAGCAATTTTTGGTGCTTTGTGAAGTTTGACCAATTCCATATTGATATCTGGTTTTGCGATTTCAAATAATATTTCGCTCAATTGGCCATCGCTTATTATTTCACAACTTACACCTCGAATTTTACATTCCTTTTCATAAATTTCATTATACGGCAATAAGAAACTTCCATCACGGTAATTCAGCAACCAATCCACATCTACATCTTTTTTTAAAATCCAAAAGGCAATTCCATAAGCCTTTAAATGGTTTTTCTGACTTTCGTCCATAGGAATTAAAATTCTTGATGCATTTGAAGCAAAACTTAAAAAGAAAAAAATTATAATTATTAGTTTTCGAATCATTTTTATTTCATTTCTTGGATACTTTTACTCAACAACTCATACAACGATTGCAATTGTTTATTGTTTTGCAATAATTGTAAATGTTCGTCAATAGTTTTTAGATCTTTTCGAATAGCAGGACCTGTTTGAATCAATTTTGGATGTTGAATAAATGCATTTTCAACTGTTTGAATCATTATTGGCTTTAAAATGTTAAAATTCAACCTGTGTTCATCACAAATATTTTTTGCCAAAGCCAATAAATGATTGGAAAAATTATTGGATAAAACTGCAGCCAAATGCAAATATTTTTTTTGTTTATCAGTAATTTTATAAACTGATTGAGATAAAGAATTGGCAAAGGTTTCTAACGCAATTAAATTTGGTTCTGAATTGGATTCAATACATAATGGAGTATTTTTAAAATCTATGAAAGATTCTTTGTTAATACTTTGCAATGGCCATATAACACCTTTGTTTTTTTGTTTCAAAATATCAATTGATTGAACTCCAGAACAATGTAAAACCAATTTTTCGGTATTTATTTTTTCCGACAATTCTTCAATGGCATCATCTTTTACGGCCAATAAATAAATATCTATATTTTCATTCATTTCATTTATAGAATTGAAAATTGGGCAATAAAATTTTTTTGCAAAAATTTGAGAATTTTCAATGTTTCGCCCACAAACTCCTGCAAGTTTATATTCTGTGTTTACAATAGCTTTTGCAAAAGCATAAGCAATATTTCCAGTCCCAAAAATTCCTATTGATGGCATTCAATCAATTTGTTTATGCAAATTAAACGATTATTTCTTCAACCTGAAAATACTGAATACGGGTTTGTGGTCAGAAGGATAAAAACTCCCATCGTTATTTTCAATAATTTGACTTGATAATTTTTCTAACTTACTTGAATAAAAAACATAATCAATTCGTTTGCTATGACTGCCTATATCAAACCCGCAACAACTTGTAGCTTGACCATTGTAAGAATCAAAAAGTGTGCTGTCTTTTAAAATTATTTGAATTGGCGAATCATTTGCTTCTGCATTCAAATCGCCACAAAAAAGTATTGGCATTTTTGTTAATTCAGATTTAATTTTATTCATCAAATAATTTGCACTTTGATTTCTTGCTTCCTTTCCTTCGTGATCAAAATGAGTATTTACAATCAGTATATTTTTCTTGAGAATTTTGTCAAACAAAACAAGTGTTGTTGCGATTCTTGGCAATGCTGCATCCCAACCTTTGCTTCCTATACTAGTTGGAGTAGGAGAGAGCCAGTGTGTTTTATTTTTTATAAGTTTAAATCGTTTTGAATTGTAAAAAATTGGCGAATATTCTCCTTTTGTTTTTCCATCATCGCGACCAACTCCGACATGTAAATATTTCTTAGCGTAAACTGAATTGAGTTGAACAAGTTGAGAATGCAAAACTTCTTGTAAGCATATAATATCAGGTTCGTTCTGATTAATTAAGCTTACTACTTTATTCAATCTAAACGGCCATGCATTAATGTTGTCATGAGGATTGTCGTAGCGGATATTGTACGTGAGGATTGTTATCTCATTAAATTGCGCAAAGGAGTTAAAGTTTAAGAAAAACAATAAAAACAGGATTTGAATATTCATAATAATGGAGTGTAATTTACAATTTTAAAATAAAAGTATTTAATTTTTAACGATTAAAAAAGCACTGATCAGCAAAGTACATTCGGATTTAATTAAATTCGCCAACAATGAAACTTGTAGAAGTAAAAACAGTTCATGACAAAAAAGATTTCTTAGACGTTCATCGAATTTTATACAAAAACGATGCAAATTGGATTTGTCCTTTAGACAAAGACATCAACGAAATTTTTGATTCAGAGTTGAATGTTGCATTCAAAACAGGAGAAGCAATTCGATGGATTTTATTCAGTGATGATGGGCTTGTACTAGGTAGAATTGCTGCTTTTTATAACACAAAAAATTTTGTACGCGATGAAATAAAAACCGGTGGAATTGGTTTTTTTGAGTGCGTAAATGATGTTTCGGCTTCAACTTTATTGTTTGATAAATGCAAGCAATGGTTAAAGGAAAAAGAAATTGATGCAATGGATGGGCCGATAAACTTTGGCGAAAGAGATAAATTTTGGGGATTGATGGTGCATGGATTTGTTCATCCATCGTATCAAGAAAATTACAATCCGCCTTTTTATCAAAAATTATTTGAAGAGTATGGATTTGTTAGAACGATAGAACAAATTACTTCTGAAATCGAACACAAAGATTTTGATTACAAAAGATTTAAGACTTTGTCAAGCCGTGTAGTTAGCAATCCTGATTATAAATTTGAGCATTACAGACACAATCAAATGGAAAAATTTGCAAATGATTTTGTTGAAATTTACAATAACGCATGGGCACATCGAACTGATTTTATTCCTATGACTTTTGAAAGAATTGAAACGACATTGATATCTTTAAGTCCTGTAATGATTGAAGAAGCAATTTGGTTTGTGTATGCACATGGCGAGCCCGCAGGGTTTTATGTAAATGTGATTGATGTAAATCAAATATTCAAATATTTGGATGGGAAACTAAATTGGTGGGGAAAAATTAAATTTCTTTGGTATAAAAACTTTGCTGAATTAAATCGTGTTCGTGGAATTGTATTTGGTGTTATTCCTAAATATCAAAACTTGGGTATAGAATCGGGCTTGATTGTTTCATGTCACGACAAAATGTTAAAACATAAAAAGTTGAATAAAACGGAACTTGCTTGGGTTGGAGATTTTAATCCTAAAATGTTGAGACTAATACATTCGCTTGGCGCCAAAACATCAAAAATACACCATACTTACAGATTGGTGTTTTGATAATTTAAAGAATTTTTGGAATTGTTTTTGACAAGTCAACATTCAAACTATTAGTAATCCAAATAAAAAATTTTATTTGCAGCACAATTCAATGAAAAAAATTAATGTATTAATAGCAAGTAGTTTCTTCAGAACCTTTGTGCCAATATTTTTTATTGTCATGTTCATTCTGCTTATTCAGTTTGTTTGGGTATATGTCGATGATTTGGTTGGCAAAGGATTGGAGTGGTCAGTTATCGGAAAATTACTTTTTTATTGGTCGGCTTCACTTATTCCACAAGCAATGCCATTAGCGGTTTTGTTGGCTTCCATAATGACATTTGGCAACCTTGGCGAAACCTACGAGTTGGTTGCAATTAAAGCGAGTGGCGTTTCTATTTGGAAGATGTTTAGACCCATGTTATTCATCATGTTTTTGGTAGCGTTATTTGGATTTTTTGTTTCCAATTTTTTAATTCCTGAAGCAAACCTAAAAAGCAGATCTTTATTGCACGATGTGAGAGAAAAAAAACCGGCAATTGCAATTACCGAAGGGGTTTTTTATAGTGGAATTGACGGAATTACAATGCGCGTAGGTAAAAAAGACAAAGAGACACAAGAGTTGCAGGACATAATTATTTACGACCAAAGAGATAAAAATTCTTTTGCAACTGTTATTGCTGCAAAACGAGGAACAATGACGATGAGCGTTGACAATAAATTATTGTTTTTTAATTTGTATGATGGCTCGAGATACGAAGAAATGGAAACTCAGAAAGGATATTTTAATACGCATCCTCACAGTGCAACATTTTTTTCGCGCGAAGAGATAATGTTTGATTTAGACAATCTTAACTTTAAAAGAACCGATGAAGATTTGTTTAAACAAAACTTTGAAATGCTCAATATTTTTCAATTGAATTATTTCAGTGATTCAATTAGTAAAGCCCAAATTTATAAATCAAATGAGTTGAAAAATATTCTAAAACCCAATTGTTATTTTTTGAAAATGGATTTAGATTCTATTATACCGAAAACAAATAATTATAAAATTAGTTCGCTTGATAAAAACATACTCAATCACTTTGCATATCAAAGGGGTGGAATTCTATCGGCTGCCGAAAACACTGCGCGAAATTCAAAAAATATGATTTCGTATGCTGCAAATGAGAGTTATGATATTGTGCGAAATAAAGCTCGATACAATATTGAATGGCATCGCAAATTTATTTTGTCAATTGCTTGTATTGTCATGTTTTTTATTGGTGCACCGCTTGGTTCAATTATTAGAAAAGGAGGTTTTGGTTTGCCTGTTGTTGTTTCTGTTTTAATGTTTTTAACCTATCATATTATTTCGCTTTCAGGTGAAAAAGCAGCTAAAACAATGGCGTTGACGCCAATGAGCGGAATGTGGCTTGGTATATTTGTACTTGCTCCATTAGGATTGTTTTTAACTATTCAGGCAAGCAACGATTCGAAATTATTTGATAAGTCAAGTTGGAAATTTTTGATAAAACCCTTTCGATTAAAAAATAAAATTTCTTGATGAATATTTTGCAAATAACGCCTCGATTTCCTTATCCATTAAAAGATGGAGGAGCATTGGGATATTATAATTTTACTAAAGGATATCACGATGCTGCTTGCACGGTTACATTGGCTTCGTTAAACACTTCTAAGCATTTTGTAAACTACGAGGAATTGCCAAATGAAATTAAATCATTGGCTGAAATTCACTTAACATTTATTGACAATGGTGTTAAGCCAATAGATGCATTTTTAAATCTCTTCACTAATAAATCGTATAATATTTCGAGATTTATAAGCACTGAATTTGAAAATGCTTTAATAGATTTATGTCAAAAGAAAACATTTGATGTTATTGTTTTTGAAAGCATTTTTGTTGCACCATACTTGGATGTAATACGTAAATACAGCAATGCGATTTGTGTTTTGCGTGAACACAATGTAGAATATGAAATTTGGCAAGGGTTAGCTGAAAACGAAAGTAATATTTTTAAAAAGGCCTATTTAAAATTGCTTGCTTATCGCCTTAAAAAATTTGAAATTAAACAATTGAATCTGTTTGATTGCGTAACAACTGTTACAAAAAACGATGAAAATGAATTTAGAAAGTTAGGGTGTAACAAACCAATTTTCACTGCAGCGACAGGTGTTGATTTGAATAGATTGCAAATTGATAATTCAGAAATCGAAATGCCAAGTCTTTTTCATATTGGCAGCATGGATTGGTTGCCAAATTGCGAAGCGCTGAAATGGTTTATTGATAATGTTTGGGAGCATATTCATCTAAAATATCCGGAATTGAAATTCTACATTGCAGGCCGAAATATGCCTTCTGTTTTTTTTGAATATAACAACCAAAAAAACATAAAAATAATTGGCGAAGTGGAGGACGCACTCCGCTTTATGCAACAAAAAGCAATTATGGTTGTTCCACTATTTTCGGGTAGTGGAATTCGAATAAAAATTTTGGAAGGAATGGCATTAGGAAAATGTATTGTGTCAACTTCTTTGGGTTCGCAAGGAATAGATGCAACAAATGGGAAAGAAATATTTGTAGCTGAAACTGCGAATGATTTTTTGACTAAGATTGATTTTCTTTTACAAAATCAAAATCTGATTTTGGAAACTGGTTTTGCAGCTAGAGAATTAATTAAAGAAAAATACGATACAAAATTAATTATTGAAAGAACTTTGAATTTTTATAAATCAATTAAAAAATAAAATAAATGAGCAACGAAGCAGTAAAAAAATCACAAATACGAATAGATGTAAACTTAGACAAAGAAAATTTGCCAATAAGTATTGAATGGGATGCTGATGACTCGGATGTTGAGGGGAAACAAGCCGCAAAAGCTATGATGCTTTCAATGTTTGATGGAATAAACCAAAACTCAATGCGAATAGATTTATGGACTAATGAGTTGAAAGTAGACGAAATGAATCTATTTACTTATCAAACACTTTCATCATTGGTCGATACATTTGAAAGGGCGACAAACAATAAAGAATTGGCTGACGAAATGCGCGATTTTGTTCATCACTTTGGACACAAAGCCGATGTTTTTGGACCTGAACACAAGCACTAAAGCAAATACATCTTTTGTCTAATTGCCAATATTATATAAATAAATTAGGACTAATTAAACATCCTGAAGGAGGTGCATTTAAGGAAACATACCGAAGCGCAATTGTTTTTCCTGAACAGTCAATTTCCGAATTGTTTTTAGGAGATAGAAATGCGTCAACTGCAATTTATTTTTTATTGAAACAGGGTGAATTTTCATCATTTCATAAAATAAAAAGCGATGAAATCTGGCATTTTTACGATGGATTTACTTTGACTATCTACGAAATAGAACAAAACGGAAATCTAATTACACATAAACTTGGAAGAGATTTAGAAAAAAACGAAAGTTTCCAGTGTTGTATTCAAGCCGGAAATTGGTTTGCTTCCCGCTGCGAAATTGAAAATGGATTCTCATTGCTTGGCTGTACAGTTTCGCCTGGATTTGAATTTGATGATTTTGAATTAGCAGAAAAAGCTATTTTAATGAATCAATATCCTAAGCATAAGGATTTGATTGAAGAGTTGACCAATAAATGATGTTAAAAAATTAGTTTTTTCATTAGTTGAAATTGAAATATATTTGCATACTTATGCCTAAAAAAATTGTATTTTTATTTTCCTTCTTGATAATTGTTTTTTTACTTGTTTTTCGAAATAGTGAGTTGCTTCAATTATCCAATAGATTTAAACTTGAAAGCAATCAATCTAAAGGTAAAATTTCTTTAAGAGATCGTATTGATTTGGCTTGGCAACAAGAGAAAGAAATGACGATGGATCCAATGACTGGTGAAGTTCCAAAAGAACGATTACTTGAAGCATGGGATTACAAAGAAAGCATAATCTCAAAAACCGGATTAGGAAAAGCCGCAATAGGCGGAATCCTTTGGGCTGAAAGAGGCCCAAGGAATTGCGGTGGAAGAACTAGATCCTTGTTGGTAGATTTAAATGACAATTCAAACAACTCTGTTTGGGTTGGTTCTGTTGGTGGTGGATTATGGAAAACCATTGATATTAATTCAACGAATCCTACTTGGATTCAAATTAATGGGTTTATGCCTAATTTGGCAATTACTGGTATTGCTCAAAGTCGAACCGATCCTAGTGTAATGTACTATTGTACCGGTGAAGGAAATGGAAATTCAGATGCAGTTAGAGGTCTTGGTGTATGGAAAAGTACTGATGCTGGTGTTTCTTGGAATCAATTAGCATCAACTAACAACAGCAATTTTTATTATAATAGTAAAGTATTTTGTCCTTTGGGCCCCGATACAGTTTTTATTGCATCTAATACAGGGCTTTACAGATCAATAAATGGAGGATCGACTTTTGTAAAAGTTCTTGGTGCAGGAATTTCAAGTGCAGGTGGAAATTATTGTTACGATATTGAATGTGCAGCAAACGGAACTTTATATGCTAGTACATCAAGCGGTTCAAATGCAACTGGAACAATTCATAAATCATACAACAATGGTACAACTTGGACAACACCTTTAACACTTCCTACCACGTTTTCGAAGCGCGAAATGGAGCTTGGATTAGCAACAAACGATACAAACACAATTTGGGCTGTTGTCGAAAATGCAGGAACAATTGTTAAAATAATGAAAAGTACAAATGCAGGAGTGACTTGGACGGCAACTACGTCTTACCCTGTAGATTCTGATACCGGAATTCCTTCAACTGATATTTCGCGTGGACAGGCTTGGTACGATATAAGTTTTGCGGTTGATCCCAATAATTCTCAGGTTTGTTTTGTTGGCGGGATTGATTTATTCAAAACATCAAACGGTGGAAACAGTTGGCAGCAAGTAAGTCACTGGTACGGAGGTTATGGTTTTCAAGAAGTTCATGCCGATCAACATTTAATTTCATTTAGTCCAGGGTCATCAACAATTTGTTATTTTACAAACGATGGTGGTGTTTGGCGTTCAACAAATGCAACTGCAACAATTCCTACAATTAGCGATAAAAATAATGGATATTCCACTGCACAATTTTATGCTTGTGCAGTTCATCCAACAACAACCAATTATTTTTTAGCCGGAACACAAGACAATGGAACACATAGATTTACTGGTATTGGTTATGGACCAACAACAGAAGCTACAGGTGGAGATGGCGCATTTTGCCACATAGATCAAAACCAAGCTCAATACCAATTTACTTCTTACGTTTATAGCAATTATTATCGTTCAACAAATAGTGGAACTAGTTTTTCATCCGCTTTAAACAATAATACAGGTCGTTTTATTAATCCAAGTGATTATGACGACTCAACAAACATGATGTATATGGCTACTGCAAGCGGATCGTATATTCGTTGGAACAATCCACAAACAGGAAATACAATATCTACAGTTGCTGTAACAGGATTTGCCAGTACACAAGTTAGTGCAGTGAAGGTTTCTCCCAACGTATTAAACCGTGTATATTTTGGCGCAGGTGGAAAATTAATTAGAGTAGATTCAGCACATACAGGAACTTCAAAAGCAGGTGTAAATATAAGCAGCACTTCATTTCCA
>CAMAWM010000002.1 GCA_945861965.1 Chitinophaga pinensis | reverse complement strand
ATTGCTAGAGAAAACCTTCCCGCTAATCAAGTTTATTTATTTTTTGGCAGTTTTACAATTAGCCGAACAGATGAAATCATAGTTTACTTTCCCAACATTAGGTCAGATACATTATTTTCTGCCGATACCATTTCGGTTACAAATAATTTAAACCAAAAGAGTTTATTTTTTGTAAATACAAAATATATTTTGTTAAAGTTCTCTTTGTCAGGGATTCTATTATCGGTTAAAGAACCATTTAAAAATATGTTTATGCATCAACATGCGGATTCTTCCTTTGATATTAAAGTAGTAAATATGATTAGTGATGGTTTTAATACTTATGGCATTTTTAGGTTTCGAATAACAAAACCTGACACATTTAAAACAGCGAATCCGCAGCCCTTACAAATTGGCTCCAACTATCTCTTAGTAAAATTTAATGAAAAGGATAGTGTTCTTTGGACAAAAACAATTTCACGTGAACTCCAACCCAACTACTACCAAATAAATCACTTTGACTACGATACGATCAATCAAGAGTTGGCATTTGCAACGCCATTTAATCCTCTATTATACGACTTCCTAATTAATCCATTATATACTAGCAATCATAGCGGTGCTTATCTATGTAAACTAGACCCAAATGGCAATATCATCTCGGAAAATTTTATTATGGGTAACGATGCAATGAAAACAATTACCTCACTAACCTACAATTATTTTAACAGACAACTCATACTTATTGGATTTACTAATGGAAATGATACGAAGTTGCAAAAATATATGCCTGCAAATCCTTTCAGTCAATCAACTGCATTTATAGCTTTCATGGATAGTTTAAATAACATTATTGCTGCTGAGTCTATTATCAACAACAATAATAATATGAGTAATACCATTTATTTAAATCAATTCAAAATGGGGTATCCATTAACCGACCCTAATGGGAGAACTTTTATCAGTGGTTGGTTTACCGATAGTATCAGCCTACCTTGTAAAACATTGAATGCAACTATCGAAACCGATCTTTGGGGTACTCCTATAAGTGATGCATTTGTATTAATGGTTTCTCCACTTGTGTATATTGATACGAGTACCTGTTATACATTATTATCTCCAAGCGGTAAATATGTTTGGGACAGCACTGGCTTGTACTTTGACACCCTGACCAATCGCCTTGGTTGCGACAGTATTTTATTTTTTAATGTTCATGTGTTGAGTTCAAAAAGTGAATTGGACTCAAGTGTTTGTAAAACTATGTTGTCATTTAGCAGAAAATACATTTGGGATTCAACAGGTACATACTTTGATACTATACAAACCGTATCTGGTTGTGACAGTATAATTAAATTGAGGCTTTTTGTAAACTCTAGTAAATTAAATATTGATACTACTTATTGCAGCCATATTATTAGTCCAAGCGGCAAATATATTTGGGAAAGTTCGGGTATTTATATTGATACACTTTTAAATACTACATTATGCGACAGTATTATAACAGTAAATTATACTCGCACCTCAACTTCTGATACTTTAAATTATATGTCATGTGATAGCTTATTAATGCCAAGTGGTAAATTTTATATACGTACCACAGGCATGTATTTAGACACACTGACAACGGTAAATGGTTGTGACAGCATTTTATACATTTATTACTCACGTCTAATTTCATTTAATCATTTAAAAATTTCAATTTGTGACACCTTTATATCTCCCAGTGGTAAATTTATTTATAAAGTAAGCGGTGTATATTCAGACACATTAACCAACCAAAATGGATGCGACAGCATCATTACTATAAATATTTATAAGCCATCAAATAATTTAACGATAACTAAATCAAACAACATTGATTGCAATACCCTTTATACACAGCTTAAAGCAGAAGGATGTTTGAATTATGTCTGGACTCCAGCTGAAAATTTAAGCAATGCCAATTCGTCAACTCCAATAGCTACACCAAAAAAATCCATTACATATTTTATTACAGCAACCGACTCTTTAGGATGTATATTTACAGACAGTATTTTTTTAAAGGTAACCTTTTCTGATAGTTTAGGTTTTTTCCCAAATGTATTTACACCTAATAAAGATGGAATAAATGATTGTTTGCCTCTGAAAAGCTTGACCGAATTTAAAGAAATAAAATTTATGGTATTTAACAGATGGGGTAATTTAGTGTTTGAAACAAGTGACCCTGAACAATGTTGGCAGGGCAATGAAAATAACGGACAGCAATTATCAAATGGCGTTTATTATTATACACTTAATGGCAACTCAAAATGCAATCAGCAACTTTCTCTTCATGGCTCTATAACAATTATTCGTTGACAATCATATCGCCCTGAAATAGGATTAAAAAAGTTAAATGGGCTTATTGTTACTAAAAAGAAAGTTATTTAAGCTGTTTTTTGCAGCAAAAATAATTCCTGAAGTGAAATTTATGAAGTTTGGTCTGACAAAATCAATTCAAAAACAAAAGTAAATCTAAAATCAATCTTTTCAGATTAATAAGCTAACTGGTTTTTCTATTAATTCTTTCAGAGATTTTAAAAAGTTGGCTCCAATTGCTCCATCTACCAAACGGTGATCGCAGCTCAATGTTACTTTCATAACACTGCCTATTTTCATTTCTCCTTTTTCAACCAGTACCGTTTCTTTGATAGCGGCAACTGCAAGTATGCAAGCATCGGGCGAATTAATAATTGCAGTAAATTCATCAATGCCAAACATTCCAAGATTTGAAATCGTAAACGTGTTTCCCTCAAATTCATGAGCTTGCAATTTTTTATTTTTAGCTTTTTCGGCCAATTGTTTTATTTCAGCACTAATAGAAGTAATGTTTTTTGTGTCTGCAGATTTAACAACTGGCACAATCAATCCATCATCAATTGCAACTGCCACACCAATATTTATTTGACGATTATATCGAATTCTATCGCCAAGCCAACTTGAGTTTACTTTTGGATTTTTTCTAAGTGCTGATGCAACAGCTTTCACAAGGATATCGTTCATCGAAATTTTCGACTCGCTTATTTCATTAATTGATTTTCGCATTTCGATTGCTTTATCCATTTTTATTTCCATTGTTAAATAAAAATGAGGCGCATTGTTTTTACTATCACTTAACCTTCTTGCAATGGCTTTGCGCATTTGCGAAACAGGAATTTCATCAAAATCCGAATTTTCTATTGAAAGTGGAATGTTAGTTTTTAATGCATTTGGACTTTCCATTTTTATTGGATTAAACCCTTCCACATCTCGTTTTACAATTCTACCTAAATCACCACTTCCCATTATATGCTTAATGTCTACGCCTTTATTTTCTGCAATTTTTCTGGCTAATGGAGAAACTTTTAAACGAGAGTCTTTTGTTGTTTGTACAATTTGTTCAGTGCTCTCAACTTTAATTTCTAGTGCTTGAGTTATTGATTTGGGAGTAGATTCATTCTCGCTATTTTTTGCAACAAGAGCAGATGCCTTATTGCCACTTAATAATCCTGAAATATCTTCTCCTTTTTTCCCGATAATGGCTAAAACAGCATCAACAGGCACAGTAGCGCCTACAGGAATTCCTATATGTAAAAGTGTGCCTTTTACAAAATTTTCAAGCTCCATTGTTGCTTTATCGGTCTCAACTTCTGCAAGAATATCTCCTGATTTTACATCGTCCCCAACTTTTTTCAACCACGAAACTATAACCCCTTCGGTCATAGTATCACTCATTTTGGGCATTCGTATTATTTCGGCCATAACTACTTAATAAGTTGGCGAAAATAAGATTATTAGCCACAGATACATAGAATTTTTATTTCATTTTTTTAGCTTTTTGTTGAAAACATACTAATAAACTTTTTGGTAGTAATCCGAAATTCGAAGTTCGAAATTCAAACTTTTCATGAACCAATACGAAACACTTCTAAAATATATTTCCGAAAACGGAAGCTACAAATCAGATAGAACTGGCACAGGAACAAAAAGTATTTTCGGTGCTCAATTGCGTTTTAATTTAAGCGAAGGTTTTCCTTTAATCACCAGCAAAAAAGTGCATTTAAAATCCATCCTACACGAATTGCTTTGGTTTATTAAGGGTGAGACAAATACAAAATATTTGAAAGATAATGGAGTTAGGATTTGGGATGAATGGGCAGACATTGATGGAAATCTTGGACCTGTTTATGGACATCAATGGCGAAAATGGACAAGTTCAGACGGAAGCAGTATTGATCAACTAAGCCAAGTAATTGAAACCATAAAAAACAATCCAGATAGTCGAAGAATGATTGTAAGCTCGTGGAATGTTGCCGATTTGCCCAAAATGGCTTTAATGCCTTGTCATACTTTTTTTCAGTTTTATGTAGCCGATAATAAATTAAGTTGCCAATTGTATCAACGAAGTGCCGATATGTTTTTGGGTGTGCCTTTTAATATTGCCAGCTATGCATTGTTGCTTATGATGGTGGCTCAGGTTTGCAATTTACAAGCTGGAGATTTTGTTCATACATTTGGGGATGCACATATTTACAGCAATCATTTTGAACAAGTGGAATTGCAGTTAAGTCGTCCGCCTCTTCCATATCCTTCGATGAAAATAAACCCTGGAGTAAACAGTATTTTTGATTTTAAGTATGAAGACTTTGCGTTGGAAAATTACAATCCACATCCTGCAATAAAAGGGGCGGTGGCAGTTTAGATTAATAAAGTTAAGTTGATGGAGACGAGAAAATTTCTAATCGTGGGCCTTATGTAATTTTAATAGTTCATTATCCAAGTTTGAGTGATAGCTGAAGGCACCAACTACGAATCGCAATAAAAAAATTAAATGAAAAACAAAAAGGAGATATCATCAAAACAAAGTGAAGAATTACTCAAAACATTAAAAATCCGTTTTGAGAAAAACCTGAACCGTCATAATGCTCTTAAATGGATTAAAATAGAAACCAAACTAAAAACAAGTCCCGAAAAATTATGGTCGCTAAATGAAATGGAAAAAACTGGTGGCGAACCCGATGTTGTTGCTTACGATACTAAAACTGCTGAATACATTTTTTATGATTGTTCGGCAGAAAGTCCTAATGGCCGAAGAAGGGTTTGTTACGACCGCGAAGGGTTGGATTCAAGAAAAGAATTTAAACCAAAAAATACCGCTATTGATATGGCTACTGAAATGGGTATTGAACTTTTGTCGGAAGAAGAATATAGAGAATTGCAGAAACTTGGAAGTTTTGATATGAAAACATCGAGCTGGCTGAAAACGCCTACTGACATTAGAAAACTCGGTGGTTCTATCTTTGCTGATTTTCGCTTCGGAAATGTTTTTGTGTATCACAACGGTGCACAATCTTACTATGGCAGTAGAGCATTCCGTGGCTCACTAAGGGTTTAATATTTTACAGATAATTAAATTACTAAATCCCTTCGGCCAAAACATCTGCAATATGCAACACTGTTAAGTTTAAATTTCTTTTATTGATAATGGCTTCTAAATGCATCAAACAACTAAAATCTGTTGAAATAATATATGCAGCATTTGTAGCTTGAATGTATTCAATTTTTTTATTTCCAAGATGAACAGAAAGCTCTGGATTGTTAAGCGAAAAATTTCCGCCAAAACCACAACATTCATCTTGCTTTTCAAAATCTATCAGCTCTAACCCTTCAACATTTTTCAATAATGTACGCGGTTGTTGTTTTATTTTACAATCGTTTAAAGCCGTGCAAGTATCCATGTAAACAGCTTTGCCCGACATTTTAGAACCGACATTTTCAACTTTCATTACGTCAACCAAAAATTCACTCAATTCAAATGTTTTTTGTTGCAATTGCCTAAAACGATTGTGATACGAAGAGTTTTGAAAAAGCAAATCGTATGAGTTTCTAATCATTCCAACACAAGCCGAAGAAGCGCACACCAAATTTCGATCGGGTGTAATTTCTTTCAATAGTTTTTCTCCCACTTCAAATGCTTCATCCCAATGACCCGCATTAAATGCAGGCAAACCACAACAGGTTTGTTCTGTATTGTAATTTACTTTGCATCCTGCTTTTTCTAATACTTTAACAATATTAAATCCTGTTTGAGGTCTAAACTGATCAATAAAACAGGGTATGAATAAGTCTATTTTCATTTATTTATTTCGAAAAATAATTTATTGGTTTTTCTTGTTTTCAGTTTCATCAATTGAAAATGTAAACGTTTTAAAATTCTTTATTTGTGCTATCCAAATCATCCCCAAAACAAAGAAGACAGCCAGTGTTAATGCAGACATTCTCATGCTGTGTGTAAGGTTTATTAATATGCCATATATTAATGTTCCTAATACAATTGCTACTTTTTCTAACACATCATAAAAACTAAAATACGATGCTGTATCTTTTGTTCCATCAGGAATTAATTTAGCATAAGTTGATCGCATTAAGGATTGAATTCCTCCCATCACAATTCCAACAAAAGCACCTAAAGCCATAAATTGATTTTGTGTTTGAATTCCATATGCAAATACACAAATTAATGCCCAAATTGCAATGGTAATTAGCAAAGTATAAATATTTCCAATGCTTGCTGAAATGCGAGAAAATGCTAATGCTCCAACAATTGCAATTAGTTGAATAATTAAAATTGTTCCTATTAAAATTTCGTTTGGCAAATGCAATTCTTCTTTGCCAAACAGACTTGCTACATACATAATTGTTTGCACACCCATACTGGTAAAAAAAAATCCTATTAAATATTTTTTTAATGTTGGTTGAAATTTTAATTGTCCAAATACTTTTTGCAATTCATTAAATCCTTTTACTAAAACATTTCCTGAATACGATTTTATTGCATTTCCTTCTGGTACATTTTTAAAAAATATCTGTGCAAAACCAGCCCACCACAAACCAACTGAAACAAAAGAAAGCTTTGTTGCAACCGTTGAATAATAACTTTTCGCCTTAACTAAAGCTTCTGTTTCGTTTAGTGTAAAATCTAATTTCATCAATTCATTCACCTTTTCTTGAACCGGAAAAAAAAACTCGGGTTTCATAATAGTAAGCAAGTTTATAATCAGCAAAATTACACATCCAACATACCCAAACGCATAACCACGTGCACTAACTTTATCTAGCATGTCTTCGCTTACAATTTCAGGTAAAAAAGCGTTGTAAAAAACCAAACTTCCTGCAAATCCAACAAGACTAATTAAAAATAAAATTACCCCTAATTCAATGTTTTGAACATTAAAAAAATACATTCCTATACAACTTGCAGAACCTAGATAACAAAACATTTTTAGAAAAAACTTTTTGTTGCGTTTGAAATCCGCAATGCCCGAAAGCAATGGACTTATAATGGCAATTATTAAAAAACCTGCAGAAACAATAAACGAATAAAGTTCGGCTCCAATAACCTTAAATCCAAAAATATTTAAATAATAAATTCCATCCGCAAACATTCCTTGTTCTAAAGATGCTGATTTACAAATTTCAATAAAATAAATAGGGAAAATTGCTGTAGCAATCGTGAGAGAAAAAACAGAATTCGCCCAATCGTACATCGCCCAAGAATTAATTATTTTCTTATCGTTAATTTTTATTTCCATCTATTTAATTTCGGAAAAATTACAATCGGCAATTAACATTTATTTTATCGCTTATTAAAATTAAGAATTTATGCAATTAGTTAAATTCTATTTTTAATTCATTGGCACCTCAATTAACAAAATCGTTGAATTTTTATTTGCTTTTACAACTAAATTATCGGTATCGTAAACTCCAATCGCATCGCGTTTTACAAGCAATTCATCAGATACTTCAATTTCACCTTCAATTAAAAATAAATAAACTCCATTTGTATCTAATTTGACTTTATATGTTAATTCATTTCCTTCCTCTAAATCGGACAAACTGAACCAAGCATCTTGATTAATCCACATCCCGCCATCTACTTTATTATTTGGCGATACAAGAGTTTGAAATTTATTTTTTCGATCCTCTTTTTCAAAAATCATTTGCTCGTAACGCGGCTCAATATTTTGTAATTTCGGGAAAACCCAAATCTGCAAAAGATTTATTTCTTCGTCAGCAGATGCATTGTATTCTGAATGAAATATGCCTTTTCCTGCACTCATTGACTGAACTTCCCCTGCTATTATAAGCTCCGAATTGCCCATGCTATCTGTATGCTTAAGCGATCCACGCAACGGAATAGTTACAATTTCCATGTTGTCGTGTGGATGATTTCCAAATCCTCTTCCGGGTGCAATTATATCGTCATTCAACACCCTTAACATTCCAAAATGAGTTTTTGCAGGATGATAATAATTTGCAAAACTAAATGAGTGATTTGCATTTAACCATCCGTGATCGGCATGACCTCGATCGTGTGCACGATGAATAATTTTTACCATAAAATATATACTGAATTAATGTTGTGCAAATAAACATAAAAAAATATTTTAATATTTTCTTTTGATTTGCAAATTCAAACACCATGATTGGAACGAACATAAATAGCGCTGCAGATTTTTTAAAGAATGGCGATCTTGTTGCCATTCCGACCGAAACAGTTTATGGTTTGGCGGCCAATGCTTTTGATGAAAGCGCAGTACTAAAAATTTACAAAACCAAAAATCGTCCACAGTTCAATCCTTTAATATTGCACAGCGATAGTTTAAAAAAATTCAAATCTTGGGGAATTGAATTGCCGGAAATTGCTTTGAAACTGGCAAAAGAATTTTCGCCAGGACCTTTGACATTTGTTGTAAAATCAAACAATAAAATTCCTCAGATTGTAACTGCAGGAAACGATTCGGTAGCGATACGAATTCCAAATCATCGGATGACATTAGATTTATTGCAATCTCTTGATTTTCCATTAGCCGCACCCAGTGCTAATCCAAGCGAATATATAAGTCCAACAACAGCCAAACACGTTGACGAAATGTTGGGCGATAAAATCAATTACATTTTAGATGGTGGCGATTGTCAAATTGGCTTGGAATCCACTATAATTTCATTTTTAAACGAAAGCCCTGAAATACTTCGATACGGTGGATTAGCTATTGAAAAAATCGAAAATTGTATTGGTAAAAAATTACGCTCAACTTTTGAAAATAATTCCCATTCAAAAAATGTAATTGCACCAGGAATGCTTTCAAAACACTATTCGCCAAAACATCCTTTGCTAATCTGTACAATTGAAGATGAATTGAAAAAATACAATGCAAACAATTGTGCAATTATTTCATTCAAAAATAAAAACCATTCTGTTCCAGAGTCGCAACATTTTGTTTTATCAGAAACAGGAAATTTGGACGAAGCTGCCAAAAATCTATTTGCAGCATTGCGAAGCGCAGATAAATTAAATGTAGATATTATATTAACAGAATTGTTTCCAAATACAGGATTGGGATTTGCAATTAATGATCGATTGGCAAGAGCAGCATCTGGTTAATAAAATTTTTTAGAAACAAATTCTAAACTCTTAATTTGCACATATGAAATTTGACTTTAAAAATAAAAATGCTTTGGTATGCGGTAGCACTCGAGGCATTGGTTATGCAATAGCTATTCAGTTTGCAAAACTTGGAGCAAACGTAACCATGATGGCACGAAACTCTGAATTATTAAGCCGTGTAATCAAAGATTTGGACATCTCATTGGGACAAAAGCATGAAATATTAGTTGCCGATTTTTCTAAACCTCAACAAGTCAAAGAAATTATTTCGCAAAAAATAAATCAACACCAGATTTATCACATTTTAGTAAATAATAGTGGCGGACCTTCTGCCGGATTAGCAATTGAAGCAAAAGAAGAAGAATTTCTAACTGCTTTTAACAGTCATTTATTAAGCAGCCATTATTTGGTTCAGGCACTTATTGATGGTATGAAACAAGTACATTTTGGCAGAATCATCAATATTATTTCTACGAGTGTTAAAACACCATTAAAAAATCTTGGAGTAAGCAACACGGTACGAGGAGCAATGGCAAATTATAGCAAAACGATAGCGAATGAATTAGCAGCTTTTGGCATAACTGTAAACAATATTTTGCCTGGTGCAACTGAAACGGACAGACTGAAACAAATTATAGAAAATAAAGCCGCAAAACAGAATCATTCAAATGAGGAAGTTAGTAATGAAATGCTTGCTGAAATACCCGCTGCTCGTTTTGGAAAACCAGAGGAATTGGCATTTGCAGTGGCTTTTTTATCAAGTGAATATGCGTCTTACATTACTGGAGTTAATATTCCAGTTGATGGCGGAAGAACTGCATGTCTATAAAATTTATTACTTGGAATTAAACTTTTTGTAAGGAATAGAATCTGTTAAACCGTTATTCGAGTTTTTGTTAAAAAAACTATAAATTCACTTTTTATATGCAAAAATATTACAATGATATATTTATGAATAAAATAATAATCACATGGATTCTTCTAATTGGATTTACAAGTCTAAATGCACAAAAGTATAGCGCTTACACACTTTATAGTTTACAAAATAGCACTTCAGCAACTTTGCTTGATACTTCAGGTACAACTGCATATAAAACTTGGTCAGGATTTAGTAATCAAACCGGTTATTCAAGCTATTTATTGCCAGGTGGCGTTTTATTGAGAACAGCAAAAGCAACAGGTGTTTCATTTACTGGAGGTCCAATTTGCGGAAAAATTCAAAAGATTGATTGGAATGGAACAATGTTGTGGGATTTCACTTATTCAACTACAAATTATTGTACACATCATGATATCTGTCCATTACCTAATGGCAATGTGCTTTTGATTGCATACGAAAGAAGAACAGCATCAGAAGTTCAAGCAGTAGCCAATACATTTTCTACCGAAATGTGGCCCGATAAAATAGTAGAAGTAAGACAAACTGGACCAACTACAGGCGAAGTGGTTTGGGAATGGAAAGCGTGGGATCATTTGCAACAAAATGTAAATCCATCAAAAAAGAATTTCTATAGTGTTTTAGTTCCATATAGACTCAATATTAATTATAAAACTGCAAAAGATTGGATTCATATGAACGGTATAGATTACAACGCAGAATTAGACCAAATAATTTACAGTTCGCACAGTCAAAATGAAGTTTATATAATTGATCACAGCACTACAACAGCACAAGCAGCTTCTTCAAGTGGAGGAAGATCAGGCAAAGGTGGTGATATTTTATTTCGATTTGGAAATCCAGCAGCTTATGGTGCAACAGGAACTGCAACTATAGATGTTTGTCATGATGCACATTGGATTGATGTTGGACCTTGGAAAAATAAAATATCTTATTTTAACAATAGAGGCGTTTCAACAACAAAATCATCGGTTGATATTATACAATCTCCAATTGTATCAAATGGATTTACTTATTCTGGAACTTGGCCAACGACTTATAATAAACGATTAGCATGCAATGGTTATACAAATAATATGGGCGGCTCTCAACAATTTTCAAATGGCAATCAAATTTATACACTTGCATTATCAGGTATGGTTTATGAAGTAGATTCAAACGACAATCAATTGTGGAGTAAGTCGCTTGGAGGTTCATGCTCAAAAGTTAAAAAATACAATTCTTGTGAAATAAATGGAGGATTGATTGCTGTTACATCGACTCCAAAATTTAATTTCTGCGGAAATTCTTCTGAAATTACTTTGAATTGTTCAGCAAGTGGAGGATCGGGAACCAATTCTTATAACTGGACATCTTATCCTTCAGGTTTTTCATCATCACTGCAAAATCCTGTTGTTACACCAGCAACATCAACAACTTATATTTGTGAAGTAAGCAATGGAAACTGCAAAGCATCTCAATATGTAGTTGTAAATATTTATCCTAAACCAATAATTGCTGTTACAAAAGATACAAGCATTAATTCAGGCACAAGCATTAAACTACAAGCAACTGGTGGAAATACTTATTTATGGAATACAAATGCTAATACAGATACAATTACAGTTGCTCCAACAACAACTACAATTTATATAGTTAAAGGGTTCAATGCTGCAGGATGTATGGATTCCGCTAAAGTAACTGTTACAGTTGTAGGTGGAACATTATCAGTTATTGTTACTGCAAATCCAAATCCAGTTTGTAATGGTGATTCTGTTCAGTTAAATGCAATACCATCTGGAGGATCAGGAAGCAACACTTTCTCATGGACATCAAATCCAAGTGGATTTAGTTCAAACATGCAAAATCCAAAAGTATTAACTACAGCCAATACCACTTATTCAGTAAGTATAAATAATTCAGGAAATAATGCAAATGCTCAAGTATTGGTTACTGTCAATCAGAAACCTACAACGCCCATTATTTCACAAATCGGAAATACTTTAAATTCTAATTCAACAACTGGAAATCAATGGTACTTTAGCGGAAATAAAATTAATGGCGCAAGCTCACAAGTTTTCAATCCAACACAAAGTGGCGTTTATCAAGTTCAGGTTATAGATTTTGCAAGCAATTGCGGCTCTCAACTTTCGGCTGATTTCAATTTTACATTTGTAGGATTAGAAGAAATAACAAATTCTAAATCGCTTACAATTTTTCCAAATCCAAGTAATGGAACGTTAAATTTCGAGGGTGATTTTATACAATCTAATAAGTTTGAAATTTCAGTTTTTGACATTACTGGCAAATTAATTTCCATTTCAAAAAATATAAAATCAATTGACATATCAACTTCTCACGATGGTTTTTATTTTATTACAATTCAAAATGAAAATGGCGAAAAATTGAACAGAAAAATATTTCTAAAAAAATAAATTCTGGTTTTATTATTTATAAATTCAATTATACAATGACAATTAAAAAAATAATTTTACTATTTACCATTTCAATTTTTTGCTACAGTTCATTTGCTAAAAAAGTAAAGTTCTCCGTTAATATGAGTGAACAAGTATTAAGCCCAAACGGAATTCATATAATGGGGAATTTTCAAGCATTAGCAGGCTATCCAAATGGAGATTGGCAACCCAATACAACTCTGTTAACACGCGAAGCGGATACAAATATTTATAGCATAGTTGTAAATATTCCAGCAGGTAGAATTTATGAATACCGATACTTGAATGGAGATCAATCTTATGAAGCGGAATATGTACCCATTGAATCTCGAGTGGGTTATGATTTCAATGATAATCGATGGATTTATATTGATTCATTAAGTAATGACACTTCAAATGTTGCAGCAATTTTATTTGGAAAAAATGCTCCTTTTGGAAAAAAACTGCTTCGTTTCAAAGTTGATTTTAAAAACATGGGTGCGCCTAATATTAATGGAGTTCATATTGCAGGCAATTTCCAAAATTGGAATTATACATCAACACGTTTAGGTAAATTAGGAAGCAATGTTTACGAATTTCAAACATATCTTGACAGCGGATTAGTTGTTGATTACAAATTTGTAAATGGAAATAACATTGATCAATCAGAAACGGTACCTTTAACTTGCGCTTCAAATTCAAACCGAAGAGTAGTTGTTACTTCTGATTTAGAACTTGATTCAATTTGTTTTGCTACGTGTTCTTCGTGTTTACTAAATGGAATGAATGATGTAAAGTCTGCCATCCAAATTAATTTGTATCCAAATCCAACACTTTCAAACACAACTTTAGACTTTGGCGAAAACAACAATTCGTTTCAAATAAATTTAGTAGATATAACAGGCAAAACAATCCGCAGCTATTCTAATTTCGATAAAAACACATTAATTATTGAAAGAAAAAACCTTCAAAGCGGAATTTATTTTATAACTATTAGGGGCGAAAATTTGAATAAAACTTTGAAATTAATACTTGAATAAATAGACAATTGTACTTTTCTCAGATTTAATTTAATGCCTGAAAAACATTTTCATACTTCATACACTAATATAAATAGTAGAATTCCAATTGTGTTTTTTCTGCTATTATTTAGCTCAAATATATTTTCACAAACAAATTTGTACAGTTTAAATACGATTCAAAAAATTGAAATTTATTTTTCTCAACCAAACTGGGATTATCAAATGGATACTGCAAAAAGTGGAAGCGAAAATTATATTGTTTCATCCTTTATAAAACTAAACGGAGTTCAATTTGATAGTGTTGGAATAAAATACAAAGGAAACAGCTCATACGATTCAACCTTTAAAAAAAATCCAATTCATATTGAACTGAATGCATTTAAAACCCAATACTATCAAGGCATAAGCGATATTAAACTGAGCAATTGTTATGACGACCCATCGATGATCAGAGAAGTATTGGCTTATGCTATTTTGAATAAATATATGGAATGTCCGCGTTCTAATTTCGCTCAATTGTATATCAATGATGAGTACATCGGATTGTATTCAAATGACGAAGCAATCAATAAACAATTTTGCGCTAATTATTTTAATTCAACCGACAATACATTTATAAAATGCAATCCAAAACTAAATCCAGGACCTGCATCAAAATGCAACATTAAATACATATCAACCGATACATTTTCTTATACCAATTTTTACCAAATGAAATCAAATGAAGGTTGGAAAGATTTGGTGAAACTATGTGATACAGTAAGCAATTTTCCATCTCGCATTGAAAATGTAATTGATTTGGATAAATTAATTTGGATGCTTGCTTTTAATAATTTATTAGTAAACTTGGATAGTTACACAGGCGCATTTTGTCAAAATTATTATTTGTATAAGGACAATAACAATCTTTACAATCCAATTGTTTGGGATTTGAATATGTCATTCGGTGGATTTCCGTTTGCAGGAAGTCCAAATAATGGTTTTGGAGGATTAAACTTAATTGGAATGCAACAATTGCCTTCAACACTTCACGCTACCCATGCCGACTGGCCTTTGATAAATAGTGTAATGATCAATCCGATGTATAAACGAATGTATTTTGCTCACATGCGGACATTGATAAATGAAAATTTTGCAAACAGTTTTTATCAAACCTTGGCAAGTCAACTTCAATCAAAAATAGATACTGCAGTAAAATCAGATTCCAATAAATTTTATTCTTATTCCCAATTTCAAAACGGACTTTCAGGAAATGTTGCAATCGGAAGTTATACTATTCCAGGAATTGTAAATTTAATGTCCGCACGTATTACATATTTACAATCAACAACAGAGCTGAGTCAATCTCCGCCAACTATTTCATTAATTACAACAAGCACAAATACTCCGAAATTAAATGAAGAAATTACAATAACTGCTCAAGTTTTCAATACAAATAATGTTTCCTTAAATTATAAATTTAATAAGTCAGAAAAATTCAACAAAATAATAATGTATGATGATGGCACACATAATGATGGCAGTGCAAATGACAATGTTTATGGAAATAAAATAAAAATGCTAAGCGAAGAACTTAGTTACTATTTATATGCCGAAAATGCCAATGCTGGAATCTTTTCACCACAATCAGCTGAACATGTATTTTATACATTAAATGTTATTCGAAATAAACCATTAAAAAACGAAATTGTAATCAATGAATTTTTGACATCAAATAACAAAAGCGATATCAACGAATATGGCATTTATACTGACTGGATTGAGTTGTACAACAATTCCGATAAAAAAATAAGTTTATTCGAAATGTATTTATCTGACGATTTAAATAACAGAAAAAAGTTTTCATTTCCTGCAGGATCTTACATTGAACCGAAAAATTATTTTGCAATTTGGGCTGACGAATTATACAGCAAAAAATATGTTCATTGCAATTTTAAATTATCTAACATAAATGGATATTTGTCGTTAAGTAACGATTCAGGAATTTTGTTTGATGAAGTATCATACAACTTACAACAAACTGACATTTCAACAGGAAGATGTCCGGATGGATATGGATCTTATGTAGCTATAAAAACACCAACATTTCTTGGTGCAAACAACTCTAATTGCACAATAGGAATTGACGAAAAATCGACTTTTAATCAATTTAAAATCTATCCTAATCCAGCAAGCGAAAAATTATTTATTTATTCGAAAAACACAAATGCTTATCAAATTGAAATTCACAATTCATTAGGACAAATTTTATTAAAAGGTACATTTGATAATGATAAAACACAATTTGACTTAAGTAAAATTGAATCCGGAATTTATTTTATTAGATTTTTGAATTCAAATAATGAATTGTTACTTACTGAAAAATTAATTGTAGCAAAATAATTTTTAATAATTAATACTATGAAAAGCATAAAAACAATTTCATTTTTTCTCTGCGTTCTTTTGTCATCATGCACTAAAATTGAAGGCGAAGGAGGAAGCTCAACAATTAAAGGTAGCATTTGGGTAGAAGATTGGAATGCTACATTTACTGTGTTAGAAGCTGAATACAGTGCCCTGAACGAAGATGTTTACATCATTTACGGAAATCATATATCGTATGACGACAAAACAACAACTAACTATAAAGGCGAATTTGAATTTAAATATTTACGTCAAGGCAATTATAAAATTTATGTGTATTCAAAAGACAAAACCATGCAATCAGCATCAGGAATAATTGGAATTACAAAAGATGTAAATATCTCTGAAGATGGAAAAGCAATTAACGTAGATAAAATCACAATTTATAAATAAAATATAGAGCAATGAAAAAAATATTAATTGTAGTTTTAATCCTCTTTTCGAACATAAATCTATTTGGACAAAGCAAAAAAGAAATAAAAAAATACAAAATAAAAACGGTGCTTATTAGTGAAATTTCAGAAGGGAAAACCATTAACAACACTAAATCAATTTTCGATAAAAACTCAAAATTAATTGAAGAAATTAATTTCAACAAAGACGGTGGAATTAAATCATCTTACAAATTCAAGTACAACAAAAATGGCGATATTATTGAAGAGGAAGCATTTGATGCTCAAAACAAACTAAAAGAAAAACGCACTATCAAATACGAAAATTTTGGCGAGAAAATGGAGGAAATAGTTTACGATGAAAACTTAAAACTAATAAAAAAACAAATTTACGAATACGATATTAAAGGTCTTAAAACTATAAAGAAAACATTTGACTCAAATAGCAACCTTAAATCAACTAAGAAATACACTTACGAATTTCATTAATCAGTATTTAAATTGAACAACACAGAAAACATATTACTAGGATTTGAAAAAATTAGTTTGACAGAAATGGAAAGTGTTAAATTAATGAATCGAATTGATAATAAATATTGTTTTCACAACTCAAAACTGGAAGATATTCTTGAATTTTTAAAGCAACATTATTTCGTTTTACAAGTTGAAGAAAAACGAATTAGCAGATATGAAACATTGTATTACGATACAGCAAATCTTGATTTTTACAAGCAACACCACAATTGCAAATTAAATAGATTTAAAATACGTCATCGTATTTACGTTGATAGTAAACTTGGATTCTTGGAAGTGAAATTCAAGAATAACAAAGGTCGAAGCATTAAAAAAAGAATTAGCAAAAATGAAATTTCAAAAAATTGGGATTCAAATACTTTGCAATTTCTAAATGCCACTTTGCCATTTGATGCATCAACTTTGCAACCAATTATTTGGGTGAATTATAGTCGAATTACATTTGTAAATAAAACAACTCCAGAAAGATTAACAATTGATATTAATTTCGAGTTTAAAAAAGATAATTTCGAAACTACTTCAAGAAATTTAGTCGTTTTAGAAGTAAAACAAGAGAATAAATCAAAGTCTCCATTTTTCGAATTAGCGAAGAAATTATCCATAAAAGAAGCATCCATTAGTAAATATTGTTTAGCAATAGCAAACACAAATAATTCAATTAAAAAAAACAATTTCAAACAAAATTTAACCACCATATCAAAAATAGCCAATGACAACTAACATACTATTACAAATTGCTGCAGAGACAACAGCAGCAATAAGTAGCGCAGATGCTCTTATTAAACTTTCATCAAAATTTGGAACAAGATTTCTTATAGATTTTGTTTCCGTTTTCATTTTGATACGTTGTGTTTATTTTCCAATTTACAAAAGACAAGAACTATTTTTTACTTTTTTTATTTTCAATATCATCATATTCTTAATCTGTTTTTTGCTAAATAAAGTTGACTTAAGTATGGGAGCAGCTTTTGGATTATTTGCTGTTTTCAGTATGCTAAGATATAGAACTGAAAATATCAGTTTGAAAGATATGACCTATTTGTTTTTGTTAATTGGCATGGGATTAATGGCAGCAGTAACTAAAATAAAAGGTGCAAGCGAAGAATATGAATACCTTTTTATTTCAGTTGTTAATTTATTTTTAATTGTATTTGTTTATTTATTAGAAAGTAAGGTGTTTTTTAAAAAAGAATCTTCAAAAACCATTTTGTATGAAAAAATCGAATTAATTAAAAACGAAAAACAAGATGAGCTATTAGCAGATTTAAAAATGAGGACCGGATTAAATATTCATAGAATATACATTCAGGATATTGACTTTTTAAAAGATGCTGCGACAATAAAAATTTACTACTACGAAATTTAAAATAAGAAGTAATTTTAAAAACAAATTGAATAAATATTTTTTAAATATCGTATTTTCATTTGCTCTCATTTTAAACATGAGTTGCCTTTTTGCACAGGAGGAATTCAATAATGATGCTGCGGCTTGGCTTAGCATTCGTCTTGAAAAAAAAATCAATCCTCACTTTACAATTCAATTAAATCAACATAACCGTATTAATGAGAATTTTTCGAAATATGGAAGGGGAAATTTAGATTTTGGGATTGCTTATATATTTAATAAAAACATTAAAATAATGTTTGATTATGTATTTGTTGAGAAGAGGAAACTAGACGATAGTTACGCAATGAGGAATCAATTTTTTATTGCAATAGTTCTTAAAAAAGAATTCGGCAAATGGACCATTATATATCGAAACATGTTTCAAGCTAGGTTAAAAGAGTATTATGAAGTCGAAAAAAATGGAGAACCTTATCCTGAATTTTACGAAAGAAATAGATTGACTTTAAGATATAAAATAAATAAAATATTTACTCCTTATATAGCTCAAGAAATTTATTATCCGCTTTATCAGGGCAAAAATAAAGGGTTTGACAGATCAAGAACTTATTTTGGTTTAACCTACCACTTAAACAAACAAACTAGTTTTGGATCTTATTTTCTATACCAACGAGAGTTAAATTCTTTTAACGCAACAAACATAGATTATGTTTATGGGCTAATTATTTCACACGATTTTTAAACAGAAGGATTAATCTTATTTTTTTTACTTCTCATGCCATTAATTACAGGAATTGCAGTGATTATAATAAAGGCAATGATTATATAATTTAGATAATCTAACGCGTTTGGAAATGCTTTGCCAACATAAAATCCAGCGGTTACAATTATCGCAGGCCAAAGTATTGCGCCAATAATATTATAGAAGAAAAAAACAAGTTTATTTACTTTTACAACACCTGCTAAAATGGGTGCAAAAGTCCGTACAATTGGCAAAAATCTTCCTATAATCAAGGCCATTCCACCGTATTTTTTATAAAATACATCAGCAGTTTCTACATATTTTCTTTTGAAAAAAATTGATTCTTTTCGATTGTAAAGGGCATTTCCCGTTTTATTTCCAAACCAATATCCGATGTAATATCCAATAAATGCAGCCACAGAAATTGCAAAAATCAATCGTTCTAATTCAATATGCAAAATCATATTTTCAGAGGGAAATGCTAGTAAACCTGCTGTGAACAGTAAGGAATCGCCAGGCAAAAAAAATCCAAAAAACACTCCGTTTTCCAATACAATAATGATAAGTATTAGCGCCAATCCGCCATACTCTATTAACTCTTGTGGTTTAAACAAATCCCAAAAACTATTCAAAGTATATATTAGTTTAAAATTACCTTTAAAATCAGTGTGGCTACGAATTAAGATTTTTTAAGCCAATAAAAATAATTTTATTGTTTTGAAGTAAAATGTATTAATAATTTAAATCAAAACATGATTATTGAAACATGAAATTATATTCAATTGAAACAGGGTTTTTTAAATTAGATGGCGGTGCCATGTTTGGTGTTGTTCCAAAAAGTATATGGAATAAACTTCATCAAGCTGACAATAACAACATGATTCGACTCGCCATGCGTTGTTTACTAATTGAAGATGGAAATAGATTAATTTTAATTGATAATGGAATTGGTGATAAGCAAGATGAAAAATTTTTAAGTTATTATTATTTACATGGAGAATCATCGCTCGAAAAATCATTAAATAATCATGGATTTAGTGTTGATGATGTTACCGATATGGTTTTATCGCATTTGCATTTTGATCATTGCGGAGGAAGCATTAAATGGAACGAAGACAAAACAAAATTCAATACCACTTTTAAAAATGCAACTTATTGGATTGATGAAACTCATTGGCACGAAGCGAACAATCCAAATGTCAGAGAAAAAGCAAGTTTTCTAAAAGATAACATTTTGCCAATTGAAGAAAGTGGACAATTAAAATTATTGAAAAGGAATGAGCGATTTCATCCAGAAATAGAAATATATTATTCCATTGGTCATACACAAAGTATGATTCATCCAATAATACCATATAAAAATTCGAAGGTTATTTATATGGCTGATTTGATTCCAACTACTGCACATATTCCAATTCCATATGTAATGGGTTATGACATGAGACCACTTGAAACTATTAATGAAAAATCTGACGTTTTAAGAAAATCATCAGACGAAAATTGGGTTTTATTTTTCGAGCACGACCCAATAAATGAAGCTTGCACTGTTCAACTTACTGAAAAAGGAATTAGACAAAAAGATTTGGTTAAAATTTTAGAATTATAAATTATTCGAAAAGCAGATTATTCAATTTTAATGCATTTGTTTTAGTATCAAAATTCTCCGTTAAACTCTTTTTTCTTTTCTCAATTTCATCAAAACTAAATTCTTGAGTAAATAATTCGTTTAGCAAATTCAAATATTCATCTTTAGTATTTGCAATGGAACAAAGCGATTCTAGTCCTGTATTTTTCACCATCGTATTGTTTGCAATTACAAATCGGCCTTGATACAAAGCGTTAATCAATTTTAATTTTATTCCTGTTGATTGAAAAGTAGGTAGAATATTTATATGTGCGCGTTTAATCAAATCAGATATTTCAAGCGTTGTTACATTATTAATTAATTCTACATTTTTATTCTGAGAAACTAATTTTATTAAAGTTGCAGACGGATTATTGCCAGCAATTATTAGTTTGTGATTGCAATTACTAAATACCTCTTGAATTAAATATTTTGCAGCTTGATCGTTTTCTCCAACACTTAATTTTCCATGATAAAAAGCAAAATCACCTTTGCCGATTTCTGAGCTTACACTAGTATTTGGATGAAACGCAGGCAAGTAAAAAACATTTTGGAATTTTTTATCGAAATGCAACTTGTCATTAGGAGAAATCGCTAAAATCAAATCAGCATTCGAAACTATTTTCTCATATTTTTCGAGCTTTTTAGATTCAACTTTTAAAAAATATTTTTTAAATATATTACTCTCTACATCTGCCAAATTAGTATAATAATCGTGTTCGATATTGTGTGTCCTGACAATTTTTTTTCTGTTTTTTAATTTTGGCTTATTGATATAAAATGTTGAATGCAACCCTTCAAATAAAATTGGAGAATCATCTTTAAGTAAATTGTTTAAAAGCTCAGAGTTGGCTCTAGAATTAACAATATAAGGCAAACCCCCTAAAGCATTAATTAAATATTTTTTACGCTTATAGTAATAAACATTTTTGCAAATCAAAGCCAGTTCATCGCTTTGTTTTTTCCCATCGTATTGAAAACAATGAAGAGTAATTTCAACTCCCAATTCACTTAATGCTTTTAGTTTAAAATATACATCAATAACACCTCCGTAATTAGCTGGATAAGGAATATCAAATGATATGATGTGCAGTTTTTTCATTTATTTAAACACCTTTCTATAGTAATCAATTAATTGTTTTTCTTCTGATTCCCAATTGAAAACTGAAGCTGCTTTACTACAATTTTGTTGCAATGATTTATATAATTCTACATTTGAAATTAATTCGTTTAGGGCGTCTGCAATCTTACTCTCATCAGCATTGCAAAGTATTACACAATTAAATTCATCGTTAATTTTTTTATATTCTGGGAAATCAGCACAAACACTTGGAATTCCGGAATGCATGTAATCAAAAAATTTATTTGCTAAAGAATAAAAATAATTTAATCCTCTATTTTCTAAAAGATTCAATCCAATGTATGCTTTTTCTGTAATGGTATTTAATTCTTCAGGTTTACAGAATCCTAAAAATTTTACTTTGTGATTTAAGTTTTCATCATTCACTAATTTTCTTAACTGAGAACTTAAATCTCCTTCGCCAACTAACCACAGTTCGGCACTAACTTGGCACATAGCTTTGATTGCAAATTCCAATCCACGAGCTTCATTTAATGAACCTTGATATAGTATTATTGGGGTTTCAGGTCTTGATAAATAAGCGTTTTTTTGTTTTGAAACAATAGGAACATTTTTAATTACTTTAAAATCATTATTAAATTTTCCGGATAAAATTTCAGCCAAAATTGGACCAACTGTATATGCTAATTTCGCTTTTGGTATAAATTTTTTACCTATATAATTCCAAATTTTTTTTACAAGTTTTCTGTTTACTACTTCTGGCACTTCAGTAAAATATTCATGCGCGTCAAAAATCAAAATTTTGTTTCTTATGGATGAAACAAACGAACAAGGAATTAGCGTATCAAAATCTATTGCACATATTGCATCGTGCCTTTTAAACAACAAATAAAAAAACAAACGAAGATTATACTCGAAATAAAATAATTTCCCTTTTTGAAAAAACATATTCAATCTTTTTTGTCGAAAAGATTTTTCAGTCAATGAAATAGAATTGTTACGTAATCTGCCTACCAATTCTATTTCATATCCAGCGTTTACAAGGCTTGAACAAATACGATGCATTCTTTGATCGTAGGTCAAATCATTCGTTACGGCAAATATTATTTTATTTTTTTTGTCCAATGTAGTTTGTATTGATTGTCGTATTTCAATTCTCCTTCTTGCAGCATATCTCGTATTAACGCAACGAATATTTCAGAATTAAGTTGCGAAAAATATTCAAATAATTCTGTAGGTGATTGAGGTTTTTCTATCACTTTCACTTTAATTTCGGATTGAAGATGTAAATATTTTTCTAATTCAAGTCTTGATTTATTTTTCTGAGAGCAAATATCGCAAACACCGCAATCTTCAGCACCAAACTCATTAAAATATTCAAGCAACAACTTACTTCTACAGCTATTTGTATTGTTTGAATAGTTTAAAATTTCTTTGATTTTTTCTTTGTAATTTTTCTTTCGGTCGCTTAATAATGCTTTATCAAATCTTATATTTTCTGCACTTATTCTAGTCTGAACAAATGTCAATTGAGATTTATCTTTCTGTTCTAAATATTCAAGAATTCTCGATTTTTCAAGTTTTCTTAGTGTTTTCTTTGTTCCCTCAACACTTTGTTTTGTTCTGTCCGACAATACTTTTTCGTTTATTGGCACATACATATCAAACAATCCAGCGTAAGTGCGTAAAAGTGTTTTAATAAATTCATCAAATAATTCATTCTCAACTTGAAATTTATACAATTCAGCTCCATTCAAAATAATTCTAATTCTTGAAGGCTCAAAAAACGATTCACTCAATACAATTAAATCGCATTGTTCTAATATTTTCAAACATGAAAATGCTACAACAGGTTGAAATTTATATCGCTTGCAAAACTCTGCAATATTAAAATCAAAACTTGTCAACTCAATTGCTCCTAAAGGCATTTGAAAATAGTCGCATAATGCTTGATAAATTCTTTTTATTTCATTTTCATCAGGAAAGTTTTTTTTGATTCTATCCAATGCAGCCAATTCGTCTGTTTTGTTAAAAAGCAAAACACAAAAGGATTGCAACTCATCGCGGCCAGCCCTCCCCGACTCTTGATAATATGCTTCTAAACAATCGGGCAAATCATAATGAACAACTACCCTACAATCTGGTTTGTCTATTCCCATTCCAAAAGCATTGGTACAAACCATTACACGTGTTTGAGATAAAATCCAGTCGTTTTGTTTTTTCATCCTCAATTCGTAAGGCAAGCCAGCGTGATAAAAATCTGCACTTATTTTTTCTTTCATTAAAAATGATGCTAACTCTTCTGTGCGTTTTCTACTTTGAGCATATATCAATCCACTGCCTTTTGTTTTTTTTAATATTTCTAAGGTTTTTGCGTTTTTATCTTGCGTAAATCGAACAATATATCGTAAGTTTTTTCTTTCATAACTTTTCTGAAAAACATTTTTTTTGCTAAAATTTAATTGCAATTGAATGTCTTCAACTACATTTTTAGTTGCTGTTGCTGTTAGTGCTATAATTGGCGTTTTTGGCAAGTATTGACGGAGTTCGGCAATTTGTCTGTATTCGGGTCTAAAATCAAATCCCCATTGGCTTATACAATGCGCTTCATCAACTGCAATTAAATTTATTTTCATTTGCTTCAAACGCACTTTAAAAATTTCGGATTTTAATCTTTCAGGAGACAAGTAGAGAAATTTAATTTCATTATTGTAAATACAATTGTCAAGTGTAATTTCAATCTCACGAAAACTCATTCCACTGTAAATCGCTTTTGCTTCGATACCTCGTTTTGAAAGATTTTCAACTTGATCTTTCATCAATGCAATTAGTGGCGAAACAACAAGACAAAGCCCATCTAATGCTAATGCCGGAACTTGAAAGCAAATAGATTTACCACCACCTGTTGGCAATAACGCAAGTGTATCTTTTCCGTTAATAACAGAATTAATAATCTCTTCTTGCAAAGGCCGGAATACGGAATAACCCCAATATTTATTTAAGATTTCATGAGTTGTCACTTTTGCGAAGTAAAGAAGTAAAAGAAGAAAAAAGAAAATTATACGTAGGAAGCGAAATTTTTATTCGTAGTTATGCGCGTTCTGCTCTTTCCCAAGCCGCTGATTGTTTTCCTTTTAAGTAGCGGAAAAGCCCTAAATACATACACAAATTCATTATAAAAAAGTAATACGGAACAAAAAATATTTTTGTTTTAATTTTTTTATTTTCAAATATCCAACCAAGAAATGCAAACGTATAAAATGCAGTATGCAACATCATCAAATCAAAATAAATTCCATTAAGTTGAATTGATAAAATCATATTTGAAATAAACAGAATTAATAAAGATAATGGTGCAATTGTCCAGCGCAACACTCGATGAGAAATAAAAGTAAATGAAAGTGCGAAATTACGAAATGGATTCATTGCTTTTCCTAATCTAAAAATTGATTGCCATGCACCTGCGGCAATACGAACTTTTCGTTTTAATTCTTCTTTAATATTGAGACTTGCAGTTTCAGAAGCCCATGCATTTTTTTCATATACAACTTGATAACCATTTATTGCCACATCCATTGATTGCATCAAATCATCTAACAAAGTATCTTGTGGTAATTCTTTGTACAATTCAGAACGATAACTCATCAACTCACCAGCAGCGCCAACTATTGAATAAAAATCAGAATCCAATTGCTTCAATACAGATTCGTATTTCCAATAAATACCTTCGCCCGAAATACTTGCGCCTTCTTTTTCAGCTCTAATTATTCGTTTTTCACCAGTTACTGCACCTACTTTAGGGCTTTCATAGTGTTTAACTATTTCACAAATAGATTCTTTATTTAACTCAGAATTTGCATCACTAAACAATACAATTGGCGATTTTACAAATAGCATTGCACGATTCATTGCCATCGCTTTTCCATTTCTTTGCAATTCATGAAGATGTAAAATTTCAGGATATTTTTTTATTAGTTCAGCAGTATTATCTGTACTTCCATCGCTAATAAAAATAAACTTGATTTTATCTTTAGGATAGTCAAGCGCCAAACAATTTTTAATTTTATTTTCAATACATAATGCTTCGTTAAAGCATGGAACAACCAATGTAACTTCTGGTTGAAAATTGCCTGAGAAAATTATTGGCTTAACAAATAGATTTTTTATTTTAATTAAAAAAAAGAGCAGAATTCCATAACCAATGTAACTATAGAAAAGTATACAAACACAACTCCAAAAAATTATTTGCAACATTTCTTTTTTCTAAGTTTTAAATGATTATGCGAAAATATCAATTAATTATTGTGAAGTATAGAAGAATGCTACAATTTTTTATTGCGATTCAACTAAATAGATTAGAATCCAACTCAAAGAAATTAAAACGAAAAAGAAAATAGAAATTTAATTCTGTTTTAATAATTTGCCAAACACAATCAAATAAGTGCAGCAATTGAAGTGCTGACTCCAGCAGCTATTGCTCTCTTCTTAGGTTCTTCTCCAACTAAGTTTACTAGATTTTTTGGTTTCACAAAATTCAACCACAGCATGATATTATTGTTGTTGACTGAAGCGCGTTGAAATAGATTTAAAATATATTTATCAGACGAAGTCCAGGTTCTGCGCGCATCAAGCATCATTAGCGACAATCTTGAATTACGAATTAATTGATTTGGAATTGCATTAACACTGATTGCAGGAATTTCAAGAATTACAAAATTATACGCTTCGTGATTTGTTCTTGAAAATTCTGGAAGTAAATTTTGTTCGTTTTTAGCACTAAAAAATTTGCTCGTAATATCATATCGCATAATTCGAAATTTGCGATCATCGGTTTCGCTGTCATCAATTCGTTCATCATTACTTATAAACAAAACAGAATAATCCAGTTCATAAAGTTTCTCGGCTAATTTTTGAGCTGCGTATGTTTTTCCTTCTTGTTCGCGGTTACTTATAACTGTTATCAAATAATTATTTGCCGTATCTGGACTGTTATCCAACTCTATTTTTAAATTACTTACCGCATAATCAAGCAATGTATTTTCAATTCGAGCTACATTCAAATTTGATTTATTCACTTTGGGCAATGCACTAAAAACTTTTAATCCTGTAATTGCTTCTGCAGTTTCAATATCTCTTAACGATGAATCTAACATTTCGCAAACAAAAATTAAAGCAAGCAGCAAGAAAAATCCAGCTAGGAATGAAACAATAGCCAATGGAATTCTTTGTGATGGGATTGGATTTACTGGATATGCGGGATTGTCCATTACCTGCAAATTGTTACTCATTTGAATGTTTTGTTGTCTCAATTTAGCTAAATGCAAGCCGTGCAAAATTTCCAAATATTGTTTTTCGGCCACATCCACTTCGCGTTCTAATTGCCCCAATGCCATTCCAATTGGAGAATATTGTGCGTATTGTTTGTCAAATTCTTTTCTTCTCTCAAGACATACTTTTATTTTAGCCTCCGATTCGTCAGCACTTAATGCTACATCCAGCCATTTGTTCAATACATTATTTTGTGGAACCGATTCAATTGTATTGTTCAAACTATAATATTGAAGTACATATAATTGAATTTCTTTTTTCAATTTATTTGCTTTTACAGTTAATGGTTGAATTACCGTAATAGGATTTCCATACAATTTAGATTTCTCAATTTTTTCATTTAAAACACCTAATTCTTTGCGCATTTTATTTAGCTCATCGTTGTTCTTTAACGATACTTCTCGAGATTCCATTTTGTCTTCTAACAAAGCTACGCCACGTTTCTTTGCCTCGTAATTCATCAACTCTTTATAGTAGTCAGTTTCATTGTTTTCTTTTTCAGCAGCAATAAATTTTGCCTGCTCGTAATAATTAATAATTTTATTTCTGATTCCAAAATCTTTCAATTTGTTTTCCGATTGATTCAAGTTTTCTTTTGCTTCGTTTAAGCTTGCTTCAAACCATTTAACTACATCAATGGATTCTTTTCCTTTTAATAATCTATATCTATTTATAAATGACTCTGAAAGAAAACGAACTGTCCATAGCGCAACTCCAGGATCGTTTGATTTGTATGAAATATCTAAGAAATCAGATGTGGCTTTTCTTTCAGCAGTTAAATTATTGTTGATGACTTCTGAACTATAATATCCATTATCTGAATTTAATAATTGTAAAATAATGTTATCGCCATTTGAATTTTTGAACTTTGAAATTTTATCGGCTGTTGCAGATAAATTGTTTGCGACTACAAGTTGCGTTCTGTTTTCTGCTGAAACAATTCCACGAATTTTATCAAAGCCATCTTGCCCTAAAATGGCAGGATCTGATTGCTCAAGCATCAAATGTTGAGCTAATAAATTAATTGCAACTTCGTTTATTGTTTGTTTTGATCTGATAGTTGCCAACAAATTATCAAATGCATTGTTTACGGTTAAATTCTCGTTAGATGTTGATTGCTCATCTGCGGCCGAGGAATTATTTTCAGAAGACAATCCGGTGTAAAGACTTGTGCTAGACGAATATTCCAATGGCAATCGATTGGCAAGAAAATATACCAACACTGCAATAAGCGATGGAAATAAGATTAACCATTTTAGGTTTCTTCCTAACGATTGTTTGAAGTGAGTAAAATTCATAAATTATTTATTTACCTTTTTAATGTTGTTAATGGAACGCCAATTAATGCTTGGAGTCTTTGATAATAATTGAAATAATTTCTTTGTGCATCCTCTTTTGCTGAGCTTGCAACTGCCAATATATTTTTCTGACGTGCAAATTCATTTATTTGAATATTGCCTTCTCTAAATTCTTTTTCAGCAACATCACATGCTGTTTTCTGCAACCACAAATCTTCGTTTCGTGCTTTAAAAACTCTTTGCCATCCTACCATATTTGTGTACAAATCAGCAACGGCTTGTCTGTAAGCCATTGCTTCAACATTCTTTTTATGTTTTGCAGATTCCCATTGTGCTTTTGCAGATTTATTTCGCATAGACGAGCCAAATAAATCAAACATAGAAAGTTGAACATCAAATCCAGCTCTCCAACCATTTGTTATCTGCAATTGATTAACACCAACTCCAGGACCAATTCCACTGTTTCTAAAATCTATATTTTGATCTCCTGTTGTATAATTAAAAAATAAGCGCAAACCCTGTGTCCACATAATTTTTGTGTACTGCATAGTCCAGTAATTTGAGTTCGTTTGCTCTTGTTCGTATTTTTGATTGGGATTGCTTTTCAGACCTAATATCATAAGTGAATCAAGTGGTGGAAGCATCTCATCTATATCAAGATCTGGATTGAAGTATTCGCTTTCTGCTTGCGCAAAAACACTTTTTTGAAAACAAAATATACTTAATGTACTTAGTGTTATTAATAAAAACTTTTTCATCGGTTGGATGATTTATTTTGAATGATAATCGTCATCACAAATTAAAATAATAACTCAACGCAAATGTGTTTCAGTTATACACTCAAAATGTCGCAGTGTCCATTTTTTAGCAATGTGTAATTCTTAATAAAACAAACTCGGAAAAAATCAGAAAGTAAAATGTTACTTTAGTTTTATATATGATTTTAAATCAACAATATATTTTTCAAACGCATCAATTCCTTTTGGTGTTATACTGCAAGTTGTAAGAGAATAATTATCCTTAAATGTTTTTTCAACATGAATGTAATTTGCGTTTTTTAGCTTATTTATTTGTATACTTAAATTCCCAGATGTTGCTTTTGTTTTATCTTTAATAAAATTAAAATCGGCCTCCTTTATAGCAATAAGCAATGACATTACAGCTAATCGCAATTGCGAATGAAGCACAGGATCTAAATTATTAAACATAAAAATTAAACTGGATTTGCTATTTAATAATTACTAATTTTTGATTTAGTTTTATTTCATTTTTTTCATCTGTAATAACAACAAAATAGATTCCTTCGTTTAGGTTTTCGAGCTTAAATTTTGTTTGTTCATTTATTCGTTTTTGTTCAACACATAATTTTCCAGTTAAATCATAAATTCTAAGAATTGAATTCTCGTTTGAATTTATTATTTGAATAAAATCTTGGGCGGGATTAGGATAAACAATTATTTTTTCTTGATCTATAATTTCATTTAAACCAACTCCATTGTAAGTAAATTGTAAATCATCAAGAAATAGTATTGAACCAACAATTGGATTAAACCCATCAAAACTTGAAACAAAAATGAATCCCATCGAATCAGGAGTTTCAGTTGATACATAATTAAATTTCAACCATGCTTTTGTATACGAATTTACAGAATCAGCAAATGCCCAATTTGCTAATCCAATTGTATCTCGTTTGGATAAAGTCGAGTTCCATTTGGTTAAAACAATTTGAGACAAAGCACTATCGCCAACTTGCGGAAAATATTTAAAATAAAATTCAAGAGCAATTGGTCTGGAATTAAAGGGAATTAGATTTTTTTCAAATACAGGATTTCCATTTTGATCAAACATAAAATTACTACACAACAATCCTGGAATGGCTCCAAAACTGCTTGATTTGGAAACTAATTTGGCTGCAAAACTTCCGGAATGAGCATCAGTGGATTTCAAAGTTGTTTCATCAAAACCAAATTGCACTAAAAAATTGAGCGAATAAAAAAAATCAGGGTCTTCATATGCTCCAGAAATTACAGACCATTTTTCAAAACTTCCATTTTTCAAACTATCTTGTTGTGCAATTAATGAAATAGTTGAAATTGAAATAAGTGCGAAGAATAAAATTATTTTTTTCATTTTAAATAAGATTTAATATTAGCTTCAAACGTAAACTAATTTATACTATAAACTATATTAAAATTAAAATCAATCTATATATCTCTATTTTTCAGTTGTTTAATAATTTTACGGGAAAATATTTTAAGCTTATTTTAATTTATTATTAAGTTGTTTATTTAATTTATTTTTATTCATTTCGAACTTTAAATTTACCCTATCTATGAAAAAAACAACATTACTTTTAAGTATCATCTATTTGACAATGACAGTTGTATTGGCGCAAGCACCCGCTAGACCAGTTCAACCAAGGGCTCCAAAAGGACCATCACCTTATGTTTTGAAAAAAGAATACGATGAGCAACAAGTACTAGTTACGGATAAAATTAAACAAGCACTAAATAGCAGCTACTCTGTAAGAAATTCAATTGAAGGAAAATTTGCACAAGTAAATGTTCTCAATGACAAAATGACAAAAGTTGAAGAGATATTAAGTTCTGCTAATTTTCAAATTGCTCTTACTTCCGATTCGTTAAAAACTACTCGTAATTCAATTGAAGAATTTAGAGCTACAACGGATACAAATCTTAACAGCTTAAACTCAAAACAACAGGAATTAAATTTGTATTTATACATCCTATTTGGAGTTAGTATTTTACTAAGTATTTTGTTTTTTGCTTTTATGACTATGAAGTTGAATAAATTAAGTAAAGCCATGCTTCAACAATCGCTGATGGTAAAAGCTGAACTTCAGAAAAACGATGATTTAAAAGAACAAATCAATGGAATGCGAAGCAAAATTCAGGGAGATATTTATGCGCTAAAAGCTGAAATGATTTCTAAATTTAATAAAGAATTAGATTTAACTGCTTCGCAATTAAAAATGATTTCGGCTAAATTGAATGAACACGAATCGCTGTTAAAAAAACCTGAATAATTTTGATTAGTTTTGAAGCCAATTGGAGTTCAAACAATTGCAATTTGTTTTAAATTAGATTTAATTATTCATGAGAACGAAAGTTTTTAATCTCTTTGTATTTTCCTTTTTATTTTCTACCGCATTTTCACAACAAAATTTTACTGTAAGTGGTGATTTAAAAGATTCATCCAATGGTGAAACTTTGATTGGCGCAACCATACGCGTATTGGAATCAAAAAATTCTGTAACATGGAGCAATCAATATGGATTTTACTCGCTTACATTACCAATTGGAGAATACACTTTAATGTATTCTTATACTGGGTTTGAATCAAAACGAGTAAGCATAAATCTTACAAAAAACACACTGTTAAATATTCAAATTTCACCTAAAATAATATTTGCAAAAGAACTTACAATTAAAGGCGAACGCGAAGATAAAAATATTCGAAGCACAGAAATGAGCAGAATAGAAATCAGTAGCGAAAAGGTAAAATCATTGCCGGTAATTTTTGGCGAGCCTGATATTCTAAAAGCCATAACTCTTTTGCCTGGAATAAAAAGTGGTGGAGAAGGAAGCACAGGCTTTTATGTTCGCGGTGGAGGTCCTGATCAGAATTTAATTTTGATGGACGAGGCGGTTGTTTATAATCCATCTCATTTGTTTGGATTTTTGTCTGTTTTCAATACTGATGCTATAAAAAATGTCGAGCTGATTAAAGGTGGAATGCCAGCAAATTATGGTGGAAGATTGTCGTCTATTTTAAATGTAAATATGCGTGAAGGCAATAATCAAAAATACCAGTTTAATGGGGGAATTGGTTTAATCGCATCGCGTTTTACTGCCGAAGGTCCAATCAAAAAAAATAAAAGCAGCTTTTTGCTTTCCGGCCGAAGAACTTATATTGATTATTTAGTAAAACCTTTTTTACCTGAACAAGCCAAAGGAAGCGGTTACTATTTTTACGATTTAAATTTTAAAATGAATTACATCTTAGGACAAAAAGATAAATTATTTGTGTCGGGTTATTTCGGTCGCGATATTTTTAATTTTAGCAGTCCGATAAACAAAGACGTTTTTTTTAATTTTGGATGGGGAAACAGCAGCGCAACAATTAGATGGAATCATATTTTCAATTCGCGATTATTTAGCAATACTTGCGTCATCTATAACGATTACAATTTATTCAATGATTTTACTTTTGGCAACAGCAAATTTAGCGTGAGAAGTGGCTTGAAAGATTGGAATATAAAATCAGATTTTTCATTGAATTTGAACCAAAAACACCGCATTATGTTTGGTTTCAATTATACATTTCACACATTTATACCAGGTGTGGCAAGTGGCAATGCGGGAACAATTACAATAAATGAAGAATTGAGTAAACAATACGCGCATGAGTCGGCAGTTTATATTTTGGACGAATGGCAAATCAACCAAAGATGGTCAGTTAATGCAGGATTACGAGGTGTTTTATTTAACCGAGTTGGGCCTTACACGCTATCACAATACGATGACAATGGACAAAAAACTGGTGTAGAAACTAAATGGGAATCTGGAGAAAGCATTGCGCTCTATCCACGATTAGAGCCAAGACTAAATTTAACATACATCATAAACGACCAATCATCTATAAAATCATCTTATACTTTAACGTATCAGTTTTTGCATTTGGCAACTACAAGTGGCGCTCAATTTCCGTTTGATTTATGGCTGCCAAGCTCTGCAAAGATTAGACCTCAGGAAGCACAACAATATGCGATTGGATACTTCAGAAATTTAGACAACAATTCATACGAAGGATCAGTGGAGGCCTATTATAAACCCATGTTGAATCAAATTGAATTTAAACCTTTTTCGCGATTATTTTTTAATGCAAACTTAGAAAACGAAATGGTTTTTGGAAAAGGATTAAGCTACGGACTTGAATTTTTATTGCGAAAAAAAGTCGGTCGTTTTAATGGCTGGATCGGGTATACTTGGAGTAAAGCAACCCGACAATTTGATGAGTTAAATAACGGACAAGAATATTATTATAGGTACGATCGAACGCACGATATTTCTGTTGTACTTTCTTATAAATTTAACGATAAATGGAGTGGCAATTTTGTGTTTGTTTTTGGCACAGGAAATGCAACCACTTTGCCTGTTGCTAGATATGCTTATCGAATCGGATTCGATCAAAAAGAAAACAAACCCATATTTACATTTATCGATGTGTATGATAAAGTAAATTCATTCAGACTTCCAGATTATCATAGGGCAGATATTTCGGCAACTTATATTAGCAAAAAAACTCAAAAGTGGGAAAGCAGTTGGAATTTTAGTATTTACAATGTTTACAACCGAGCAAATCCATATTTTATTTATTTTTTGCCTGATATTGACAAGCTTGAAGTAAAAGCGTACATGGTTTATTTATTTCCTATTTTACCAAGTGTTTCATGGAATTTTAAATTTTAAAATGATAAAAAAAACTACATATCTGATTCTAACATTAATTACTTCAACAGTAATTTTATCGTGCGAAAAAGAAATTGAAATTAGTATTCCAGCAAGCCAATCACAGTATGTAGTTGAGGCAAGTATTAATACACGATTTCCATTTCTAAATTATGTTTTTATAACAAATACGGTTGATTATTTTAAACCCGATTTAAGTTTGAATGGAGTAAAAAATGCTCTGGTATTTATTACGCCTGGAATAATTTTTGGCAGTGATACAATTTTTAATGACACAGACAGAATTCAATTGATTGCAATCGATACATTAGCAAAACTAATTCCGGCTCTCGATAGTTTAATTGGTTCTTTTTCGGGAGTTTATATGAATCCAATTCTACTTCAAGGAAAAGAAAATACGCCTTACCGATTAGATATTACATTGATGGATGGAACAAAGATTTTGGGCAGAACTACAATTCCTAAAATAGTTCCAATTGATAGCTTTTCGTATAGAAAGGAAAAAGTAATAAATAGAAAAGAAATACAAGCGTTTTTGACTTTTTGGATAACAGATGGACCTGAAAAAAATAATTATCGAATGGCGGTTCGGAATTACACAGATTCGATTTTGTACGGTTGGGGAGCTGCAGATTTTTATCGGACATTTGATGATGAACTTTTGAATAACGGAGTTAGACCATTTATGTTTTCAAATTCATGGGATGAAGGCGATACAGTAAACATTTACTTTTCGCAAATTGGACGAAAGGAATTTTTGTTTTGGCAATCTTTTGGACAAGCCGCAAATAATGGCGGACCTTTTGCAACCCCAGGTTCCGTAAAATCAAACATTACAAGCCATCCGAGCAATAGCGTTATTGGATCGTTTACAGGTTACGCATTGGACTTCAAACAAATTATTTTGAAATAATTTTGGAATGCTATTTGTTAAAATTCTTAGTGCAAATATTCTAGTTTTTTGTATTGATTATAAGTTGTTACTTTGTATTGAAAAATAGTTTAGAATATGAAAAAATATTTAAACATAGGTTTCGTTCTGTTGGTGTTTTTAATTTCATCGTGTTCAGCAATTAATAGTTTAGATGTTGCTGATGACGATGTCTATTATTCATCAAAACCTGTATTGATTCCAAAAGCAAATTTGGATGAAATAATGCGTGAAAATCCATCAAAAATTGACGGAACAAAACCTGCAAATAAAGTTAACGATGGAACATCTTTAAATCCTAACTCTTCATTAAATTACACTGAATACAAAAAACAACAAGAAACAAACAATACAGAATCTTCAGTTGATGAACAAAAATATGAAGTGCCACCATTCAGCCAAAGTGATGAAAACGATAGATTAAATTACGAACGCAGGCAACAACGCAGACTTGCAAGAATAAACAATTCGATTTTTTACAACAACGATTACAATTATGGTTATAGTAATTGCTATAACTTCTATTCAAATTTTGGCTGTAACAATAATTTTTATTCTAATTGGGGAAACTCTTTCGGTTTTAGATTGAATTGTTTTAATAGTTGGAATTTTGGATTTAATTACGGCAACATTTTATTTAATCCTTATGGTGGATACCAATATTCGCCTTTTTGGAATTACTACTACAACCCATATTATTATAGAACTCCAAGCATAAGATATAGTGATAGTAAGCCAAATAATCCATCGCGTCCAAGACAAGTAATTAGCACCAACATTCCAAAAACAAATGGAGGAAGTATAGACAATCCGAATGCTAATCCTAGATTTAGAAGTGTTTCATCTGACAAAGAAAATCTCAATACAACAAATCCTATTTCTCAACCAGAAATAAATGCTCCAAAAAACAGCGGAGGAGTTTTAATTCCAACTGAAAATGGCAATGTAAAATATGTGGCTCCACGAAACAATGAAAGCAATTCTTCTCAACAGTATTATCCCAACAATCAGAAATCAAATCAAAACCATCAGCAATATTCAGAACCTTCAAATTCAATCAATAAACAAAATTACCTAAGAAGTAACCATTCGGAAAAAAATTACAATCAGCCTCGTCAAACACAACCTGTATACAAAGAACCAAGTCGTACCGAAAACAGAACGAATCCTACACCAACGCCACGAGGCGGGAATAATACAGGCGGAGGAAATTCACGTCCAAGATAAATTTTGTTCATGCTCAATTTCAAATAATTAAATCTTACTTCATGAAAATTTTTAGTTCAATCGTAATTTTAGTTTGTATACTTTCAGGAAAAATTGGAGCCCAAAATGAACAAGATTTACTTCGCTATTCGCAAAATAATTTATTTGGAACGGCAAGAGTTCAATCTTTAGGCGGAGCTTTTGGATCAATTGGTGCAGATTTTGGAGGAATAGCAATTAATCCTGCAAACATTGCATTTTTCAGAAGAAATGAAATAACTGGATCTGCAGCTATTACAGCTTACAAAAACGATTCAAGATATATTGGAAATAATTCATCTGATTCACGCACAAATTTTAACATTCCACAATTGGGTATTGTTTTCTCAAAAGTAAATCAAGACTTAGGTAAAGATGCAAAGCATGAGATTGTAAGTTTTTCTTTCGCTGCTGGAGTAACAAGAATTAATGATTACCAACAAAACATTAATTTTATTGGAAACAATACCAAAAGCAGTATTGCCGATATGTTTGCACAACAATTGCAAGGCAACAATTTTAATTCTATAGGAAATGATTTTGCAATTAATTTTCCTCCGGCAATGGCTTGGAAAATGTATTTAATTGATACAATTGGATCAAACAACACGTATGCTTCGTGGTTTCAAAAAACGAACGACAGTGTATTTACCATAAATCAAAAACAACTTTCAGAAAATCGCGGAAGATTAAACGAATGGAATATTTCGGCTGGACTAAATGTTGGCAACACTCTGTATTTGGGTGGTTCGGCAATTTTTCAAAATGCGTATTTTGAAAGCACAAGTACTTTTAGCGAAAATGTTTTAAGCAAAAGTCAACTTTTAAATCAATACCAATCAATGGAATTGAAATCAAATTCCATCACATCAGGTTTTGGAATTGGAGGACGATTTGGTGTTATTTTCAGACCTATTGAGTTTGCAAGAATTGGGCTTTCATATACCACCCCTATTCGCTTAAATTTATCAGACGAATATTATTATTCAATGAAATCAAATTTTGTTTCAAGCAATTTATCTTATTCAACTACAACTTTCGATTATCAAATTTTAACTCCTGCAAAAATTACTGCTAGCGTATCATTAATTTCAAATCGTTTTGGGTTTATTTCGATAGATTATGATGTGGTAAATTACAAAACAGCCGAATTTAAAAAAACAACAGAACTTCAACTTTTGAATGCCAACGATGCAGCAAAAAAATACTATACAACTGCAACTAATATCAGAATAGGCGGGGAATACAGGTTAAAAAACATGCGCTTTCGAGGTGGATATGCAATGTACGGATCGCCATTTAATTCAAACACAAGCGAGATTAAAGAAACATTAGCATCCAAAAATGTTACGGCTGGTATTGGTTTTATTTTTCCTGCTGTCGATAAAGAAGGAAATGATTTTTTTATCGATGCCGCTGTGGTTAATAGTTGGGGAATTACTTACACAACGCCTTATGTTGTTTCAGGTAAAACAACTTACACCTCAAAAAACGAATTCGACTTTATGAATTTTATGATCACTGCAGGATACCGATTTTAACACGCTAAAATCCTTCTGTTACCTTCTGACTCTCTGAAAATCTTTGTAACAGTTTTTGATTGCTAACACAACATCGTAATCGTTTGAATTGAGAATAAAATAACTTGGAAGATTACAAAACTTCATAAATTTTTTCGCTCTTTCTTCATCTAATCCAGTTGCTCGTTTTACCAAATCAATGTTGTAGCGTTTATCTACTTCTTGTTGCTCATGGTATAATTCCAATAGTCTTTGCAATTTCTCATATTCCATCATTTTTTTATTTCCACCTGCCAAAATTGATGACAAAACACCTCCTTGCGAAGCGTTATAAATTGACCACGATGTATAATTATTATTTAATAATGGATCCGTCCTAAGCCTTTTTGCAGCTTGCCTTGCCAATGAATCCTGCTTTCGTTTATTTGCCGAAATATTTATTTCTTTAAGTTTAATTACGTTTGATCTCAACTTAATTCTTAATGGTGGATTTTGTTCTGTAAAATCTTTGTATTGCGCAACAGGCAATGTGTAAATTTGATATCCGAGCACCGAAAACTCCAAAGTGTCATCTTCATTCACCTGAATTCTAAATGCGCCATACCGATTGCTTATATACCGCAATCCTTTGTTTGTGTTTGAAATATTGGCAAGCGGAATGGGATTTAAACTATCCGAACCAAAAACGTATCCTTTAATGTAAAACTTATTACTTTTAGTGTCTTGCGAAAAAACATCTGATACCAATACAGATAACAACACAATTAAATGTAATTTGAAGAGTTTTGTTGCCAATTTGTATTGCTTTTAAATATCAAAAGCTACCTCAAATTTAAATGAGATAGCTTTTGTAATGTGTTTGTAGTAAATTTTTTAGTTGTTGTTGTTATCCTTATTATTTTGTTTTTTCTTTCTGTCGTTAAGTTTCTTTGCACCATAAGCAATTCCTGCTCCAACTAAAATACTTATGCCCCCGTCTATAGGAGCATCAACTGGGTCATCGCCAAAAACAGGTTGGGCAGTTACAACGGTAAGCACACCCAAAACAAATACAAGGGTTGCTATAGCATAATAATAATTTTTCATCGGAGTAGGCATTAAATATTAATTTTTAAGTAGTACAAAAGTATACTAGTTTTCATAAAAACAAACTTTTTTTTAGTTTTTTCTTAAAATTTAACTGAATTTTAAGAAAAAAAGTGCTTCATTGAACAATGCAATTTATTCAAATTTAAATGGTTAATTATAAGAAAAAACGTCATCCTATTAAATTGTTAAATAAGACTTAACAAAAACTAAAATACATAATTAGTCATAAGAAACAAGCATTTTAAGTAAAAATATTTTAACTGAATAAATAAATTGAAAATTGAAAATGCTTAAAAAAAATTGTGTACAATTGTATCAGTATAATCATAGAAAATGTCAGTACTAAAATTATTAAAAAATAAATCTACTTTAAGGGTCGTTTTAGTCGTTTTTGTCTCCTTTTTAGGGTTATTTAAGAATGTCCAATCTCAAAATTTGATTATTCAAGGCAGAGTTAGTGATTTGGTTACAGAGCAAAACTTAGAGTTTACTGTAGTCACACTTAACAAAAAGATTTCGTTAACAACGGATAGCAATGGCTTTTTTAGATTCAAAACAAACCCCGGAAAGCATACATTAAAAGTTAATCGAGTAGGTTACAGATTGTTTGAAATTAATTTTGAACACGAAGATGCAGGAATTAAGAATCTTAAAATAGAACTTGAACCCTTTGAAAATACTCTTGAGCAATTTGTAGTATCCGGAAGCCGCGAAAACAAAAGAGTTTCGCGCGAAATAACTTCAATTAATATCATCAAACCTTATTTAATTGAAAGCACAAATTCAACCGATTTATCACAGGTTGTCAATCGTTTGCCAGGCGTACAAGTTGTAGATGGCCAAGCTACCATACGAGGAGGTGCTGGATATAGTTACAATACCGGAAGTCGTGTTGCGGTGTTGCTTGATGATATGCCTTTGTTAGGTGCAGATGTTGGCGATGTACAATGGAAATTTTTACCCATTGAGGCGGCCGAACAAATTGAAGTAATTAAAGGATCAGCATCTGTATTGTATGGCTCATCTGCTTTGAACGGAACGATTAATGTTAGAACGGGATGGCCAGGCAAAAAACCTCAAACAAAAATTCAATCCTATCAAGGCGTCATGCAAAACTTTGAAAGGGGTTACATTAATTGGTGGGAAGCATCAACCAGACCGTTTAACAATGGAATTTTATTTAGTCATAAGCAAACTTTCGGAAAATTTGATTTAGTGCTTAGTGGAAATCTTAGCGCTACCAGAAGTCATCTACAATTTGCCGATGATTTTATTGCGCGCATGTATATAAAAACACGCTATCGACCTACAAGCATTCCAAATCTTACTTTTGGGCTGAATGCGAATGTGATGTTTGAACGAAATGGAAGATTTTTTTTATGGGCTGATGCGGATACCGGATCCTTGAAACAATTTAATGCCTCGAAACCAATTGACGATGTACTTAGAATTACAAGTATTGATCCGCATATTGATTACAAACACGGAATTTTTACACACGATTTAAAATTCAGATTTTATCAAATTGAAAAAATAATCGACAAAAAAAGATTTCCGCTTTTAAACACAGCGACAGCCAATTTGTATACGATGGATTATAATAATCGCGCTATAATCAACAAATACTTTTCTACCAATTCCGGAATTTATGCATCCATGCTTTGGGCACATGGAATTTATTACAAAGGCAGATTTGGCGGTGGTTCAATTGCGGGATATTCGCAATTAGAATTAACTTTAGATAAGTTTAATTTTATTTTGGGGGCTCGTTATGAATCGTTTGCAGTTGACAAAATTGCTACTAATACAGGATTGCTAAAACGCATTGGCTTTAATTATGCTGCAGCCGAAAAAACTTTTTTACGGTTTAATTATTCTGAAGGATACCGTAACCCTACAATTGCCGAAAAATATACTCAAGACAATGTTTCGTTAATAAACATAATTCCAAATCCAACGTTAATTCCTGAAAAAGGATGGACATCAGAAATTGGCATTCAACAAGGATTTAAAATTGCAAATTTTGTTGCCTCAGCCGATATGGCATTTTTTGTTCAACAATATGAAAAGATGATTGAATTTAAATTTGATCAATGGATACCTGCACAAATAGATACCTCGGTTTTTCCACCAATAATTACAAATGGACTTATTGGTTTTAAAGGAATAAATATTGGGAATACACGAATTGCAGGATTTGAAATTTCATTAACCGGAGAAGGAAAAATTGGCGATATAATGATAAGAACAATCATGGGATATACTTACTCATTGCCAATGCTGATAACGGTTTCGGACAGCTCTTATGACAAAACAAACAATTCGTGGTCATACTTTCAACGCTCAACATCTATGTTAGATGAAGGAAATTATTGCAACGCTTTTTTAGAGAGTTTAGGAGTCGCAAAAATTTCAAACTCGAGTTCGCTTTATCAAAATTTAATGTCGTATAGAAACCGTAGATTAGGAAAATTCGACCTTGAATTAACTTATAGAAAATACAGTTTAGGTTACACCCTGTTTTACTATTCAATATATGAAAAGGTTGATGAATTTGTGATGATACTTCCTGGAGTAAAAGATTTCTTTAATCGAGCAGGAAATGCAGATTTGGTTCACAACATCCGATTTGCTTTTCATCCAAATAAAAATGTAACTTTTGGGTTTTTGGTTAACAATGTTACCAATCGCGAATATGCCACAAGGCCAGGAAAATTAGATCCTGCAAGAACTTTTATTGCTCAAATCAGATGTAATTTTTAAATTAAAACGACTCATTTAATTCTAAAAACAATAATCCTCATGTCAGTAAACAAAGTAATTTTAATTGGTAATTTGGGAAAAGAGCCTGAAATCCGCTATTTGGATAATAACCGAGTAGTCGCAAATTTTAGTTTGGCAACAAACGAAATCTATGTGGATAAAAACGGTGAGAAACATAAACAAACAGAGTGGTTTAATATTGAAATGTGGGACGATCAAGCGAAACTAGCTGAGAAATATTTTCACAAGGGAACACAAATTTATGTGGAAGGAAAACTCAGAACCGAAAATTGGAAAGATAAAGAAGGAATTGACCGAACGAAAATAAAAGTACGCGTACAAAATTTTACAATGCTTGGAAATAAACCAAGTAATGAGAACACTGAAACTGAAAACAAAACATCAGAAAAAACTATAAATCCTGAAGAAACTAAGCCAAACATTCATGATGTTTCAGGCACAGATGATTTGCCTTTTTAAATAAATTCAGTAAATTAATTTTGCAATTTTCCCTTTTGCGCCAGCCATAAAAACAGATTTTCCTCTTTTTGCTTTTCGAACTACATTAAAAGATTCGTCAGAAATTTTCATCCATTTAAAATTTTGTAATACATCCACACCTTTAGTTCCACACGAAATCGAAAGAAAATTAAACGGATTAATTATTTCAACGCAAGATTTATATCCAGAAACTTCTGTAGAATCTTTATTAAGTAGAACATTTAACAAATACGCTGAATGAACCAAAATAGAATTTTTGTTTATACAACTATCGCACAAATAATCTCCGCCAACAGCAATAAATCCCATACTGTCATCAATTGCAATTGAAAATGCACCCTGAGATGATTTTCCATGATGAATATTTAAGTTTTCATACACTAAATTTTCATTCATTCTAATTATTGCTCTGCAATTTTTTCCTCCTGTTACAAAAATAAAATCGTTTTTATTCCAACATCTTAAACTTGTACCGCTTGCTGCAAATACCGCTTCGCTATCCATTGAAGTTGGTGAAATTATAGTATCCAATAATTTCCAATCTTTTCCTGCATTTTTTGTTTCAAGCAATACAAAATGATTATTAATCGGATCACCAACAATTACACCTCTATTTTCATCCCAAAAATCCATTGCATCTAAAAACATTTCGGGACGAGTATCTTTAAAAACTTCATTCCATGTATTCCCACCATCATTGGTTTTTAAAATATATGCAGGAATTCCGCTGCTCATAAGTATTGCGCGTTTGTCGTCAAATGCTTCAATATCTCTAAAATCAGACTTTTCGTATCCTTTAATTTGTTTAAAGAAGAAACTTTTTCCTCCATCTTTACTTATCGCAAATGTTCCTTTGCTACCACTTATCCAAATTGTCAAATCATCTACAACACTCAATCCTCTAAACGAAGTTTTATTCAACACAACTCCTTCGCCTAATAGAAAAGAATTGGTATCAATTACTTCAATTTTAATTTGAGCATTAGTATTAAAAGCGAAAAATAAAATCACTATAAACGAAAATAATTTCAAAATCTTTCTTTTTTTCATTACAGTTTTTGTAATTGAATAGTAAGCTTTTTGATAATGTTTGTCCATGAATAGGTTTCATAAAACGATTCCGGAATTTTTTCGTTTTTGTTTCTGTTTTCAATAATTGATTCAACAAATGCTTGCCAATCTAAATCGGGCATTACAACTAACTTTGAACCGCAAATAGTTGGATCAATGCCTTCGGCACCTGTAGTAGTTGAAATTACAATTTTGTTTCTTGCAAGTGTGTCAATTGCTTTTGTTTTCACGCCTCCCCCACTCAAAATTGGATTTATCATTACATCACAAGCATCGATATAAGTATTAATATCATCCACAAATCCGCAATAAACAATTTCAGATTTGTTGCTAATTTTTTGTTTAACAAATTCAGGTAAATTTTTTCCGCAAATCAGAATTTTAAAATCAAATGCAGATTGAGTTTTCAGAATCGGATAAATTTTTTCCGCAATAAATTCTACAGCTTCGTAATTTGGCTGATAACTCATTGTAGCAAAAAAAAGTAAAATCATTTCATCGGATTTAATAGAATACTTTTCTTCAATATTTTTTCTGCTTTCTTCAATTTTAATTGGTATTTCAGTCAATTCAATTCCGTAAGGAGTAAGGAAGGTTTTTTGTTCATTCAATCCAAATTCAAGAATTGCTTTTTGCCTATCAACATCGCTTACAAAAATTACTAAATCAGCAGATCTATAAGTAAATTTTTCATAACAATACATAAGTTTCCACCAGATTTTGCCCATGCTTTTAAACCTAAGGTATTCGATGTTGTTGCTGCGAAGAAATATTTTTTTATTGCTGAATACTTTCAAAAATGGCATCATCCAGCCCATAAATGGCTGATCAAAAAAAATCAGATCAATGTTTTTTGATTTTATTAATCTGAGTAATTTAAAAACAATAAATACATTTAAATAACGCCAGAAACTAAACTTCATTCCCGCAATAAGTTTGAAATTTAACGATTCGGATTTAAAATTTTGATTGTATGGCTCTACTGTAAAAACAGTAACATTGTGGGGAATTGCCATGTAATTCAGAATATTCAATGTAGAAATCTCACCCCCAGTTGTAGCAGGCAAAAAAGGATAAGAAACAATAGCGAGAATATTTTTTTTAGGCTGATTCAATTTTTACAAATATGCTGTAAACTTTAAAATTCTTTTATTTTTGATTCAAAATTATTACTCATGCAATTTATTAAAATACACGACAAACAATTTGAAATACTAATTAACGAAGAGAAAATAAAAAATCGTGTGTCAGAACTCGCAATTGAAATCTCAAAAAAATATGCTGATAAAAACCCACTATTTGTATCCATTCTCAATGGTGCGTTCATTTTTGCATCTGATATTTTTCGCATGTTTAAATTCCCTTGCGAAATTTCTTTCATAAAAGTATCCAGTTACAAAGGCCTTGAAAGCACAGGTAAAATCAATTTACTTTTTGGATTAAATGAAAACATTGAAGGCCGACATGTGGTAATTTTAGAAGACATAATTGATACAGGAATTACAATTGATTTTATTCTTAAAGAATTTGAAAAACAAAATCCAGTATCGGTTGAAATTTGTAGTTTTATAACAAAACCAGATGCTTTAAAAGTCAACATTTGCTCAAAATATATCGGTTTTGAAGTTGGAAATAAATTTTTGGTTGGGTACGGAATGGATTACGATGGACATGGACGAAATTTAAACGCTATTTACAAAGAATTTTCAGCTTAAAATTTCCATTGAAATTGCATCTTTAAATCTTGTAAATTATTTCCACTTATCATTTCTAATCCGCTTGAAATACTACTCACATTTGAATAAGTTGTTTGGCTGTATCGTAAATAAAAATCCATATTTTTAGTGAAATGATAGCGAAGCATTATATAATATCTAGTGCCGCTATTTTGGTACAATGGCACACTAAAACTATAAGGGACATTATCTTCAAATGCATAAATACGAGCATTGTAATCTTCAATATCAAAGATGGCAAGTCTGCAACTTGTTGTTAGTTTATTTTTAAGTATTTTAAAATTCAAATCCTGAAAAATTAAAATTCCATTTTGATTAATTTGAACTTGATTAGTTCCATCAAATTCCTGTGTTGAATAGATAATTTTCTCAAAACGACTCTCCGTTGAAAGCGAGCTGCTAATGTTATATTTTAAGTGAAAACGAAATTGTTGTCTTGTTTGAGGGCTTACTTGAGTGCTTGCAGTTATTGTATTTCCGCTTTGGTTATGGTCTTTTGTTTCATGTCTGAATCTAAAATAAGATACCACTTTTTTATTGGGCGCATATTGAATTTCATTTAAAAAATCAAAACCACTTGAAGGAGCATCTACCAAATATCTTAACCAAGGAGATCGATAAATATCAATATACGTGTTGAATGTTAGACTGCGAAATGGTTTGAAAATAATTGCAGTATAAATTCCTTCTTCGTTCCTCCCATCGCTATTTTCAGCAAAAGGATTGTTGAATGTAGTTTGATAATTTTTATCGAATTTCCGATACAATAAACAAAAATCAAATCGTTCATCCAATGGAATAATAATATTGTGTGATGTTGCAAATGCATTGTTATCACTGTATGAAAACTCACCGTTTATCATAGCATTGCCAAGATTTAAACTATAATCAGCACCAAAATTAAACAAGGAATTTCCGCTAAAATTATATTGCTGATACAAATTATCTCCCTTTAAAAAACTCTTGTCGTAATTGCTCTGCAAAGCTGTAAAACCTAGTTTATAAAATTCGAAAGTTTTAGTTAGATGTAGTCCATAAATAGATTGAAGAACATTGTTTTTGTTTTTTATTTCTTCATCTGTTCTATGATATCCAGACAAATCATATCCTGTGAATGCATCGCTTGTAAAATTTGAAGTTGTGTCATTAGCGCGATAATTTGTATTTATATATTTATAAGAAACGAATCCGGTAATTTGCCAATTATTACTTTCAAAAATAAATGCTGCTCCTCTCAAAAACTCATTTTCATTGACACTTCCGTATGGTCTTATGTTTTGGTAAAAACGATTTACATTCATAACAAAAGCAGATTTTCGCGAAGCCATTCCGCTTCCAAATGTTAATCCTTGACCAAAATTTGCTTGATAATCACCAAGGATAATTGATTTAAATTTTCCAATGTTTTTAGCATGTATATGAACAGAATTAAAATCAAAACCTGAAGATTGTGCTCCTGCAAAAAATTGCTCGCCCGCATCTTTTTCTCCAGTAAATCCAAAACCAATATGTTTGCCAAGTGCCTGTCTAAATCGAATTACATAGCGATGAGGAGAACCAAGATAAGCATCGTTTCCATTTGCTTTTTGCTCATCTAATTTGTAGCCTTGTTTTGTTTGCAAATCTACATCACTTAAAAAAATCAACTCTCCTTTTTCAAAATCTTTTAATTCTGAAAGTTGAAAACTTCTATCTGTTTCATCAACCGATACAAAATGTTTCAACAAGTAAATGGTTTCATCGTCTAATGCATCAATTGCTTGCAATTCGTACACATTAATAAAATCTCCATGCTTTTGCTTATGATTAACTATTGCTTGAATTTGAAATTGATTTAAAAAAATCAGATTCTGAAATTCTTCTTTTGTAGCTTTATTCAGATTGATTTTATTTTCAAAATAATATTGAAGTTGCGCTTGCAAATCGGTGTAATCTGCGACAGATTCAGTATTCTCAACAAGACGTTCGATTATTTGTTGAATGATTTCTTGTTTTTGATTATCTGAAATTTGAGCAAATGAATGTTTCGAAAAAAAGCATATTGCCAAAAACAAAACAACATTAATTTGGTATGTAATTTTTTTGAAAAACAATATTGCCTGAATTTAATTTTCCCCGAAAATAAAAAATCCTCGTTGAAATTTATCAGCGAGGATTTTTAATACTTCTAAAAATACATCTTTATTCCAAAACTACTTTATAAGCAAAGCTACCTTCTCTAGTCTTAACATTTAAAAAATAGATTCCGCTTTGAATATTTACTCGCTCAAAATTTATTTCATGTTTTCCTGCTGCAAAATTATTTTCAGCAAGAATAGAAATTAATTTTCCACTCATATCAAAAAGCGATATGTTTATTTCATCAGCCGATTTGTTTTCAAAACTAATGACAGCATTTCCTATTGAAGGATTAGGCGAAAAGCTGAAGTTCATCTCATGTTGCAACAATTCACTTATTCCAGTTGCATTTTCGATACTGAAATTATCAAGGTACAAATTGTTTCCTCGCAACGCTTGCAATTCAAAACGAATTCGCGCATTTGTAAATGTTTTATAATCCGATAAATCAATGTTAATCTGTTTCCATTGCGATGAAGTTGGCGAAAATTCAGTTGTCATTACACCTGCTGTTAACATTTCGTTGGCCGATACGGTTTTTATAAAAGTTTCAGTTCTTCCATAATTATTCGAAATGTAAACATTCAATTTATCGTTTGATGCTTCAAGTTTTTTAGCATAAGCGACATAAAATTTCATAACGGGTTTTGCAGTTTGACTTAAATTGAAATTGGCTGTATAAAAGCCATCTCTTGTATTTGTAACGTTGTTGTTAAATGTGCGAATCCACATGCAACGACTATCGTCCAATCCTACACTCGTATTTAGTGCCCAACCATTTGTACTATTATTTAAATTTTCTATTGCCCAATTGCTTCCGCTCCAAGCAGTAAAATTAAAATTAATTGGAGGAGCAATTGAAGAAGGCGACAATGTTATGTAAGAACCATCGCTGCCAATTCCACTACCACTTAAATTTGTTGTTGAATATGCATTTGACCGATACGATGCTACTTGAGAATTTACCCTGCTAACTTGACCAGCTGTAAACATATTCATGCAAGTTCCATCAACATAATCCATGTAATTATGAATATTATCTGGCAAATTTGGCACATCGTTGCTGCAAGTATTTGTAGCATCCGATGGACATCCGTATGTTGCATCCGCTAAAGGTGGCGTATCACAAACTCGATCACCTTGCGAAGCGCAATTTGCAGTTGTTCCACCCACACATCCATCCTGAAAAGTATGGTACAATCCTAACCAATGCCCACTTTCGTGTGTAACAGTTCGCCCAACTTGAGACGACATGGCATTTCCAATTGCTCCTGCTTGATCTGCTCTAATAATAATTCCATCTCTGGTAGGATTTGATGCACGTGAACTTGGGAAAGTAGCATACCCTAAAATTGTTCCTGAACCCGATGTATAAATTGTATTTACAACCCAAATATTATAATACTTATTGCTATCCCAATAGCTTAATGTTTTTGCAGCTTCTCCTGCATTGTCAGTACTTGACGGATTATAAATTCGATTTACTCCATCTGTAGGATTTCCGCTTGGGTCAAATTGTGCAAGTCTGAATTCAATTTCAACATCTGCAGCTCTGCTATCGGTGCTACTACCTCCATTGGTCCCTGATTTTTTTCTGAAATCTTCGTTAATCACTCTAATGCAATCGTTGATTTGAGCTTGAGTTATATTTTCAAAACCATATTTATGTATGACATGAAATACTACTGGAATATATTTTACAATACCTGCTTTGTTTAGTTCTTTTGATGCTAATAAAGCAATCTGATTTCCTCTTTCTTCTTCAATCTTTAATTCGGGATGAAGTTTTAAAAGGTTTGCATGCATCTCGTCTGTTATGCATTTAATAATTTTTTGAGAATACGAATTGAACGAACTAAAAATTAAAATAAATAATACTATTTTCTTCATTTGGTTTGAAATTTATACAGTTACAAATAAATTAAAAATCTTGAATACTTTTTGTCAGATTTAGGTTGTATTGATTTTAAATACTATTTGTACATTTTATTTAACAAATAAAAATCAACTAAAACTATTGCTGTCATTGCTTCTACAATAGGAACTGCGCGCGACACAACACATGGATCGTGTCTCCCTTCGGGTATATATTCAATTACTTGTTCTGAGTCTGATACACTTAATTGTTTTAGTTTAATTGTTGAAGGTGGTTTAAATGCTGCGTTGAAAAAAATATCCATTCCATTTGAAATTCCTCCTTGTACTCCACCACTAAAATTAGTAGCGGTTTGAATATTCGAATTTTTAGAATCTATTTCAAACTTATCGTTGTGTTGCGATCCTGTCATTTCAACACTTTTAAATCCACTACCAATTTCAAATCCTTTGCAAGCATTTATGCTTAAAATTGCCTTACCCAATTCTGCATGAAGTTTATCGAAAACAGGTTCGCCCAAACCAACTGGAACATTTTTGCATACACAAGTTACAACGCCACCAACAGAATCGCCTTCATTTTTTACATTCTGTATTAATTCAATCATTTGCTCTGCAATCTTTTCATCGGGGCAACGAACTGCATTTTTTTCAGCAATACTTAAATCAAGTTCGGTATAATTTTTTACTGTTTTAATATCATGAACTTGTGAAACAAAGGCCTGAATTGAAATATTTTCCTGATTCAAAATCATTTTAGCAACTGCACCTGCCATTACTCTTGAAACAGTTTCACGTGCCGATTGCCTTCCTCCACCTCGATAATCGCGAATGCCATATTTTTTCTCGTAAGTATAATCGGCATGCGATGGGCGAAAAATGTTTTTTAAATTATCGTAATCTTCTGTTCGTTGATCTGTATTTCTGATTATAATTGTTAATGGCGCACCAGTAGTTTTCCCTTCAAACAAACCACTTAATATTTCAAAATTTTCGTCCTCTTTTCTTTGACTTACAATTTCTGATTGGCCGGGTTTTCTACGATTTAACTCAGCTTGCATTAAATCAAAATCAAATTGCAAACGCGAAGGGCAACCATCAATTACAACGCCCAATGCATTGCCATGGCTTTCGCCAAAAGTTGTGATTCGAAATATTTTTCCGTATGAATTCCCTGCCATATTTTGTTTGCAAATGTAAGTTAGATTTAGCAGTCATCAAGATTATTAAAAATTGTTGGCGTTTTGGCATTGGTAATTCCAATGATTCCAAAGCGAATAAAAGAATGAGCTTATGCAGGTTTTGCATTTGAGTTCATTTTTGCTTCTATTAGCCATTGTGTAATTGATGGGTTTGGGTTTTATGCAATCTTCCCACTTATCGTTCTTTCAATTTTAGTTGTATCGTATATTTATTACCATAAATTGAATTCAACAGTTTTGAATAGCTAAAAGTCCGAATAAATTTAAAACAGTATATTCGCATTCGTGAAAAAGACAATTGCCATATACATTCTCTTTTCTTTTCTAATTTCAAATACTGAATTGCACCAGCTTTTGAAGTTACCCGTTTTGATTCATCATTACATCGAACATCAAGACCAAGACCAAGGCATTTCCTTTTCTCAGTTTCTGAGCAAGCATTACAACAGCGAAGAAAACCATGCAGATACAGGACACAACGACCATAAAAATTTGCCCTTTAAAACAAACGATTGCACTTCAATTCATGTTTCGGTTGCAGCCGAGCACAAATTTGTTTTTTCAATTTGCCATCCAAACATCGCTTCTGAAAATATTTCGACTGTTTACAACGAAATTTTTTACTCCTCGGCCATATTGAATAAAATTTGGCAACCTCCACAGTTTAGTTAATTAAATAATGAAGTGTCGAATAAATCGGCATTGAAAATTCTTTATTTTATTTTTTAAAATATAGTAAGCCATTATTTGTATTTTTAATTAAACCATTATGCTTAATAAAATAATTCAGTTCTCGATAAAGAACAAACTCATCCCTGGAATTTTTATCCTATTTCTAATTGGATATGGCTCATATCAAATTAGCAAACTTCCGATTGATGCAGTGCCCGACATCACCGACAATCAGGTGCAAGTGATAACTGTTGCCCCTTCGTTGGGTGCACCAGACATTGAACGGCTCATAACATTTCCGATTGAACAAGCCAACAGCAACATTCCCGGACTGAAAGAAATCCGCAGTTTCTCACGGTTCGGACTTTCGCTTATCACAATTGTTTTTGATGATGATGTAGATGTTTATTGGGCAAGGCAACAAGTAACCGAAAGATTAAAATTAGCAGAAGCACAAATTCCGAAAGGACTTAGTTCGCCAAAGTTAGCACCCGTTACAACGGGCTTGGGAGAAATTTATCAGTATGTGTTGAGAGCCAAACACGGTTACGAAACAAAATACGATGCAACCGAATTGCGAACCATTCAAGATTGGATTGTTCGCAGACAATTGTTAGGTGTGAAAGGTGTTGCCGATGTAAGCAGCTTTGGCGGCAAGTTGAAACAATATGAAATTGCTGTTGATGCAAACAAATTAAAATCGTTCAACATCACGATTAACAATGTGTTCAGCGCTTTAGAAAACAACAACGAAAATACAGGCGGTGCATACATTGAAAAAAAATCAACCGTGCTTTATATCCGTAGCGAAGGTTTGATTGGTAACACAGACGACATAAAAAACATTGTGGTAAAAAATACTTCCAACGGCACACCGCTTTTAATAAATGATGTTGCGGAAGTTCGCATTGGAAACGCTATTCGTTACGGTGCTATGACTTACAACGATGAAGGCGAAGCAGCAGGTGCAGTAGTGATGATGTTGAAAGGCGGCAACAGCAGTAAGGTAATTGAAAATGTAAAAGAACGCATCAAACAAATTGAAAAAACTTTACCCGAAGGAGTAGAAATAGAACCATTCTTAGACAGAACAAAAATGGTGAACAACGCAATCGGAACGGTTTCAAAAAATTTATTGGAAGGTGCATTGATTGTAATTTTTGTGTTGGTTTTATTCTTAGGGAATTTCAGAGCAGGAATTTTAGTTGCCTCTGTAATCCCTTTGGCAATGCTGTTTGCCGTTATCATGATGAATCTTTTTGGAGTGAGTGGAAACCTCATGAGTTTGGGTGCAATTGATTTCGGTTTGATTGTGGACGGTGCTGTAATCATAGTAGAAGCCGTGATGCACGGATTAACACACAGTAAAAAGTTAGGCGTTCATCACAGAGTTACACAAAACGAAATGGACAATGCTGTAAATTCATCAGCAAGCAGAATGATGAATAGTGCAGTGTTTGGGCAAATAATTATCCTGATTGTTTACTTACCAATTTTTACGCTGGAAGGAATTGAAGAAAAAATGTTTAAGCCAATGGCTCAAACAGTAGCGTTTGCTTTGTTGGGTGCATTCATTCTTTCACTCACATACATTCCAATGATGAGTGCATTGTTTCTTTCAAAAAATATTTCTCGCAAAAAAAATATCAGTGATAGAATGATGGACTTCTTTATCAATGTTCATCAAAAATATTTATTGAAGGTTTTGAATTTCCCGAAAACAGTAATCGGTATTTCGGTTTCACTTTTATTGGTTTCATTTTTTGTTTTCTCAAAATTAGGTGGCGAATTTATTCCCGAATTACCCGAAGGAGATTTTGCAGTAGAAACAAGAGTGCTTACAGGAAGCAACATCACAACAACAACCGATGCTTGTTTGAAAGCTGCACACATTCTTAAAAAGAAATTTCCCGAAGTAGAAAAAGTAATTGGCAAAATTGGAAGCGGAGAAATTCCAACCGACCCAATGCCAATGGAAGCAGCCGACTTGATGATTATTTTGAAAGATAAATCAGAATGGACTTCGGCAAATTCGTGGGACGAACTTTCTGAAAAAATGAGTAAGGCATTGCAAGATGTGCCAGGCGTTACTTACAGTTTTCAATATCCTGTTGCAATGCGTTTCAATGAATTGATGACAGGTGCAAAGCAAGATGTTGTTTGTAAAATCTTTGGTGAAAATTTTGACACACTTTCAAAATACTCAAAGTTGTTGGGTGATGTAGCAACTAAAATTGACGGTGCAGAAAATATTTATGTAGAACCAATTGACGGTTTGCCCCAACTCATTATTCATTACAAACGCAATATCATTGCTCAATACGGTTTAAATATTTCCGACATCAATAAAGTGGTGAACACTGCATTCGCAGGGCAAAGCAGTGGACTTGTGTTTGAAGATGAAAAGCGTTTTGATATGGTGGTTCGCCTTGCAGGTGAAAACCGACAAACTTTAGAAGATGTGCAAAATCTTTTAATCCCAACTCCCAACGGAACACAAATCCCTTTGTATCAGGTTGCCGATGTTTCCATTGAAGAAAGTGTAAATCAAATTCAGAGAGATGATGCAAAGCGAAGAATTATTGTTGGATTCAATATAAAAGGCAGAGATGTGCAGAGCATTGTAAAAGATTTGCAAACACAAATTGAGAAGGATTTAAAACTTCCATCGGGCTACTACATTACTTATGGTGGTGCATTTGAAAACTTAGAAGCAGCGAAAAAAAGATTATCATTGGCCGTTCCACTTTCATTGCTTTTAATTTTCTTGTTTCTCTATTTTGCTTTTGGTTCTATCAAACAAGGTTTGCTTATCTATTCTGCCATTCCGCTTTCTGCCATTGGTGGAATTTTATTTCTTTCCATGAGAGGAATGCCTTTCAGCATCAGTGCAGGAATTGGTTTCATTGCTTTATTTGGTGTAGCCGTGCTAAATGGAATTGTATTGATTGCAGAATTTAACCGCATAAAAGCAGAAGGCGAAACCGACACAAAGGAAATTGTTTTGCAAGGAACAAAACACCGTTTGCGCCCAGTTCTTATGACTGCATTTGTTGCTTCGCTTGGTTTTTTACCAATGGCATTAAGCCACGGTGCTGGTGCAGAAGTGCAACGACCTTTGGCAACCGTTGTAATCGGTGGACTTTTATTAGCAACCTTTCTTACACTTTTTGTTTTGCCAATCCTCTATATTTTGTTTGAAAAAATTGGAAAGAAGAAATCAGCAAATGGAAATCAAACAATCATTGCAACAATTTTATTGCTCACAATTTTTTCTTTTCAAAATGCAGACGGACAAACACCAATCAATTTGCAAACTGCAATTGATACAGCATTGAAAAATAATTTGTCGGTAAAGAATGAAATCCTAAATGCAGAATATCAAAAGAAACTAAAAGCCGCAGCCGTTGACATTCCGCAAACAAACCTCACTGGCGAATACGGACAAATCAATTCGTTTTACAACGACACCAAGTTTGGAATTTCACAATCAATAAGTTTTCCGACTGTTTATGCAAAACAAAAATCACTGGAAAATGAAAAGTACAAAAGCAGTGTGCTAAACATTGCAGTAAAAGAAGCAGAACTAAAAAAGCAAGTCAGCGAAGTTTTTTACTTGCTGATTTACTTGCAGCAAAAGCATAAAATACTGCTGCAAAACGACAGTGTGTATGCTTCGTTTTTAGAAAAGGCAAACTTGCGTTTCGCCAAAGGCGAAACAAATGTTTTAGAAAAAGCAACAGCCGAAACACAACGAGGACAAATTTCTATTCAACTAAACCAGTTGAAGAACGACATTGAAATTTTGCAACTGCAATTTCAATTGTTGCTGAACACTACAACCGCTTTCATTCCTGCAAATGAAAATCCGAAAATGATTTTCACAGCAATCTTGGACACATCAGCCGTAAGCAATCATCCGCAACTAAAAGTTTTGCAACAACAAAAACAAATTTCGTTGGTGAATACACAGTTGGAAAAATCAAAACTATTTCCCAACCTGTTTTTAGGTTACAACAACCAAAGCATACAAGGCACAGGAGCAGACAATGTTTTGTATGCTAAAAGTTATCGGTTCAATTCAGTGCAGTTTGGTTTAGGAGTGCCTTTGTTTTTCGGTTCGCAAAAAAGAAAAATTAATTCTTCGAAAATGTTGGAGTTGATTTCTGCAAACAACTATCAGTTGAGTTTGCAAACAATGAAAACAGAATATGAAACAGCGCTCAGGAATTATCAAATGCAACTGCAAACCGTAAAATATTTTGAAGATAACGCTTTGCAAAACGCAAACACCATTACCAAAACCGCCAACCAACAATTTGCAAATGGCGACATCAATTATTTGGAATGGACAATGCTAATCAACAACGCAACTTCAATTCAAAGCAATTACACCGAAGCAGTCAAAAAACTAAATCAAACAATCATTCAACTCAATTTCTTAACTTCTAAATAAATTTCAATCATGACAAAATATATCATCATAGCAATAGCATTTTCAATTCTTACATCTTGTGGAAACAAGAAAACTGAAACAACAGCAACGGAAGAAGTATCAAGCGAAACAACCGTTGAACTCACCGATGCACAACTCAAAAATTCTGAAATCGCAATAGGAAAAATTGAGTTGCGAAATATTTCTTCACTCTTAAAAGTGAACGGCAAAATTGAAGTGCCACCGCAAAACATGGTTTCAGTTAGTGTGCCGATGGGTGGTTATTTGCGTTCAACAAAACTTCTTGCAGGAATGCACATCAGCAAAGGCGAAGTAATTGCAACAATGGAAGACCAACAATACATTCAATTGCAACAAGATTACCTTACAGCCAAAGCACACTTCACTTCTATTGAAGCAGAATACAACCGCCAAAAAGAATTGAACCAAAGCAAAGCCAGCAGCGACAAAGTTTTTCAAGCAGCACAAACCGAATATCTCTCACAAAAAATTCTCATTAAATCTTTGTCAGAGAAATTAAAATTGATAGGCATAAACCCCGACAACTTAAATGAAAACACCATCTCAAAAAGCATCAACATCACTTCACCCATTGACGGTTTTGTATCGCAAGTAAAAATGAACATTGGAAAATATGCAACGCCAACCGATGTGCTTTTTGAATTAGTAAACCCTTCCGACATTCATTTAACGCTTACCATCTTTGAAAAAGACATCAGCAAACTTTTAATCGGACAAAAACTAATTGCATATAACAATAGTAATCCTGAAATAACGCATAACTGCGAAATTATTTTACTTGGAAAAGACTTGACTCAAGACCACAGCGTTGATGTCCATTGCCATTTTGAAAAATACGATGCGACTTTAATTCCTGGTATGTTTATGAATGCAGAAATTGAATTGCATAGTAAAAATGCGTCCTCAATTCCTACTGATGCAATTGTAACTTTTGAAAATAAACAATTTTTATTTATCCAAAAATCAAACAACAATTATGAAATGATTGAAATAAAAATCGGGAATTCAGAAAATGGTTTCACCGAAATAATTTCAGAAAACGTAAAATCAATTTCAGGAAATGCAATTGTACTGAAGGGCAGTTATTCTTTGTTAATGAAATTGAAAAACATAGATGAAGATTAAACCAACTCAATCCCAACTTTTTTTGCTTCTAACCAAAAATCAGGATAAGATTTGATTACTACATCTGTATCGTTCATTTTAATTTCATCAAATAAAAATACAAGTGGCGCAAATGCCATTGCAATTCGATGATCCTTGCGAGTATTCATTATCTGATTCGATGACATGTTGAAACGCTGATGTAAAGTATTATTAATTTGCAATTCGTCATTTACAATTTGAGTTTCAAAACCCAGATTATTTAACTCTTCGTTTATTGCAACAAGTCGATCGCTTTCTTTAATTTTTAAATTTCTCAATCCAATCAAATTCGTTTTTAAATTCAATGCAGCACAAGTTACAGCATAAACAGGCACTAAATCAGGATTTGAAGTAAAATTTATACTTATATCATTTAAAGAATTTATACTTTTTTTATTTTCAATTAGAATTCCATTAGTACCATAAAAAATAATTTCTGATGAGTGAACTGAAAATCGTTTCATTAAATTCTCAATTATTTTGTCACCTTGAATACTTTGATGAAATAAGTTTTTTAGAAATATTTTAATGTCTGAATTTAATGCAACCACTTGAAACCAAAATGCTGCACTGCTCCAATCTGGTTCAATTGAATAAGAATTTGTTTGATCAATCGTAGAATTTATTTTCTGTTGTTTAATTGAAATTTTTGATCCGGAAAATAAAACTTCAAATCCTAAATTATTCATCAAATCTGCAGTCATCTCAATATAACTTTTAGATGAAATCTCATCCACTAAATCAATCGTCAAACCATTTTCAATAAAAGGAGCAATAAGCATCAAAGCCGATACAAACTGACTGCTTTGACTAGCATTAATTGAAATATTTTTACCTATAAGTTTTTTGCCTATAATTTTTAGAGGCGGAAAATTTTCGTCTTCAAGATATATAATTTCAGCACCTAATTCATTCAGTGAATCAACTAAATTTTTTATAGGTCTTTGCTTCATTCGTTCATCACATTGCAAAATTATTTCCTTGTTTTCAATACATGAAAAATACGCAGTTAAAAAACGCATGCAAGTACCAGCATTCTTTAAATTAATTGTTTTACAATCACCCGACAATGCTTCCAACATTAACTTTGTATCGTCAGCATCCGATATGTTGTTTAATGGAAATTTGTGTTTTGAAAGTGCTTGTAAGAGCAGTGCTCGATTGCTTATGCTTTTTGAAGAAGATAAATTAATTTCAATAGGCGATGAAAAATCTACAGGTTTATAACGAATCGTTTTCATTATAATTAAAATGCATTTTTATAATAATTCAGTGATTCACAAATTAATTCATCAGTACAATTGCAGTTAACAATTGGATCCCCAATTGAATTCAACAATGTAAAATTAATTTTCCGAGAATTGTTTTTTTTGTCGTGAGACATATTTTTTATCAAAAGAATTTCGTCCCAACGACAATGGTATTTTTTGAAATGTTTCTTAATAAACGATACAATTAAATTCAAATCGATTAGAGGAAATTTATTTATTTTATGTGAAATATACGATTCGCACACAATCCCAATTGCAACTGCCTCACCATGTTTCAAAAAGTTATTTCCATCATTGTTCATCGAAAATGTTTCTATCGCATGAGCAATGGTATGGCCATAATTCAAAACTTTTCGCAAACCAAATTCATGAGGATCTTTTGTTGTAATTTTTGACTTTATTCTAATTGAACTCAGAATTAATTTGCTTAAATTATCGGTATCAAATTTTTTAATTTTATAAATTTTATTCCATAATTTTTTATCGGCAATCAAAGCATGTTTTACTATTTCGGCTAATCCATTTTTCAATTCGGATTCAGCTAAAGTTTTAATAAAATCAGGATAAACAAAAATGCATTTAGGATGATTAAAAACGCCAATAACGTTTTTATAATTTTGCAAATTCAATCCTTGTTTTGCACCTATCGAAGCATCTACCATTGACAACAAAGTACTTGGAACATTAATAAAATCAATACCTCGCAGAAAAGTTGAAGCACAAAATCCTCCAATGTCTGACAAAGCTCCTCCTCCTAAATTAATTAAAACGCTTTGTCTATCTGCAAAATTTTTATGTAATGTTTCCCAAATAAAAGTTGCTGTATCTATATTTTTATTCCCTTCTCCACTTTTTATTTTTATTGTAATAAATTCAGTTAAATACTTTTTAAGTATTGGCAAACAATGCCTTTTAGTGTTTTCATCTAACAACACAAAAACTTTCGAATAGCTGTTTTTAGCTATTGTTTTATTTAATCTATCAAAAACGTTTTCGCCAAAAATAATTTTATTCATAAAAGGTTTTAATCCTACTCATTTTTTTTGCACAGCGAAATTAAGATATTTGTGCGGCTAAATTATTAAAATATAGTAATAAATTTGGCTTTAATCATTTAAAAAACAAATCTTAAATACATATAAATGGCGCATAATTCATTGAATTTTAGCAATACCGAAGTTGCATTTAAATCAAAAACAAACAGCGACTTAAGAAATTCCTATTTGCTATTTAAAGCCATCGGATTAAATTGGTTAGTAAAAATCGGCCCAGCACTTATAAACTTTACATTTCTGTTTTACTTGCCCGTAAAAGGATTGATTAAAGCGACTGTTTTCAAACAATTTTGTGGTGGTGAAAGTATTGAAGAGTGTGAGAAAACAATTTCAAATTTACATGAATATGGAATAGGTACAATATTAGATTACTCAGTAGAAGGCAAAGAAAAGGAACTTGATTTTGAACGAACAAAAAATGAAATATTAACTACAATTATAAAGGCAAAAAACAACCCAAAAATTCCATTTTGTGTTTTTAAAGTTACTGGGCTGGCAAGATTTGATTTGTTAAATAAAATAAACGAAGGAAAAATATTGAGTGATGATGAAAATGCTGAATATTTAAAGGTTCGCTCAAGAATTGAATCCATTTGCAAAGCTGCATATGAGAGCAATGTTAGGATTTTTATAGATGCCGAAGAAAGTTGGATTCAAAACTGTGTAGATGACTTGGCAGATGAAATGATGCAGAAATTTAACAAAGAACTTGCAATTGTTTTTAACACCATTCAATTATACAGACACGACAGGTTAAATTTTTTATATGAAAATTATGAAAAGGCAACTCAAAATTCTTACTTTTTAGGATTAAAAATAGTTCGAGGTGCTTATATGGAAAAAGAACGCGAACGAGCCAAAAACTTAAACTATACAGATCCAATTCATAAAAATAAAAATAATTGCGATATTGATTTCAACAAAGCATTAAATTTTTGTATTAAACATATTGATAAAATTAGTTTCTGTTGCGGAACACATAATGAAGAAAGCAGTTCAATGCTCGTAAAACTAATTCAAGAAAACAATATTGAAAACTCAGATAAACGAATTTACTTTTCGCAACTTTTTGGGATGTCGGATAATCTGAGTTATAACTTAAGCAATGCAGGATTTAATGTAGCCAAATATTTACCCTATGGGCCAGTAAAATCTGTTTTACCTTATTTGTTCAGACGAGCAGCTGAAAATACAAGCGTTAAAGGCCAAGCTAGCAGAGAGCTTTCATTGATAGTAAATGAGCTTGAAAGAAGAAGCAAAGCTTAAATACTTTTTATTTTAACCTTTCAATCTTATTTTTGCACCAAAAAAATTTAGTCTTTATCAAATTTTTAATGCTCAAGTTTACTCAACCCAAAAAATAAAAATGGATTTATTTGAAAAATTAAAAACAAAACCAGGCCCACTTGGAACTCATGCCAAGGACAGTTACGGGTATTACATGTTTCCAAAATTGGAAGGAGAAATTGGCGCTAGAATGCTTTTTAGAGGAAAAGAAAAACTAGTTTGGAGCTTGAATAATTATTTAGGTTTAGCCAATCATCCTGAGGTAAGAAAAGCAGATGCTGAAGCAACTGAGAAGTATGGTTTGGCATATCCAATGGGAGCACGAATGATGAGTGGAAACAGCAATTACCACGAACAATTAGAAAATGAATTGGCGACATTTGTAAGCAAACCAGAAGCGATTTTATTAAATTATGGTTATCAAGGAATGGTTTCTGCCATTGACTGCTTAGTAGATAGACACGATGTAATTGTGTACGATGCCGAAAGCCATGCTTGCATTATTGATGGCATGAGACTACATATTGGAAAACGATTTGTTTACACACATAACAATATTGAAAGTCTTGAAATACAACTTAAAAGAGCCACAAAAATGGTTGAGGAAACTGGTGGTTCCATCTTGGTAATTACCGAAGGCGTTTTTGGAATGAGCGGTGCTCAAGGAAAAATAAATGAAATTGTTGAACTGAAGAAAAAATTCAATTTCAGGTTGTTTGTTGATGATGCGCACGGATTTGGAACTATGGGAAAAACAGGTGCCGGTGTTGGCGAAGAACAAAATTGTATGGACGGAATCGATATTTATTTTGGAACTTTTGCAAAGTCAATGGCTGGGATTGGCGGTTTTATTGCAGGAGAAAATACGGTTGTAAAACATTTGCGATACAACAGTCGTTCACAAATATTTGCAAAATCATTGCCAATGCCAATGGTTATTGGTGCATTGAAAAGACTCCAACTCCTTCGCGATCATCCTGAACTTAAAAGCAATCTTTGGAAAATAGTTCACGCATTGCAAAACGGATTGAGAGAAAAAGGATTTAATATTGGAGTTACTACAACTCCAGTTACTCCGGTAATTTTAAATGGCACAATTCCTGAAGCTACAGCAATTACTCAAGAGCTTAGAGAGGTTTACAATATTTTTTGCTCCATTATAGTTTATCCAGTTGTGCCTAAAGGTGTTATTATATTGCGAATAATTCCAACAGCGGCACATAGTTTGAAAGATGTAGAAGAAACCATCAACGCTTTTTCTGCAGTAAAACATAAACTTGATTCGGGCGAATATGCAAAAATGGATTTTGTAGCAATGGCAGAATAAAACAAAAAACTATCTGAATTCGTTAAACATTAAATAAATAATAAATTAGAACAATTAAAAAAACTTTAGGCACAATCATGAAAAAAATAATAATTACATCATTAATCGCATTGCTTGCGTTTGGAAACATCTCAATGAAAAAAGCGGATGAAATAAAATGGTTAGGATTTAATGAAGGGTACGCTTTAGCAAAAAAGAAAAATAAAATAATGCTTGTAGATGTATATACAGACTGGTGCGGATGGTGCAAACGTATGGATCGAGATGCGTATGCAAAAAACGACATTTCATCCATAGTTAGCAAAGATTATGTTGCTGTAAAATTCAACCCAGAAGTTGCCGGGATTACTTACACTTATAACGGAAAAAAATATGATGGACAAGGATTGGCTGGTGCAATTAGCAACAATTCGATAAGCGGATATCCAACAACTATTTTTATTTATCCAAAGCAAAATAAAACTGCTATTGTAGTTGGATATAAAGATGCCGAAGGATTGAAACCAATTCTAGAAGATTACAAAAAACAATTTTACGGCAAAAAGTAAATTTATAAAGTTTTTCTCTTATAAATTTCAATTCAGAAAAAGTACTAACTGATTATTTTTCATAATCTCAGAAACTTTTTATTACTTTGAATTTCATTAAATACAAATAATGAGAAAGTTTGCAGCAATATTATTTTCAATTATTTCCTTTCCTTTCAACAGCAATTTATTTGCGCAAATTTTTGAAAAAGTAGACACTACTTTTAATTACAAATTGGACAAAGTATGGCAACATGCAAAAAACAATTCTGCCATTAAAATTCCACTGATTTATATAAACGAAAAAGGGAACATTGTACAATTTGACGGCTATGCACCAAATGGATGCCCAGAGTTTAAATCAGAATCAAACAACACCAATTTAGCAGCAAGTATAGCAACCGATAAAGTATGGCCAGGCGGAGGATCTGGATTTGCGTTAACTGGAAACTCAATGAGTAAATTAGGAATGTGGGATGGTGGCGCTCCACGCATTTCACATCGTGAATTTGTTGGTAGAATTTCGTTAATGGATACCGCATCTGCAGGAATTTCAGGCCATTCAACTGCAGTTGCCGGAATATTAATGGCGAGTGGAATTACATCAACAGCCAAAGGAATGGCGTACGAAACCAATTTAAAAGGATGGGATTTTTACAACGATAGACAAGAAATGGCCATTGGAGCTCCAAATCTTTTGGTTTCAAATCACTCGTACGTAAATCAAGCTGCATGGGTTTACTCAGGAGGTTTTCAATATTGGCTTGGCGATACAGCATTAAGCATGACAAAAGATTGGAAATTCGGATACTACGATATGCGCACTAAGCAATTTGATAGCATCGCATTTCTAAATCCAAATTATTTGATAGTTAAAGCTGCCGGTAACGACAGAGGAAATGGTGTTGCTCCAAGTACTTTACATTATTACTGGAGTGGCTCTGCTTGGGTTGCAAGCACCACAACTCGCGATTCGGTTGGGCCTTATGATGCAATTGTAACCTATGGAAATTCAAAAAATATTTTAACAGTTGGTGCTGTTAATACAATTCCAGGAGGATATTCTGGTCCTTCAAGTGTTGTTATGACTTCTTTTAGCGGATGGGGACCAACTGATGATGGAAGAATAAAACCAGACATTGTTTCACCGGCTTTAACAAATTCAACTACCTCATCATCTAACGACTCGGCATACGGTGGTTTTGGAAGCAGCACCTCGTGTTGTACTCCAGTAATTACAGGTTCACTTTTGCTTTTGCAACAACATTATTTCAATCTTAAGAATAGCTATATGAAGTCTGCGACTTTAAAAGCATTGGCAATAAACACTACAGATGCACCTAAAATAACACTTGGCCCAAATTACGAAAGTGGTTGGGGTTTGATGAACACAAATCGCGCAGCACAATTAATCTCTGATTCGTTAAATAATATAATAGCTGAAAATAATTTGTTGAATAACGACAGTGTACTAATTTTTGTTTATTCAAAAGGGTTAACACCTATAAAAGCAACAATATGTTGGACTGATAAAGAACACAGTATTGCTCCATATCAAAACGATCCGACAACGTTGATGCTAATTAACGATTTAGATATGCGCATTACAAAAGTATCAAACAGCCAATTGTATCAACCGTATGTATTAAATCCTGCATCGCCTGCAACAGCAGCAACTACAGGTGATAATTTTAGAGATAATGTGGAACAGATTTATATTTCAACACCTGTTTCTGGATTATATCAAATAAAAATAAAACATAAAGTAACTTTAAACACATCGGCAAACCCCCAAAAATTTTCATTGGTATTAAGTGGTGCTTATGCTTCGCCTACAATTAGTTCTTCATTCATACAATTTACGAATGTAAACTCCTCAAGTATGAGAATTTCATTTACAAAAGGAAACGGTTCAAGAAGAATTGTTGTTGCTAAATCAGGATCAAGTGTAAGTGCTTTTCCAGTTAATGGAAATTTGTATAATTACGATTCTGCTTTTGGGAATGGCGCAAATCTTGGCAGCAATAATTATGTGGTTTATAACGGAACGTCAAACACCTGTATTGTTAAAAATTTAAATATAAATACCGTTTATTATTTTGCTGTTTTTGAATACAATGGTGATAGTGTAGGAACCCTTTATCAAACAAATTCATTTTTAACTGGAAGTCAGATAACATTGCCCGTTAAATGGCTAAGTGTAACTGCAGAATTAGTTGATAATGCAGTTTTAATTAAATGGAGTTCCACGCACGAAATTAACAACAATTATTTCGCAATAGAGAAATCGATGGAACAATTACCAAATACTGCGAATTGGAATAAAATTGGTCAAATTAAAGGAAATGAAACTAAAAATTCAATAAGCAATTATCAGTTTGTAGATAATGACGTTTCAAATCAACTTGAATCAACAATTTTTTATAGAATAAAACAAGTTGACTTGGATGGGAAATATGCTTATTCAAAAATTGTAAATGTAAATTTGAAAAATGATTTGACAGATGAAATAATTCAAGTATTCCCAAATCCTTTTAAAAATGAAATTTATATTTCTAGAAAATCTCAAAGTTCAAAAAATATTATCATTAAAGTGTTCGATATTCTTGGAAAAAATATTTACACACAAACCATTGATTTTATTCACGCAAACCAATCTATAAAGATAGATTTAAGTAAAATAATTGATTCGGGAATTTATCTTTTATCAATTAACGATAAAACGTATAAATTATTGATTAAGGAATAATTTTTTTATGAAATCATTACTAAAAATATAATTCCATTTTAGTTATTTTCGTTTTGTTAATATTTTCCAATGAAACGCATACTTTTATTTGTACAAATCATTTTTGTTTTCTCATGCGGAAATAAAAATGAATCAATTAAAGTAGAATACAAACCTTTGATTGAGGCAGTTTACGCATCAGGTTATATACATCCAAAAAACGAATACACCGTTTTTGCATTAGCAGATGGATATTTATTAGAAAAATTTGCAAATGCTGGAGATGACGTAAAGCAAAGTCAAATTTTATTCAGACTTGATGGATTACAACAAATGCAAAAAGTCATTAGTTCAAAACAAACGTACGATGTTGCCATTAGCAATTTCATCGAAAACTCACCTTTGCTTAATGAGTTAAAAAATAGTCTGAATTCAGCGAAATTAAAAAAAGAAAACGATTCGTTAAATTATTGTAGAGTTAAGAATCTGTTTGAAAAAGATGTAAGCACACAATTTGAGTTTGATAAAGCAAAATTGAGTTTTAAAATTTCATCCAACGAATTCCAATCATCGCTTGATAGATACAACAGAACTTTGCAACAAGTAAAAGTTGATTTACAAAATGCAAAAAGTCAATACAAAATCAATCAAAAAGACAGTGAAAATTATACCATTAAAAGCATTCTCAATGGAACATTATTTGAAATTTATAAAGAACGAGGCGAATTAGTAAGAAGAGGCGAACCCATTGCAATTATTGGCGAAAAAGACAATATGTATATTCAACTTTTGGTTGACGAACAAGACATTCATAAAATAAAAACAAGACAAAAAATTGAAATAAAAATTGATGCATTTGAGGAAACTATTTTTACTGCATTCGTAACAAAAATTTATCCGATGGAACGAAAACACGACCAAAGTTTTCGTATAGATGCAGAATTTGCAAACAATGAAAAACGAGTTATGGCCGGAATGGGTATCGAAGCTAACATAATTATTTCTCAGAAGGAAAAAGCAATGGTTATTCCTAAAAATTATTTATTAAAAGGAGATTCAATTTGTATTATTCAAGACGGACAAATAAATAAAATAAAGGTAGAAAAAGGAATTTCAAATTTTGATTTTGTTGAGATATTATCTGGCATTGATGATAAGACAGAAATTGTAAAAAATGAACCTTAAACTGACAACAAGCATTGCGAAAACTCATTTGCTAAGTCGAAAAAAACAAAGCAGTATAGCGGCACTTGGAGTTACTTTTGGCATAGCCATGTTTATTGCTATGACAGCTTTTATGACAGGCGTAAATCATTTGCTTGAAGAAACAATGCTTAGTGCAAGTCCGCATATTCATATTTACAACGATATAAAAACCGAACGCCCTTCCATTGTTGAAGAATTATTTTTAGAGAAAAAAATAATCATTCATCACCAACGACCAAAATTAGAAAAGAAAAATCTACGAAACGCCTCTCAAATTATTCATCGATTACAAGAAGACAAGCGTGTATTTGGAGTTTCGCCATCTGTAAGCTCACAAGTGTTTTACAACTATGGAAACCTGCAATTAAGCGGTTTTGTATCTGGTGTAAATATTGAAGATGAAGACCGACTTTTTTCGCTAAATACTAAAATGAAAGAAGGAAGTATTGAAGATCTAATGATGAATTCAAATGCAGTATTAATGGGTGCTGGATTAGCCAAGAAATTAAATGTACATAAAGGTGATAGAATTAATATAACAACTCCTTCGGGCGAAATTTTTACATTAAATATTGTTGGAATTTTTCAAATAGGAATAGGCCAAATAGATGATGTGAGAAGTTATGCAAACATCGGCACTGTTCAACGAATATTGCAAAAAAACAAAAATTACATCACCGACATTAATTTAAAATTGAAAGATTTATACCAATCAAAAAAAATCGCTGCTGAATATGCTAAAACTTTTAATTATAAAGCTGAAGATTGGGAAACTGCAAATGCAACTATACTAATTAGTTTCACATTGAGAAATGTAATAACTGGTGCAACAGTAATCACCATTTTACTCGTTGCTGGATTTGGAATTTACAACATCATGAACATGACAATTTATGAAAAAATGAAAGACATTGCAATACTTAAAGCAACTGGTTTTACTAGCAAAGACGTGATGTTAATTTTTTTAACCCAATCGTTAATCATTGGATTGATTGGTGGAATTCTTGGATTGTGTTTAGGCTTTTTAATGTCATTAGGAATTGAAAAAATTCCATTTAACACAGGAGGATTTTTAGCAATAGACCACATGCCTGTAAATTTTGCAATCAAATTCTATATTTATGGAATTTCATTCGGATTGATTACAACATTTGTCGCAGGATTTTTCCCGTCAAAAAAAGCAGGAAGGATTGATCCCGTTGATATAATTCGAGGCTAATTAAATAATAGCATGCACTCAAAATGATTGTATTAAAAACTTCACAAGTCACTAAATATTTTTTCTCTCCCGAAAAGTTTAAAGTACTTGATAGTGTAAGCTTCGAAGTGAGGCGAGGCGAATTTTTGTCATTGGTTGGCAAATCGGGTTGTGGCAAATCAACTTTGCTTTATGTGCTATCAACTATGGACACTTCGTATGAAGGAACAGTAGAAATAAATCAACAACTATTGACCGGAAAAAGCAAAGACGATCTATCCGAATTTCGGAACAATCATATTGGTTTTGTATTTCAGTTTCATTATTTATTACCCGAGTTTACTGTTTTACAAAATGTAATGCTTCCTGCTTTGAAACTTGCAAAATATTCGAAAGATGAAATTGAAAGTCGTGCCATTGAGAAATTAAAATTGCTTGGTGTCTATTCTCAAGCAAATAAACAAGCCAACAAACTATCTGGCGGGGAACAACAACGAGTTGCAATTGCACGAGCTATTATTAACGATCCTACTATTATTATGGCGGATGAGCCAACAGGAAATCTTGATTCGGCAAACTCCAAAATCGTATTTGAATTGTTTGATGAACTTTCAACAAATTTCAATCAAACGATAATTGCTGTAACTCACGACAAGGATTTCGCATCAAAAACCAATAGAATTATCGAAATGGAAGACGGCAGAATTAATCTCTGAAAAATATCATTCACTAGTCTCGCTTACTTATTTACCTTTGCAGGCATGATGAATTGGTGGAAAATACTTTCTGTTGTTTTAATACTCTATTCGATTGCAGCCGGACTTTTGGGAAATGTACCCGATTTGCCCATTTTGGAACAAACTATACGCAACTTATTTTTTCATGTTCCGATGTGGTTTTGCATGATTGCATTGATGGTAGCATCCTTTATTTATGCCATATTTAGTTTAAGCGAAAAACCTGAATCAAACAAAATTGCTATACAAACAAATTTCTCAAAAAACTCGTTGAACGATTTGCATTCATCATGCTTTGCATCGGTTGGAATGACCTTTGGCATTGCTGGACTATTAACAGGAATGATTTGGGCAAAAAATACTTGGGGCGCATATTGGGTTGCCGATCCAAAACTGAATAGTGCCGCAATTGGCATGTTGCTTTATTCTGCCTATTTTGTATTGCGCAGCAGCATTGATGATGAAGAAAAACGTGCTCGAGTTTCAGCTGTTTACAATATATTTTGTTTGCCAATTTATTTAGTTTTGATTTTTATATTACCTCGATTAACTGATTCTTTGCATCCTGGAAACGGTGGAAATCCTGCATTTAATTCATATGATTTGGACAACAATATGCGATTAATATTTTATCCCGCTTGTATTGGTTGGATTCTATTAGGATTTTGGATTGCTCAATTAAAATTTAGATTAAAAAAAATAGAAATGTCGGCTTCAAATTGATATTTAATTCCACTTATTTTAAAAAATTAAACCATGAAAAAAATATCTCTACAAATTCAAACCAATCAATTAACCGAGCCAATAAACAACGATAAAATGATTGTAGTTGTTGGTGTTATTGCAATTATTTTTGTTGTAGTAGTAGCGTATTTAATCCATATTGATTTAAGGTTAAAGAAACAAGAAAAGAAAAACAACGATTCAAAAAGCAATTAAATTAAACCGTGAAAAAAATTCATATCATAGCATTAATACTAATAGCCGTTTGTATAGGAATTATTTACAGCAGCTACGGAGATGCCAGCACATACGAGGATTTTGCAGTAGCAACAGAAAATTCAGATAAAGAATTTCATATAGTTGGGAAATTAAATCGCGAGAAAGAAAAATACTACAACCCTGAAAAAGATGCCAACTACTTTTCGTTTTTTATGATTGATGAAAAAGGAAACGAAACCAAAGTTGTTTACCACAACCCAGAGCCACCAGATTTTGACAAATCAGAGAAAATAGTAATTGTAGGGAAAATGGAAAAAGACCATTTTGAAGCTTCAAAAATATTGTTGAAATGCCCCAGCAAATACACTGACAATAATGTCAAAGCTTCTTAAATCAAATTAAGAATTCAACTTTTTGTGGTCGGCTAAAAATTTCTCCAAACCAATATCGGTAAGCGGATGTTTTAGTAATGCCAAAATACTTTCCAATGGACTTGTAATTACATGTGCGCCCATTTCGGCAGCTTTTATAATATGTACAGGATTGCGAATAGAAGCAGCTAATATTTCAGTTTTATATCCCTGCACCGCAAAAATATTTGCAATTTGAGCAATCAGTTCCATTCCATCGTAACTAATGTCATCCAATCTGCCAACAAATGGAGAGATATAATTAGCACCAGCTTTAGCAGCCAGTATTGCTTGTCCTGCACTAAAAACTAAGGTGCAATTTGTTTTAATACCTTTTGACGAAAAATATTTCAAAGCTTTAACTCCTTCTTTTATCATCGGTATTTTTACCACAATTTTTTTATCAATGGCTGAAAGTTTTTCGCCTTCAGCAATCATTCCTTCAAAATTTGTACTAATAACTTCAGCACTTATATCGCCATCTATTATATTACAAATGTCTTTGTAGTGCTTCATTACAGCCTCCTCACCCTTAATTCCCTCTTTGGCCATTAACGAAGGATTGGTTGTAACCCCATCTAAAATCCCCAAATCATTTGCCTCTTTTATTTGAGCTAAATTGGCTGTATCAATAAAAAATTTCATGTGTTATAAATTTAAAATATGGCGCAAATTAATATTTAGAAGTTAAATATCTGTAATTGTTTTATTCAATTCCCCACGCATCATAAAGAGCATTTATCAATGCGTTTTCGCTTGATTGCATTTGGGTATCAGCCATTGCTACTTTCATTGCAAATGAAGTGATGTTATTTCTTTCTTCTACGCTGCTCAATTTATAAAATTGTTCTACCACTTCTATAAAATGATATTTCAATTCTTCGGCAGGCAATGCAAGTAAAAAAGCTTGTTCTTTTATGATATCAATTGATCCTTTAAAGTTTTTTTCTAAAAATTCAAGAATCACTTCGCTTTCTGCATGATTTACACTTCCATCAACAATACATAGCGACATCAACAGATGAAAACCGACTTCAGTTTTATTTAATTTAGTAATAAATTGGGTAGTCATAACTAAAATTATTAACGATGTGAATATATATTGTTTTACATTATTACAAATAAAAAATTTATTAATCATACAAAAACATGAAACCAAAAGAATTATGAATATCAACTTTTGGTAAAGCCTTTCTAAAAACTACTTTTGTGAAAATTTATTCTAATACTATGAAATTTGCAACCAAAGCTATTCATGCTGGCCAAGAACCTGATGAAACAACAGGAGCCGTAATGACACCTATTTATCAAACTTCGACCTATTGGCAAGAAAGTCCAGGAAAGCATAAAGGGTATGCGTATGCTAGAGGAAAAAATCCGACACGAAGTGCTTTAGAAAAATGCATAGCCTCATTAGAAAATGGCAAACACGGATTGTGTTTTTCAAGTGGAATGGGCGCAACAGATGCTGTAATTAAACTATTGCAACCTGGCGATGAGGTAATAACTGGAAACGATTTGTACGGAGGCAGTTACCGAATGTTTACTAAAGTTTTTGCCAAGTTTGGAATTAAATTTCATTTCATCGATTTAACTGATGCAAACAACATCAACAATTTTTTGAATGAAAAAACAAAACTGATTTGGGTTGAAACACCAACGAATCCTACCATGCAAATTATAGACATTTCGGTATGTGCCGAAATTGCAAAAAAACACAATGTAATTCTTGCAGTTGATAACACTTTTGCTTCGCCATATTTACAAAATCCATTAGATTTAGGTGCTGATATAGTAATGCATTCTGTTACAAAATACCTTGGCGGACATAGCGATGTAATTATGGGCGCTTTGGTTACAAACGATGATACAATATATGAGCAGTTAGCATTTATTCATAACAGTTGCGGTGCTACACCTGGCCCAATGGATAGTTTTTTAGTTTTGAGAGGAATAAAAACTTTGCATTTGAGAATGAAAGCGCATTGCGAAAACGCTGAAGTCATAGCTAATTATTTAAAAAAACATCCAAAAATTGAAAAAGTATATTGGCCAGGTTTTGCCGATAGTCAAAATCATGAAATAGCAAAAAAACAGATGCGTGGTTTTGGAGGTATGATTTCAATTGTGTTAAAAAACGCTTCGCTAGAACATACATTTAAAATTGCTTCGTCTTTTAAAGTTTTTACATTGGCCGAAAGTTTAGGCGGAGTAGAAAGTTTAATAAATCATCCTGCAAGTATGACTCACGCTAGCATTCCAAAAGCTGAACGAGAAGCGGCTGGAGTTGTAGATAACATGCTTAGATTAAGTGTTGGAGTTGAAGATATCAGCGATTTAATGGAAGATTTGAAAACAGTACTCGCAAAAATTTATAAATTATGCTAATTGGATTTTTATTTTTCGAATACTAAAAAATTTAATCTTTCGTTTTACTAACTCATTTGGTAATTTAGTTTCATTTGTTTTCATTATAAACAAAGCCCGCAAATCCTTTTTGCGGGTTTTTGTTTTTTAACTTTTCCTTGAGAGATTAAAAATTATTTCAGCAGATTTATCACTTGCGCCCACATCGCCTAAAATGGTTTGAAGATTTTTATATTCTAAAAGGATTTGATCGTATTTTTTCCCTCCAGGCAAAATATTTTCAAACTCTAATTGAAGGTTTTTCAAATTAAAATTTTCTTGAATTAATTCTAGAATTGCCGTTTTATTAAGAATTAAATTTACTAATGAAATGTATTTTGTTTTCACAAACAACTTTGCAATTGCTATAGAAAAAGGATTTGCTTTATACGCACAAACCTGTGGCACATTAAACAATGCCACTTCTAACGTTGCAGTACCACTGCAAACAATGGCTGCTTGTGCACTATTCAAAACCGAATAAGTTTGATTGAATACAATTTTACAATTTTGATTTACGTGCTTTTGATAAAATATTTCATCAATGGATGGCGCTGCACACACAACAAATTGGTATTGCAAATAATTATCCGCCAATTGAACCATCAATGGCAAAGTTTTTTCAATTTCCTGTTTTCTGCTTCCAGGAAGCAAGGCAATTATTGAACGATTTGAAGAATTACTGAATGAGTTATTTTTAGTTTTAAAATTCGAGATTTCATCCAACAATGGATTTCCAACATAGGTGCTTTTAATTTTCCATTTTTTAAAATAATCGAATTCAAAAGGAAAAACCAACAACAATTCATCTACATATTTTTCTAAATTTTTGGCGCGATTTTCTTTCCAAGCCCATACTTTTGGCGCGATATAATAAACAACCTTTAAATTGTTTTGCTTGCAAAATTTAGCCATTCTCAGGTTGAAACCCGGATAATCAATAAGTACAACTACATCTGGCTTAAAACTAGTAATTTGTTGTTTGCCTTTTTTTATGCTTTTTAATATAAAAGGCAAACGAAAAAGTACTTCAACAAATCCCATAATAGCAACTTCTTTAAAATGTTGAAGCAATCCTGTAGCTTCATTAGCCATCAAATCGCCTCCCCAAAAATTGAATTCAGCTTTTGAATCTTTTTGTTTGATGGATTTAATAAGATTAGCTCCATGCAAATCGCCACTAGCTTCTCCTGCTATTATAAAATATTTCATTCGGGCGCAAAATAAGAGTTTTCAGTTGAGAGTGAACTAAACTCATTTTTTTTCGTTGGTTGATAACCCGTGAATTTAAATTGGGTTTTTACTATTTAATTTGCACAAAAAATAATTAGAAAATGAACAACGATAATCAAAAGCAAAACAGAAGTGGCTATATTTTAATTCTACTACTTTTAATTGGCTCAGTAGCTTTTAATGTGTATCAATACAAAAATCATACAACCACGGTGATACAAGCTGCAAGCGATATAGATAGTCTAATTAACGTGCGTGTGGCTGTTGAGCGCGAATTGGTTTCGACTGAAATGGAGTTGGAAAAATACCAAGGTATTGCTGGCAATTTGGATACGCTGCTTCGCGAAGCAAAAGTAGAAGTTGCAAAACAAGAACAAAAAATTCGCGAACTTTTAAGGAACGAAAAAAACTCAGACAAACTCAATAAACAATTGAAACGCGAATTGGCAACACTTTCACAACTTCGTGATGATTATTTAGAAAAAATCGACTCGTTGATGGCAGAAAATGAAACTCTAAAATTACAGAACGCACAATTAAACACAACCATCACCAACCTAAACGAAACAAAAACCGGTTTAGAAAAACAAGTAGCAACTGCTAGTCAATTAAAAGCAGAATATGTTAAAGTTATTTCATACAAAAAGAAAAGCAATGGAAAATTTGTTGAAAGCGCCTTAGCAAAAAAGACCAATAAAATTGAAGCTTGTGTAACTGTGATGGATAATAAAGTAGCAATAGCTGGAGAAAGAATTGTGTATTTAAGAATCCTTTCGCCTGAAGGTAAACCGTTGATGGGATTGAACAAAGGCCAATTTACTTTAAATGGTGCTGATGAAATTATTGATGCAACATCCAATGTAAAAATAAATTACACAGGTGGGAAACAAGACATTTGTATTGGCTATGAAAACGATGAACGAATTTTAGGAAATGGAACATACACAGTTGAAATATACCTAGACAATACTTTGGTTCATGCTAGCAATTATGTGTTGAGGTAATTTAGTAAATAAATTTTTCGCCAGCTTTTACTTCTATGTTTAAATTATTTTCTTTAGGCGGAATTGGGCACGAATAACGACCGCTGAAAGCACAATAAGGATTATAAGCCAAATTAAAATCTATTTCTATTTCATCTGTTTTTGGAATTTCAAAATCAATGTAACGGCCATTTGAAAATGTTTCTTTTCCTGATGTTTCATCAGTAAAACAAACTAACAAATATTTTTCGAATCCAGGTTTTTTATTTGCAGCTTCTAAAAGGGTAAGTTCAAATTCTTTGCCCTTCAACTCAAAATTTATTTTTCCAAAATTTTTATATGGCTTCTTGGAATCATGCGAACAGATCAGATCGAAAACAATTGGATTATTGAAACGTGTTAGTTTTGCTTTTACCTTATATGCTTCATCAATAGCAAAAAATTTTAGCCCTTTAAAGTTTTTTAAATCAAGCGAATCAAGTGGCGTAGTTTGTGAATTCGAAAATTCATATTCCAAATTCATTCGAAAAGCTTTTACTTTATTTATGTATTCAGAATTGTTTGTACAGGAAATAAAATACAATCCAAAAATAACAAATACACTTCGAGGGATTTTCAAATTCAGTATAATTTAAATCGTCAATGAACTTTAAATGTCTGTGCATGCAGTATGCCCAAACTAGTATGAACAAAGACAACTACTTCCAAATTTTTATTCCAAGGATTGTTTGAAAATTGGTTTGAAGGCATTATATATTTATACGTTTTTTCGAACACTCGTTTTGGAACATACGATGCATTCAATTTTTCTCCCAATGAGGATGTTACCATTCCTCTTAAAACATGCATGTGAACATAATTTTCAATAAATTCAGTAGATCCAGTTGCACTTTTTCTTTCCTGTACACTTTCCAAATCATCTTCGATTACAGCAATACTTAACAAATTAATCGAATCACTAACTTGTTTTGTGTAAGCAATTTTAATTTTAATGGTAAGCTCATTTGTAGTTGAATTAAAATTATATCCTGTTAAGTAAATATTTACAGGTGTACTATCCAACAATTCAGAATTAGAATAAGTTGCCCATTTATCGCGCCTTATTAAATAATTTTCAGATGGAAATTTTTTTCTGTTGATAGCGCCAATTGGCAATTCGCCTGTTCCTCCCAAATTTTGCAATATGGTATTTCCATCGTTTGTTCTAAAATCATACTTGCTATAATGATCATCAGCAGGTGGTCCAATAAATGGTTTTGTTAATCCATCCAAATCAGCTTTCAATGGATGAATTGCAATAATTGAAACTCTGCCAGGATTATTATCTGCAATGTTTTTAGCATCATCGGCAGCAGCCGGACAATTTGGACAGCGCACACCCGAAAAGTCTTCGATTAATATTCCTTTATTTTGCATTACAAAAGGAGTATCGCTAATGTAAGTTGTATCGTTAATCGCTCGTGGTGGTGCGAAATCTATATAAGGTCCTTCTTCTTCACACGATGAAATCAAAAGCAAAAAAGCAATGTTTAAAAATGTTTTTAAAAATTTATTTGTCATAAAACGAAAGTTATATTACTGATTTTAAAAGTTTGCTTGTAAAGTCAATCGTGCACCACTAAATGCTGGTTCAACACGACAAACTCCACCAGTACAATTTACACCTTGAACTTGTTTAATGTATCCCATTGTAATGCGCGTATTTTTAAAAGTAAATGCAGCAAAAACATTCCAATAATGTGTTAAATCTCCTCCTCCAGCAGTAGTTGCTCTAATCACACGATTTACATTAACCATGTCTCCGGCACTAAACGAATAATGTGGCGCAAAATTAAATTCAATCAATGCATTTACAAAATCACCTAAATCTTGTCTTGACTGCATGTACTGACCTTCAAAACGCATTGATCGTTTGTTGTCTTTGAAACGATATGTAGCTTCGCCAAAAACTGTTTTTGCGGTTACATATTTATAATCCGACCCTTTGGATTCAAACAATTGTTGGTTGTAATTTATAAATTGATACCCAAGCAACATTTTAAATTGTTTGTTGAATTTGTGCGATACATCAAAATAATATTCGCGGAAATAACGCAAACTATCGTTGTTAAAATTAATAGGGTTTAAATTAGTTCCATTAAAAGAATTTAATCCGTTAACTGTACTTAAATTAATATTAATGGATGTTTGATGTTTTTTAAAAAAAGCTGTTTGTGGTTTTATTGTAAATTCAAATCCCAAAGCATTTTCTCCAAATTCTTGTACAACTGCATTGTATCTCGCAAGCATTCGATAAGTGTTTTGGCGTGTTAAACTTGGAAGATATGCAATCATTCCAAGATTTAAATTTTCGAATGGCGAAGTGCGAAGTGAAAACGACTCAATTCGTTTGAATTGTGCATTTGCACCAAATCCTTTTGTTGAATACGATAAACTTGTATAATAAATCTTCCCGTCTTTCAATTCCAATTTACTTGTATTTGGATTTGAAATTGCTTCGCTTGTTTTTTGACAATATTCAACATACCATTCAATGTTTTTAAATGTTAGCGTATTGTAAATATTTCCAACAAATACATTGTATTTTGGAACGAACCGATCATTTAAATCATACGAATTAATATTAGCAGCCAATAGTTTCATCGTTTCCTGATTAATGGTACGATTGACAACACTCAGTCCTGGATGAATACTCAAGTTTTCAGACAACTGAATTCTGCGTTCAAAATTAATTCCTTTGATTACTTCAGGTCTTAAATCAAAACGAAATTTTTGCAATCCAGTAAATAATTTAACCTGCGTATTTTCGTTCGGTTTCCAAATAATGCGAGCACCATTAATTGCAAAATCTAAACCTAAATTACGGTCTTCGTAGCTACGAAAAACCATGCCTGTTGCAAATTGCTCATAAAAATATCCGGCTGTGATATTAAATTTATCAATGTCTTTGCTAATGTTCCAAAATCCAATACCAGAACCTGTAAATGCTTTTTGCGGATCAAACAATGGCGTATTATTAAATGCATCGTAACGCATGTTAAAATTAAATCCTTTGTACTTGTAATTTAAAAACAACCAAGCATCGCTACTCGACAACTCGCGCTGATACTGAGTGGTTGTTGCGCCAATGGCACTATCACGCACATAAAATTGTCCTGTTGTTTGAAAATTTCCAGAGAATTCTCCACGCTCAGTTTGCGCATAGGATTGTTGCTGTATAAACAGAAATGTTACTAAATAGAATAGTGCTTTAATTCCCCTTTTCATTTGCGCAGCAAATTAGTTTTTTTAAGATAATACGAATAACAATTGTTAACACATCTTATTTAATTTGTACTAAATAAAACTGCTTTTAGCTTCATTGTAATCAATCTTCTGGATCGACATCTACAATTACATTTTCAAATTCTTTTTTGGCATTAATTGATTTCTCAAGCGAAAGTAAAAGTGCAGGCAATAAAATTAAATTCATCAACATGCCAAACAAAAGTGCTAATGAAGTTAGAATTCCTAAAGCAATTGTTCCACCAAAATCGCTTGCCGCAAAAATAATAAAGCCACCAAATAAAGCCACTGCAGTGTAAACAATGCTTGGTCCGGCTTCGGCAAGACTTTCAGGAATTGCAACTTTCATATTCCAGTCGTGTTTTTTTAAACTGTGTCTGTATTTTGCTAAGTAGTGAATTGTAAAATCAACCACTATTCCGTAAGCAATACTAAAAATAATAATAGTGGATGGCTTGAGTCGAATATTAAAAAACCCCATAATTCCAATTGTCATTGCCAAAGGAATAATGTTTGGCAATAATGAAATCAACATCATTCGCCACGATGAAAATAAAAATATCATCATAAATGAATTTAAAAGCAAAGCCCAAAAAACGCTGCTCAATAAATTATTGATTAGATAATCGTTTCCTTTTAAGAAAATAATACTGGTTCCTGTTAGTTTTACATCGTATTTATCTTTCGGAAAAATCGAATCTATTTTTTGAGTGATTTGATTGTTTAACGTTTTTATCTTCTGCGAACCAACATCGTTCATGGCAATTGTAATTCTTGCTAATTGAAAATTGCTATCAACCATTGACTTTAACAAATTTGTATTGCCTTCTTTTTTTGGTAAATAATTTAGCAATTCAGAAATGTCTAACACATTAGGAATAATGTAATAAAGACTATCTCCACCATTCATTGATTGGTTAGCAAATTTTAAAAAATCAACAACGGAAATTGATTTTGAAAACTCGGGAACTTTTGCCAATTCTTTTTGCAATCGATTTATTTTTTGCAAAGTTGAATACTCTTTTATTCCATCTTTTTTTCTGGTATCAATTTGAATTTCGTAGGGTAAAGTTCCTTTAAAATGTGTTTCGAAAAACTTTAAATCTTTATATACTTTGTTGTGTTTTGGCAAGTCATCAACCACATACCCTAAATTATCAACTTTGGTTGCTCCCCAAATGGATAAAAGCACTAATGAAATAGTTGTAAAATAAATGTACTTGCGTTTATTGTAAATTAAAAAATTGCAATAGGTTAAAATTTTATTCAGTCGTTTTGAATTTAAATGTTTTATGTGCTTTGCTTTTGGCGGTGGCAGGTAACTATACATTATTGGAATAAAAACTAAACTGATTAAATAAATCAGCATAATGTTTATTCCCGAAACGATGGAAAACTGATCCAAGAGTGCACTTCCCGAAAAACTAAAAACGCAAAACCCAATTGCAGTTGTCACATTTGTTAAAAATAAAGCCAAACCGTTTTTCGAAATAAGTCGAATAATAGCAAGCATTTTATTTCCATGTTTTGAAAATTCTTGGTGGTAAACATTGAGTAAATAAATACAGTTTTGGACACCAACTATAACCATCAAAGGTGGAATAATACTAGTGAGCAAACTTATTTTAAATCCAAACAAAGCAATCGTTCCAAGTGTAGATATTACGCCAATCAACACTACGATTATCGAAAATATTACTGCGCTTATAAATCTAAAAAAAATAAAAATAAAAAGTGCTGTCATGAAAATTGACAGATAAATAAATATTTTTATTTCATCGGCAACTTTACTGCTGATTAATGTACGAACATAAGGCAAAGCCGAAAAGTGCATTTCACAAACATTTTTTTCGCCAAATGCATTCGAAACTTTTTCAATCTGTTGGACAAGAGCAATTCTATCTTTGCTATCTAACTTCGCTTTGTTTAATGTTACTGCAATTAGAGTTACATTATTTTCAGGATTGTAAATAAGGCCTTTATAAAATCTTAAATTCAGAACTACATTTTTAAATGAATCTAATTCCGATTGAGTAGTAATTGGTTTTGAAAGTACAGGTCTTAGTTGAATTTTCTTGAGTATGTCATTTTTCTCAAGCGTATATATTTTACTAATTGATACAACTTTTTCAACTCCATCTATGGCTTCAATATCGTTTGAAAGTTTATACCAATCGTTAAAAAAATCAACTTTAAAAATGTTCTTCGATTGAACGCCTATTACCAAAACATTTCCGTCTTCGCCAAAGGTTGCTTTAAATTTTTGATAATCTAAAAAATCCGGATCGTCTGCCGGAATTACTTTTGCAAAATCATAAGTAAGTTGAACTTTTGAAGCAAAATATCCAAATCCTAAAGTTATAAGCCCAATGGCAATAAGGCAATAAAACCTATTGCGAATGATGAAAGTCCCAAATTTATTCCACATAAACTGGGTGCAAAAATAATTTTTTTAAGCAAAGAGCTTAACAAAATAAAAAATAAAAATATGCGTTTGATTATATTCACACCCTGAAAAATGAAAAAGATTTTAGCAGTTGCATTTTTATCTTTATGGGTTTCTTCCCCTGTAAATTCTCAGCAAAAAACTCCTAAACTAAATGGGTGGCGAGTACATCTACCCTATTGGCAAAACAAAACCGTTTGCGTATTGGGCGATAAAATCTATTGCGGATCTGCAAGTGGGATTTTTACATACAATTCAAGCGACAAATCTGTCGAACGCATTTCAAAAGTAAATGGAATGAGCGATGTAGAGGTAAGTTTGTTGCGCAGTTATCCTGAAAAAAATATCGTTTTTGTAATTTACGAAAATGCAAATATGGATATCATTCAAAACAATGAAATTTTCAATATTGCTGACATAAAATTAAAAACAATTATTGGAAAAAAAACAATTAACAACGTCTCGTTTTTTGAAAACAAAGCATATTTATCCTGCAGTTTCGGTATTGTAATAGTTGATCTGGAGAGAAAGCAAATTGTTGATTCATACAACAAATTAGGATTTGCTGGTGCACAAGTTGAGTTTTTTGATATCACAATTTACAACGATTACATTTATGCTTCAGGCAACGATGGTTTGTATCGCACAAAAAGAATGTTGGTATTCAATGATAATCTTGGCTATTATGATAAATGGCAAAAGGAATCAACATTTACAAGCAGCAGACAATCTGAAATTTTCAGAGGAAAAATGTATGTAGTTGCTGATAGCATTATCAAAATTTTTGATGGTTTTGCTTGGAGTAATTACACACAAACTTCCTCAAAAAAAACAATAGACATTCAACAATCATCAGGCAAATTAATCATTACTTTAGAGGATGATATCATTACAGAAAATGCCGATGGAACATCAAGTAAATTGGGAATTAATTATAAAAACGCATGCAGCTATTTGGCAAATGGCCGATACGCAATGGTCGATAATTTTTATGGTTTAACATTATATCCTGGAGGTGATTTTGGCGGCTATGATTATATTTTCCCAAATGGTCCGTACGCAAAAACTGCCGCAAAAATGTTGTACAACAATTCTTCGCTTTGGGTTGGTGGTGGCATGGCGCCAAGTTGGCTTGAGGGATACAGCCAAAGTGGTGTTTATAATTTCTCGAACAATGTTTGGCAAAACTCAAAACAAAAAAACTTCAATTTGCCTGATACAATTTTAGATTATGTTGATGCTGCAGTAAGTCCTGTAAATGGCGATATTTTTTTCAGCACCTATGGATCGGGTTTAGTACAATTGAACCGCGATGGAAAATACCTTACAAACTACAACAACAAAAATAGTTCGCTGCAAAATTATGCAGGAGGAGACAAATCATTGCGAACTGCTGGAATTGTATTTGATGCAAAAAATAATTTATGGATTACAAACCACAGCGCTGTAAATCCAATTTCGGTTTTTACTTATAACAATCAATGGAAATCTTTTAGTGTAGGAAATTTATTCAGCGGACAAAATTATTTATCAAGAATGATAATTGACGACCTGCAACGCCTTTGGATTGCTCATACGCGCGATGGAGGTATTTTAGTTTATAATTTCGGAAATCCAAACGATGTAACTCAAGATGGAGATGACAGCTATAAAGTTTTAACCAAAGACGAAGGAAACGGTGGCTTGGCAAGCAATCAAGTTAATTGTTTTGTGAACGATAAAAGAGGAGAAATTTGGATTGGAACCAACAACGGTTTATGTATTATTAGTAATCCATCGCTACTATTTGACAATCCAGAAAATATAAATTTTGATGCCCATCAAATTGTAATCAAAACGAACTTGGTTTATTCTAATTTTTTAGGGGGCGAAAACATTAATTGTATAAAATTAGATGGCGCAAATAGAAAATGGATTGGAACATCAAATGGAGTGTGGTTAGTTTCTGAAGATGGATATACTGTGATAAAAAACTTTACTTTTCAAAACAGTCCATTGCTTGACAACAATGTTACCGAAATTGGCATTGACGATGCAAGTGGAGAGGTGTTTTTTGCAAGCGATAAAGGAATTATTTCGTACATGGGCGATGCAACTGAAGGCGAAAATAATTTTAAAGATGTAAGGATTTATCCAAATCCAGTACGACCAAATTTTACAGGAGATATTTCAATTCGCGGATTACCAAATAATGTAAATGTGAAAGTAACTGACATTTCAGGGAACTTGGTTTATGAAACAACTTCAAACGGTGGATTTGCAACCTGGAACGGAAAAAACTTTTTGGGACAACGTGTAGCAACAGGAGTTTACATGATAATGTGTGCAGTGAAAAGCGGAGAAAATAGTTTCATCGGAAAAATTTTATTCATTAATTAATAGGATCACAGAAATTAAAATTCATACCTGAATTCAATTTCTTTTTGCATGTTAACAAAAATCAGAGCAATAGTAATCAAGACCGTAAACTACAGCGAAAGCAGTGTTGTTTTAAAATGTTATACCGATTTATACGGTCTGCAATCGTACATGGTAAATGGTGTTAAAAGTAAAAAAGGCGCCATCAAACCATCTCATTTAATGCCTCTGAATTTGCTTGATTTGGAAGCATACCATTGGCAAAATAAAAGTTTGCAACGCATTAAAGAATTGAAGTGCAATCCGATGTTGCAGCATTTGCATTTTGATATAATAAAAAGTTCATTGGCTATTTTTATTGCTGAAGTCATACACAAATCAATTCGAGAAGAAAATCACACGGAAGAAAAATTATTCGAATTTCTGTTTAGCACGATTCGTTTTTTGGATTTAACAGAACAAAGTTTGGCGAATTTACCCTGCTATTTTTTGTTGCAACTAAGTCGGCATTTAGGTTTTTTTCCGAAACTAAATTTCGATGATGAAAACAATTCATTCGATTTAAAAGAAGGAGTTTTCAAAGAATACGCTGATAAAAATACAGATTGTTTAAACCCCGAATGGAGCAAAATTATTTTTGAATTGTGCAATGAAAAATTTGAAAGTTTCGATAAAATTCAGATTGCAAAAACAGTACGAAACAAATTGCTTGAAAATATAATTTTCTATTATCAACTACATGTTTTTGGAGCTAGCGAGTTAAAATCTCACAAGATATTATCTGAGGTTTTGGCTTAAAATTTCCTCAACTTAACAAGGTTTTCCAAGCTTCGGCAACTTTGTTTTTTTCTAGAAAAAACTGCGCCAATCTTTCCAATTCTAATTGCAGTGTAATTGTGTCATTGCTAAAACGCTTATGAATTTCGGCAAGGTCAACATTTACTTTCTTAAAAATTTCGATGCTGTCATCATCTGGCAATTGCTCAACATTGGCAAGCATTCCCAAATTGTTTCCAGTTAATATTTTACTCATCAAAATACTTTCGGGCAAATTGTCAATTCCAATACCTAATTGTTTGTTTGGTTTAGGCACTTCAAACAATGCATTGCCGCTTGCCCGTACATACCAATCGCTACCCATGCGGCCAACCAAATCCATTTTTTGTTGGTCAATTTTTCCATCAGCAGTCATCACCTCAGGACTTATGTGCATCAAAAGCATTTCGCAAATAATTAAATTTCCAGCACCGCCTTCAACGCCAGTTTCTATTACTTGTTTCACTATACATTCAAATTGTACAGGACTTTCTTTTACTCTAAATGGTTTTACTTTTAATGATGGAATAGGTGTAAATCCGGCTTTCACAAATTCATCAACGCCCTTTGGATACTCGCAGCTTGCAAGGCTTGTTTGTTGTACCATTGCATAATTTACCACATTAATTACTACTTCTTTTGTTTCAATAATATTTTCAAGTGTGTGTTTATTTGTATTGTCTCTAACTCTTCGAGCAGGCGAAAAAACAAATGTTGGTGGATTGCTACCAAAACAATTAAAAAAACTAAAGGGACTTAAGTTTGGAATTCCGTTTTTATCAACCGTACTAGCAAAACAAATTGGACGCGGTGCAACACTTGTAAGCAATGCATTGTGAAAATCTGAAACTGCTAAATCTTTTGCTGATATGGTTTTCATAAATAGTAATTATTCAATTGCAATAATCATTCATACAAAGCATGCTGGCAAATAAATTATAATTTTTCGCCAAAACTAAGATCTCCTGCATCGCCTAAACCTGGCACAATGTAACTATACGAATTCAATTCAGGATCAATAGCAGCAGCAAAAATATGTGCTTCAGGCATTTTTTGTTGTATAAATTCAATGCCTTGTTGGCTTGAAATTAAACTTGCTACAAATACTTTTTTAGGATTTCCGTTTTTTAAAAAAGATTGATAAGCCGAAAACATACTTCGACCGGTTGCTAACATAGGATCAATGAGAATTAAAACCTTGTTTTCAATTGATGGAGAAACTAAATATCCTAATTCAATTTCAAATTCGGTTTCGCTGATGTGTTTACGAAATGCTGATAAAAAAGCGCAATCTGCTTTATCAAAATAATTTAAAAAACCCTGATGCATGGGCAATCCTGCGCGCAAAATGCTTGCAATTACAGGTTGTTCGGCTAAAATTTTGGATTGATGTTTGGCTAAAGGAGTTTGAATTTCTTTGTTTTCAAAAGAAAGCAATTTGCTTATTTCATAAGCCATTATTTCACCAATTCGTTCAACATTGGTACGAAAACGCATGCGGTCTTTTTGTATATCAATATCTCTAATTTCCGATACAAATTGGCTTAGTATTGAATTGTTATCAGAGAGATTTTGAAGCATAAAAATCAAATTTCGAATAGGCAATATATGATTTTAGTATTTAGCAGGTCATTCATCACTTTAATCCTTAGATTTGCCGCCCATAAAACAAACATAAATATGAGTATTAGCAAAAAGAACGCCATGTTGGTTCCGGTTGATTTTTCGGAAATTAGTTTAAATGCACTTGATCACGCTGCTCAAGTTGCCAAGCATTTTGACAACAATTTGGTTATACTTTACATTTTAGAAGAGCATCTTTTAAGCTCACTTTTTACTTTTGGGCATTACGATGAAAAACAAAAAATGGCAGAAGAAAAATTTTTGCCTCAGTTGAAAGAACTTGCAACTAATATAAAAGATAAATACAAAGTAGAATGCAATCCGGAAATAAGAGTTGGCAGAATTTATAAAACAATTGTAGAAACTGCGATTGAACATAGTTGCGATTGTATAATAATGGGAACGCATGGTGCTAGCGGAGTTGAGCGTATAATTGGAAGTAATTCAAGTAAAGTAATAAACTACAGCACAATTCCAGTTATTGTACTTAAAACCAATAAAAACCCAAATGCATATAAAAATATTGTATTCCCATTGGATTTATCTACCGAATCAAAACAAAAAGTAAAGTGGGCTATACATTTAGGGAAGTCATACAAATCGACAATTCATATATTAACGTATAAGGTAAGGGACGAATTTTTAAACAATAAAATGTCAGCCAACTTACAACAAACAGAAAATCTGTTGGCTCAAAACGGAATACCATTTACTGTAAAAATTGTAGATGAAACAGGTTCTGATTTTGCAGAAGAAACTTTAAAATTTGCTGAGTATAGCCAAGCTGATTTGATAATGATTATGACTCAAAGCGAGGACAAAGCAATTAGCGAATACATCATTGAAACATACGCTCAACGCATCGTTAACTCATCTGGAATTGTGCCGGTAATGTGTGTAAATCCAAGTAGAGAAGGTTTTATTTCTGAATTTATTATCTAAAAAATCATTCGCGATTTTTTGTGTCCAACCATATTGTAACTGGACCATCGTTGATTAAACTTATTTGCATATCGGCACCGAATTTTCCAGTGCCGATATTTTTTTGCAAATCATTTTGCAATTGAAGTATCAGTTTTTCGTAAAGTGGAATTGCAATTTCAGGTTTTGCCGCTTTGATGTACGAAGGTCTATTTCCTTTTTTGGTTGATGCATGAAGTGTAAACTGACTTACCAATAAAATTTCAGCGTTTGTTTCCTTTGCCGACAAATTCATTACGCCATTTTCATCGTCAAATATTCTCATGTTTACAATTTTGGTTGAGAGGCAAACAATGTCATCCATTGAATCTGCATCTTCAATGCCAACAAAAACAAGCAAACCTTTATTTATTTCCGAAAATATTTTTTCGTCAATAGCAACTTTTGCTTGTAGTACCTTTTGTATAACTGCTCTCATATTTTTTATTCAAAAGCATCTTCGTTATTTAATATACCCAAATAACTTTTGTAACGATGTGCTGAAATTTTTTCGTTTTCAACTGCTTTAATAATTGCGCAATCGGGCTCATTCAAGTGAATGCAATTATTGAATTTACAAGACCCAATTAATGTTTGCATTTCTTTAAAGTAATGTGAGATTTCAACTTTTTCAAAATCAACCACACCAAATTCACGAATGCCTGGTGTATCTACAATGTAACCGCCAAAATTTAATTGATGCATTTCCGCAAAAGTAGTTGTATGCTGTCCTTTATTCGTTGATTTTGATACTTCTTTGGTTGTTAAATTTAATGTGTTTTCAATCGTGTTTAATAAACTTGATTTCCCAACTCCAGAATGACCGCATATTAATGTAGTTTTATTTATCAATTCTTTTTTAACTTCATCAATTCCTATTTTATTTTTTGCCGAAGTAAGTAGGCATTTATATCCTATATTTTGATAAAGTTTAACTGTTTCATCCAATTGTATTTTTACATTTTCTACGCACAAATCAATTTTATTAAAAACCAAAACAACTGAAATATGATACGCTTCAGCAGTCATTAAAAATCTATCGATAAATCCATTTGAAGTTGCTGGTGTTGCAATCGTAACCATCAATAATGCCTGATCTAAATTGCTTGCAATGATGTGAGTTTGTTTTGAAAGATTGCTTGCTTTTCGAATAATGTAATTTGTTCTTGGTTCTATTTTTTCAATAACACCAGTTTCAACATTATTTTCTAATTCAAAAACCACTTTATCGCCAACAGCAATAGGATTTGTGTGTTTTATGTCTTCTAACCTAAATCTTCCTTTTATCCTGCATTTATAAATCTTTCCTTCAGCATTTCGCACATCGTACCAACTTCCGGTTGATTTAATTACTGTTCCTTCCATTGTTATAGTTTACAAATGAATGCATTCGCCATATGCTTGTGCAGTAGCTTCCATCAAAGCTTCGCTCATTGTTGGATGTGGATGAACCGCTTTGATTATTTCCATTCCAGTAGTTTCTAGTTTTCGAGCTACAACCACTTCGGCAATCATTTCAGTAACATTTGCACCAACAAAATGAGCTCCTAAAAACTCACCATATTTTGCATCGAAAACAACTTTTACAAAACCTTCTTTTGTTCCTGCAGCACTGGCTTTTCCGCTTGCGCTAAATGGAAATTTTCCTATTTTGATTTGATAGCCAGCTTCAACAGCAGCTTTTTCTGTATATCCAACAGAAGCAACTTCGGGGCTGCAATAAGTACATCCAGGAATATTGTTATAATTCAATGCTTCGGGATGATGTCCTGCAATTTTTTCAACACAAATAATTCCTTCAGCACTTGCAACATGAGCCAATGCCGGACCTTTAACAATATCGCCAATTGCATAAATTCCTTTTATGTTGGTTTGATAAAAATCGTCAACCAAAACTTTTCCTTTGTCGGTTTTTATTCCTAATTCTTCTAAGCCAATTCCTTCAATATTTGTTTGAATACCAACTGCCGAAAGCACAACATCACATTCTATTTCTTTCATTCCATCTGCAGTTTTAATTTTTACTTTACATGCAGCAGCGCTTGTATCAACACTCTCAACCGATGCCGAAGTTAAAATTTCAATGCCTTGTTTTTTAAATGATTTAGCAACTTCTTTTGAAACATCTTCGTCTTCAATTGGCAAAATAGTTGGCAAAAATTCAACTAAAGTAACCTTCGTTCCCAATGCATTATAAAAATAGGCAAACTCACTTCCGATTGCTCCGCTTCCCATCACCAACATTGATTTTGGTTGAGTTTGAAGATTCATCGCTTCGCGGTAACCAATAATTTTTTTGCCGTCAATTTTTATATTGGGCAATTCACGACTTCGAGCGCCTGTTGCTAAAATAATATTTTTCGACTCTATTATTTTCTTAGTTCCATTGCTTTCGGTAACTTCTACTTTACCAACCGAAATCAATTTTCCGTTTCCTTGAATTACATCAATTTTATTTTTTTTCAGCAAAAAAGAGATTCCTCTGCTCATTCCATCTGCAACTCTTCGGCTACGTTTTACAACAGCCGAAAAATCGTGTGAATGACCGCTAACAGTAATTCCATAATCAGCTGCATGCTTAATGTAATCAAAAACCTGCGCAGATTTTAACAATGCCTTGGTTGGAATACAACCCCAATTCAAACATATTCCGCCCAACTCCGATCGCTCAACAATTGCAACTTTTAACCCCAACTGACTTGCACGAATTGCAGCCACATATCCACCAGGACCACTTCCAATCAATATTAAATCGTAACTCATTTTTTATACATTTTTGTGCTGCAAATTAAGTTAATATTTGTATTCAGAAAAAATCAGTAAAAAGCTAATCTCCTTTTTCTTAATTTCGCCCAAAATTTTAAAAAAAAATGCTAACAGCCGAAATACACACAAACAAAGGGGTGATGAAAATTAATTTTTTCGAAAATGATGCTCCAATTGCAGTCGACAATTTTACAAAACTTGCAAAAAAAGGATTTTATGATGGAGTAACTTTTCATCGTGTAATTCCTGATTTTGTAATTCAAGGTGGAGACCCAACCGGGACAGGTGCAGGCGGACCCGGATATCAAATAAATTGCGAATTGGATGGCGATAATCAATACCACGATCGAGGCGTTTTAAGCATGGCTCATGCTGGTAGAAATACAGGGGGCTCTCAATTTTTTATTTGTCATAGCAGAAACAATACTTCTCACTTAGACCGCAATCATACTTGTTTTGGAAAAGTAGTGGATGGGTTTGAAGTGATTGATCAGATTAGGGAAGGCGATGTGATGGAAAAAGTTATTGTTGTTGAATAATTACCTTTTAAAAATATTATTTTACTAAAACAATTGACAAACCTATATTTAGATTGAGATAAACTAAATCTAAACTACTATTCATTTTATTGAAAATGTTTGGATTCGAAATCATTTTACTTGAATAACTTCCGGTTTCTGTAATTTCAGTATTTAACCCAGTAAAAAAATAATCGATTGAGCTGTTAAAATACACTCTTTTATACACTTTAATCAATACACCAGTTCCTAAAGTCAACCCAAATCCTAAACCTCTTTGCGAAGTATATTTTAAATTATTGTAAGAGGTATCGTAAGGCGAATAAGTATTAATAAATATTGTACTGAATTCATGCTCGATAAAAGCAGAAGAAATTGCATTTGTTCCAAATTTTACATAAAGTGTTTTTGGAAGCAAGAAATAAATAAAACTTGCAGAACATCCGAATGTGTTGAGTGGCGACACTTTATAATTTTGAATATAAGAATGCGTACTAACAGGGCCATCAACTTCATATTGCGGGAAACTAGTTAATGAAGAATAAAACAATTTTGCCTCCACTCCGAATCGATTTATTTTTTTCAAATAAAACAAATCAAATCCTTTTCCTTTCAACGGATTTTCTATAATAGAATGAAAATTTTGTGCCTTATACATCATTGAAACATTGGAGAAATTAATTCCAACAAAATTTTGCGCAAATAGATGCAAGCTTATAAAATGCAAAGCAATTGATATTAAAAATAGTTTGAATTTCATCATTCTACTTTCTGAAAATTTATAGCTGAAATGTCTTTTAGAAAAATCCGAGGCTTTAATGAATAGACAATAAAATTTGCGGCACCAGGAATAAGTATGCCCCAAATGGGTGATGTAATAATCATTATAACTATTCCGTTTCCACTTCCATATGAGCCATCATACGACAAAAATGCACCAAACAAAGTTAGGTTTAACATGCCTGTATAATAAATAACATTTGCTGCTCTAACTGCTTTATAAAACGGTTTAAAATTAATTGATTTAATGTTTTGGAATTCTATTCTTGGGTAGTTCTTAAAATAAATTCCGGCTTCATCAGTTGAATCTATTTTGTCTGCAAATGAGCCATCGGTTCCCGCTAAAACATAATTTACAGACGTAACACCTGCTTTTATAAAATACTCTTTCCCATTTGTGTTATCAATTATTTTTATCAACTTTTGAGCAAATGCATTGTTTTTGCTAATGTAAAAAAACAAAACAAGTGCTAGTAGATATTTCATAATTCTCAAACCAGATTTTGGAATATACTTAACACAATAGTAGCTATATATTTATTGAATATTGTATAACAAAAACAAAAAACACATCTTTGACAAAATAATTTTTGGTTAGAATTAAATTCAAATGCTGCAAATAAATTACATACGTGAGAATACTGAAGAAGCAAAACGTAGGATTGCAAAAAAAAATCCTATTCATATTGCCGTAATTGATTCTATTTTAATAGTAGACGAAATAAGCAGAAAGGCAAAGTCTGACATGGAAACCATGCAGGCAGAAAGCAATGCACTTGCTAAAAAAATTGGCGATTTGATGAAAAGTGGGCAGAAAGAAGAAGCCGAAATTTGTAAAGCAAATAGCACTACACAAAAAGCACAATTAAAAAACTTAGAAGACGCTTATAAGAAAACAGAACAAGAACTTTTTGACTTATTGGTAACACTTCCAAACTTGCCTCACCAATCGGTACCAGAAGGAAAAACTCCTGAAGAAAATGTAACAATTTACGAATGGGGAAACATTCCTACATTGAATGAAAACAGATTGCCGCATTGGGATTTAATAAAAAAATACAACCTGATAGATTTTGAATTGGGTGCTAAAATTACAGGTGCTGGATTTCCGGTTTACAAAGGAAAAGGAGCAAAATTACAACGCGCGTTAATACATTTTTTTTTGGAAGAAGCCATTAAATCTGGCTACAACGAAGTGATTCCACCTTTGCTTGTCAACTCAGATTCTGGATTTGGGACAGGACAATTGCCCGATAAAGAAGGGCAAATGTATCATGCAACGCTTGATGATTTGTATTTGATTCCAACCGCTGAAGTTCCGATTACAAATTTGTACCGCGATGTTATTGTGAAAGAAGAAGAATTGCCAATTAAAAATGTTGCTTACACTCCTTGTTTTAGGCGCGAAGCAGGTGCTTGGGGTGCACATGTAAGAGGCCTAAATCGATTGCATCAATTTGATAAAGTTGAAATTGTTCAGATTTCTTCGCCTGAAAAAAGCTATGAAATTTTAGAAGAAATGGCAAAACATGTTCAAGGATTATTAGAAAAATTAGAATTGCCTTATCGGATTTTACGTTTGTGTGGTGGCGATATGAGTTTTGCATCAGCGCTAACTTATGATTTTGAAACTTACAGTGCTGCACAAGGAAGATGGCTTGAAGTTAGTTCTACATCGAATTTTGAAAATTTCCAATCGAACAGAATGAAATGTAGATTCAAAAACAAAGACGGAAAAAATACTTTGGTTCATACATTAAATGGTAGCGCACTTGCCTTGCCTCGAATTGTTGCAACAATTTTAGAAAACAATCAAACATCTGATGGAATTAAAATGCCCAAGGTTTTGCAAGCATTTTTAGGTTTTGAAATGATAGACTAAAATAAAATTTCAGCGCTAAATGTGTTTGCTTAAAAAATCTTTGTAAGCAAGTTCTATACCTGTTTCAAGGTTAATTTTCGGACTCCATCCCAAGGATTTAATTCTACTCACATCCAAAAGTTTTCGTGGTGTTCCATCGGGTTTTGAAGTATCAAATGTAATTTCTCCCGTGTAGCCGATTATATTTTTAATAAGCAATGCTAAATTTTTTACAGTAATATCTTCGCCACAACCAATATTCAAAAACTGTTTATCGTTATAGGTTTGCATTAACATAAAAGCAGCATCAGCCAAATCATCAACGAATAAAAATTCGCGAAGTGGATTGCCAGTTCCCCAAATTTCGACAGTTGGATTTTGATTTATTTTTGCTTCGTGAAACCTTCGAATTAAAGCAGGAAGTACATGCGAATATTGAGGATGATAATTATCGTTATATCCATACAAATTGGTTGGCATCACTGAAATAAAATTGCAATTGTATTGATCGCGATAGGATTCACACATTTTTATTCCTGTAATTTTAGCAATGGCATAAGGCTCGTTGGTTTGCTCTAATTTATCGCTAAGTAAATATTCTTCTTTCAATGGTTGCTGAACAAGTTTTGGGTAAATACAACTGGATCCAAAAAACATTAACTTGCTTACTCCGCTTAAATAACTTTGATGAATTACATTGTTTTGAATCATCAAATTTTCGTAAATAAATTGTCCGCGAAAAGAATTGTTTGCAACTATTCCACCCACTTTTGCAGCAGCCAAAAAAACATAATTGGGTTTTTCTGTTGTAAAAAAATCTTCTACTGCTTTTTGATTTCTTAAATCTAACTCTTTTGATGATTTGCCAATCAAATTTGTAAATCCTTCGGCTTGCAACTTTCTGTAAATTGCAGAACCTACCATTCCTGTAGCGCCTGCAATAAAAATTTTATCTGTTTTATTCACTTATGTCGTTTTGAAATACGAATGATTGATTTAAAATTATTCGTGTTGACTTAATACTTTATGTCCTGCATCTTTAAGAAACTTTTCGCGTTTCATTAATTTCAAATCAGATTTCATCATATCTTTTACTAAAGATTGTAAATCGTGTTTTGGTTTCCATCCCAATTTTTGATGCGCTTTAGTTGCATCGCCAATCAACAAATCTACTTCAGTTGGACGGAAATATTTTGGATCAACGGCAACTACTTCATCACCAATTTTTAATTTGCAATCCTTGATTTCTAATTCTTCTATTCTTGATTTATCAATAGCTTCAACAAATCCAATTTCATTTATTTTTTCACCTTTAAATGCAATTGTAATTCCTAAATCAGAAAATGCCATTTTCACAAAATCACGAACATGAGTTGCTATTCCTGTAGCAATTACATAATCTTCAGCTTTTTCTTGTTGTAATATTAAATACATTGCCTCGACAAAATCTTTTGCGTGTCCCCAATCGCGTTGAGAGGAAAGGTTTCCTAAATATAATTTTGATTGCATTCCCATTGCAATTTTTGACGCTGCACGAGTAATTTTTCGGGTTACAAATGTTTCTCCTCTAATCGGAGATTCGTGGTTAAATAAAATTCCGTTACAAGCAAACATATTGTATGCTTCGCGATAATTTACAGTAATCCAATATGCATACATTTTGGCAACCGCATAAGGCGAGCGAGGATAAAACGGAGTTGTTTCTGTTTGAGGAACCGCTTGTACCAATCCATAAAGTTCGGATGTTGAAGCTTGATATATTTTTGTTTTATTAGTAAGCCCACAAATTCGCATGGCTTCCAATAATCTTAATGTGCCAATTCCATCAGCATTAGCAGTATATTCAGGAGTTTCAAAACTAACATGAACATGGCTCATTGCCGCCAAATTGTAAATTTCATCTGGCTGCGTTTCTTGAATAATTCTTATAAGATTTGTCGAGTCTGTTAAATCGCCAAAATGCAGTTTCATTTTCACGTTATTCTCATGCTGGTCTTGATACAAATGATCAATCCTATCTGTATTAAACAAAGAACTTCTTCGCTTAATTCCATGAACCATGTATCCTTTTTTCAATAGAAATTCAGCCAGATAAGCTCCGTCTTGTCCAGTGATTCCAGTTACTAAAGCAGTTTTCATTTAAATTTTTTGTGTGAAATAATGTTTACGAAAATAATCAAATTATAATAAAAATCGGAATTGTTACATTTCAATATTCTTCCACTTTTTTGCGAAAAATTTCTAACATTTCGGTTTTTGTTTTTTCAGTAAACTTTGAATTATAGATTAGTTTGTATTCACTACCTATTTCAATGCTGTCGTAGTATTTTGCTTTAACTTCTCGAGAATAAAAAATAGCAATAAGTTCTTGTTCATAAAATACAATCAAAATTCTAGGAGTGTTTTTTTGAAGTATAAAATCCGGCTCGGTTAAAATGTAAGATTGAAATTTATTGTTTGCTATAAAACTTGAATAGGGAAATTTCTTAAAATGCATTCCAAAAGTATCCAACTTTGCATTTTGATTGATGGAAGAAAGCAGTGTGTTTAAATTATTTTCAGGTACTGAATTGGCATCAATACAATTTTGGTCAATGTATCCACTCAACTGAAAACAATACATCGAATCTATTTCGCCAAGCATTTTGTAAGGTGTAAAATCGTTGATGGCAATTCCAATTTGTTTTCTATTTTCATCAAATAATTTTGCTTTGTGCAAAATCTGTTCTTCAGAATAAGTAAATTTTTTCTGCACCCAAACTTTTAATAATATTCGATGCCATCCGTTTTTTTCGGGTTTAACTTCAAAATAAATTCCTGGCCTTAATTCATACAAATTGTTTCCATTCAAATCGTCTTTAATTGTGCATGTACCGCTTGTAGTTTCAGCTTTTACGTTGTTAGCAATTATTAAAATAAACGATATCAGGCAAAAAATAGTTGCCCAAAATGAATACGGAAATATGAATTTATTTTTTAACAAAAAATTTTGCTTTAAGTAATCCAATAAAAATCGGAAGCACTGAAACGAAAACAATGCCAAGCACAATTTTTTCGAAATTTTTCTGCACCCATTCAATGTTTCCAAGAAAAAATCCTGCTAGCGTAATGGAACCAACCCAAAGTGCTGCTCCGATTATACAAAAAACAATGTATCGCTTGTAAGTCATGCTTCCAACACCTGCAACAAAAGGTGCAAAAGTTCGAACTATCGGAACAAAGCGTGCAAGAATTATTGCCTGCGCACCATACTTTTCATAAAAATTGTGCGTTTTATCTAAGTAATCTTTTCGTAATGTAAAGACTCCAAAAAGTTTTGCGCCTTCTCCTTTTTTTGCTAAATATTTTCCGATAAAATAGTTGGTATTATCGCCCATCAATGCTGCTAATATCAAAAGAAAAATAATGGTAGTAACATCTAAATTATTGTTAGCATTTCCAGCCAAAACGCCAGCTGCAAATAAAAGTGAATCGCCAGGCAACAAAGGCAAAACGACCAAACCCGTTTCGCAAAAAACTATCAAAAACAAAACGGCATAGATCCATAATCCGTGATTTGAAACAAATTCCTCTAAAAAATCCTTTGTGTGCGTCAATAATTTTATTAAAATATCAATGTATTCCATGCTGTAAAATTTTTTGGACAAGATTAGACTTAAAATTGATTACTGGTGTGGATGTATCAGAAAATTTTTCCACTTTTGCAGCTTTGTTGTAAACCAAATAAATTTTAGATTTTAGATACATGAAATTTTTTTTAAGCGTAGTATTATTATTTATTTTTTCAAATATACAGATTGGAAATGCTCAAACACTTTTGGCAGAAAGAAATATTTCGATAAAAAAAATAACCGATAAAATTGAAATTGATGGGAAATTAGGTGATAAAATATGGCTGGAATTGCCGCTTGCAAAAGATTTTATTCAAAACTTTCCTTACGACACTTCGTATTCAACTACAAAAACTGAAGTAAAAATATGTTACGATGAAAAAAATATTTATGTGGCCGCTTGGATGTTTGATACATTGCCAAATTTGCCCTATATTATTCAATCATTTAAGCGCGATTGGAGTTATCCATTAAGCGATGCGTTTGCTGTGAGTATCGACCCATTTAACGACAAAACAAATGGTTTTAGTTTTGCTGTAAACCCTTTGGGAGCACAACGCGAAGGACTTATTGCATTTGGTGGCGGATTTGGCGTTAGTACCGATTGGGACAATAAATGGACAAGCGAAGTCGGAAAGTTTGAACACGGATGGACAGCAGAATTTGCAATTCCCTTTAAAACTCTTCGTTTCAAAGGTGGCGAGAAAACATGGCGAATAAATTTTCATCGAAACAATTTAAAAATAAATGAAAGCAGTTGTTGGAGTTATGTGCCGAGGGTTTTTAATATTTCATCGCTTGTATTTACTGGAAAATTAAATTGGGATGAGCCATTGAAAAATCCAGGATTAAATTTTTCAATAATTCCTTATGCAATTGGTTCTACTTCAAAAAATTATTCGGAAAAGAAATCTGTAGAAAATAAATTAAACTCCGGTTTTGATGCAAAATTAAGTATCACTCCTTCACTGAATTTAGATGTAACTATTAACCCAGATTTTGCTCAAGTTGAAGTTGATAGACAAGTTATAAACCTTACTCGTTTTAGTATTTTTTTTCCTGAACGCAGACAATTTTTTATTGAAAATAGCGACTTGTTTGCAAATTTTGGATTTAGACAAATACGTCCGTTTTTTTCGCGCAAGATTGGATTAGAACAAAGTGTTCAGGGAAATGTAAATATGCCAATAATTGCAGGAGCACGAATTAGCGGAAAAATAAATAACAAACTGCGTGTAGGTTTGATGAATGTTCAAACAAACAACTACAAAGATTTTAATTTAAACGCAACAAATTTTTCGGTGCTTAGTTTTCAACGACAAGTTTTTAAAGCATCAAACATTGCAGCCATTTTTGTAAATCGTGAAGGATTTGATGCAAACAACAACCTAACATTTAAAAACTACAACCGCGTTGCTGGCTTAGAATTCAACGAACAATCTGCCGACAAAAAATGGATGGGGAAAATGTTTTACATGCGAAGTTTTTCGCCCACGCAACAAGATAATTCTTATACTCATGCAAGTTGGCTAACTTTTACAAGTATTAATTGGAGCATGGATTGGAATCATGAATTTGTGGGAAAAGGATTTGATGCACAAACTGGATTTGTCCCTCATTTGGAAGTTTCAAAACAACTATTTGATACCACTTCAAAGTCATACAATTTTAGTACAATTAAAATGAGTTATTGGAGATTAGAGCCACATATTTCTTACAAATATTATCCAGCTTCAAAAATTATTAATAAACTACAATTTGGCTTGTATGGAAGCATGTATTTTGACAGTTCATTTCAGGCAAATGATGTTCAGGTCGATCCATTTATCGACATTGCTTTTCAGAATAGTGCTAGCTTAAGTTTTAGTTATTCTAACAATTATACTAAACTATATTTTCCGTTGGATATTAGCGGAACTGGGCTAACTCCCTTGCCAGCTGCCGATTATAATTATGCGCTTTATTCTGCCGAATTTGAATCAAACAAACGCAAACCTTTTTATTTCAACTTGGGATGCATTGCAGGAAATTTTTTTAATGGTGAACGATTCTCATATAGAGCAGCAATAAGTTACAGGCATCAACCGTGGGGAACTTATTCGTTAAGCATTACGCGCGAACACTTAACTGTTTCAAACGGACAAACAAATTTATTGTTGATAGGTCCGCAAGCCGAATTAAGTTTTAGTCGAAAAGTTTTTTTTAGCACTTTTGTTCAATACAATACTCAAGCTGAAAATATAAATATCAATTCAAGACTTCAATGGCGATTTAAACCGATGAGCGATTTGTTTATTGTTTATACCGACAACTACCAAACTCCGCCAACAAACAGCTACAAAGATTTAAGCATGTTTGATTATTTAAAAGTAAAAAACCGCGCTTTGGTTATTAAGTTTATTTATTGGTTTAACGGTTGATGTGAATTAAACACTCGCTCTCGAAATTCTTTCCAAAGCTGCTTTGTCTAATATTTTAATTCTTTTGCCTTCAAAATCGATGTATTTATCGTTTTTAAATTCAGACAACAATCGAATTAAAGTTTCTGTAGCGGTGCCAACAATATTTGCCAAATCTTCGCGTGGCAGGCTAATCGGAATCACCTGATTTGTTTCGTCTGGTTTTTCAACAAAGGTTTGATGAAGATATAAAATAGTTTCGGCTACACGTTCGCGAACGCTTTTTTGCGCCAAACTTTGAATTTTTTCGTTGCTTAATCCCATGTCGTGACAAAGGGTTTTAAACATTTGCTTGTTTATCTCTGGATTGCCTTGAACCAAATCAATAAAAACCTGTTTTGGTATAAAACAAGCAGTCACATCTTCAACACAAGTTGCTGTTGCGGTTAGTGTTTCATCAGCAATCACTGCGCGATAACTTAGAAATTCACCTTCTTTTACAAATCGCAAAATTTGTTCTTTGCCATAAATATTAGAGCGGGTAAGTTTTACAATTCCTTTTGTGATGCAATAAATACCTAAAGCAACATTGTCTTCATAAAAAATACTTTGTCCTTTTTTGTATTGTCCGCAGGTTTTACTTTCTATTACTTTAGTAGTTTCTGCATCGGTGCATTTTTCTAAAAATGCAGTTAGACTCTTCGTGTCACAAAACTGACACTCGATTTTTTCTCTATTCATAATAATCCTTATTTAGTAGAACATTTTTTTCTATTCATCCAATAAACAAACAATGGATTGGATTCTACATCAATTTGTCGTTGAATTTTTTTTTCAAATATAGAACAACTAAGCAAACTTATATATTCTTCTAAATATTTTTCAATTTTTCCTTTTCCCCAAATTATATCCTTAAAATAGGAATCGAAAGAAATGCCTGCATATTTTTCTAACAAATTTTTATAATCGCTTTCCGTATATCCTTTGTTATTTTTATAATAATCGTGGTACAAATCGTGCATTACATTATCAAGCGAAAACTTTGCGTCTGAGTTTTTTATTATCATTAAATCGGCAATCATAGCCGCTAACATTCCTTCAAAATAAATTGAAACTTTTCTTGCAGGAATTCCCTGAGTGTATCCATCCAACCATGTATCAAACGAAGATTCGGCCACCGAATAATTAAATCTACCCTCATTATTTAAGTGTTTTTCTAAGTCGCCATTAAAACTTGCTGCATATTTTTCCCAGTTCCAAATTCCGCTTCTTAGCAAAATTAAATCGCCATAATATGTTGTAATTCCTTCGTAAACATATCCAAGTGTCGAATAGTTTTCTTTTGTAAAATCATAAGGCCACATTTCAACAGGACGAATGCGTTTTATATTCCATAAATGAAAAAATTCGTGCGAACTAATTGCCAATAAACTATCGTAAAAATTCTCGTCAGTTTCATCTTCTCTTTTTCCCATTGCAATAACGGTTGAATCTTCGTGTTCAACGCCATGCCTAAAAGCATCTGGCAACATTTGGTACAAAAAATGATACTCTTTACAAGGCAATTCTTCGAAAATTTCTACCTGTTTTTTGGCGTATGAAATCGTATTTTCTTTTAGTTTTTCGATGTTTACATTGTGGGCTCCATTAAACCAAAAATGGATTGTTGAATTTTCAATTGAAAACGAAGTTTTTTCTAACTTCTCAGATGCAATAAACGGGCTGTCAGCAAGCTGTTGAAAATCTTTAGCAAAAAGAACTTTATTTTTTTCAGAAAGTTGACATGCAATTTTGTAATTATCCGGAATGTTCAATTCAATTTCAAAAGATTCTTTCATGTTTTCTGATTGGTACATAAAACAATGAACTGGGTTAACATACAATTGATTTTCGTCTAAATAACATGCGCCAGCATCCAATTGATTTGCATAGTATTCGTAATGTATTATTATACTATTCAGCATCGTTGGATTAATTATTTTCCAACAATCTTTTGATGTTTTTCTGACGTGCAATTCGATGCCGCTTTCATCCATTGCTTTAAACTTTCTAATATTTTTCGAAAAATTTCCAAGCTCATACCTTCCCGGTCTCCATGCTGGTAATTGCAACAACACTTCTTGCGATTTTATATTTTCAATTTTCCCCTCTATTTGAATAAAATGTTCTGTTGGGTTGTTTATCGAAACTTTGTACTTCATATTTGCAAATATGAACATCATTTACATCACTGCAATTATTTCTTTGGCATTATTGCTTTTTTCTGCAATTGTTTCCTTTATTAAAAGCAATAATCTACGCATACAACTAATATATGTTGTCATTGCTTCATTTAGTATTGGCGTCTTTACAAGCATAATTTTACTTAATTATTCAAGCAAAGCGGCATTAGTTTGGCCCGTATTGTTCTTTTTACACGTAATAAATAAAGCCAAAGAGCTTTTAAAAAACTTGCCCGAAGCCTGAAATAAAATACTGCCTAAAATTATTTTTATTATCTGTTTTCAAAGCGTACATTTGCCATCCTTTTTTTTGGAAAAGCGCATGTGGCGTAATTGGTAGCCGTGCCAGACTTAGGATCTGGTGCCGAAAGGCGTGGGGGTTCGAGTCCCTCCATGCGCACAAAAAAAATTTTGAAAGCCTCAACATTTACCAATCAATGTTGAAATTAACGAGTAAATAATTTAATGAACGTATCTCTAGAAAAAAAAGATGCCTTAAATGGCACCATCTCAGTAAATATTTCGGGCGCAGATTATATGCCTGAAATGGACAAAAAAATAAAAGACTATCGCAAAAAAGCAAACATCCCTGGTTTCAGACCAGGCCAAGCTCCACTTGGAATGATTGAGCGTATGTATGGAAACAGTTTAATTCTTGAAGAAATAAATGCTGCCGCTTCAAAGGGTTTATACGATTATATTAAGGAAAACAATATCAACATGCTTGGCGAACCGGTTATCAATAATGAAACATTGATTGAAAAAATTGATAAAGGCGCTGACTATACTTTTAAATTTGATATTGGTGTAGCGCCAGTTTTCGAATTAAGTATTTCGAAGGATGATACTTTTACACGTTTGGTAGTTCAGGCAGATGAAAAAATGATTGACGATGAAATTACACGCATGCGTAAACGATTTGGCAAATTGGAGGATGTAGCTAAAGCAGAATCTGACAACGATATGATTTATTGTACAGTTACTGAACTTAACGAAGACTTAAGCATATTTGAAGGCGGTGTACATGCCGAAAAAGTTCCATTTTTGATTTCTACCATCAAAAATGAAGAAATAAAAAATGCATTAAAAGGAATTGCAATTGCTGAAGAATCCACTGTAAATATTTTTAACTTATTTGATAACAACGAAGCTGAAATAAGCCACGCACTTGGAGTTCAAAAAGCAGGAATTGCAGATTTAAATCCTAACTTTAAATTGCAGGTAAGCGAAATAAAAAGAAATACTGAAGCCGAAATCAATCAAGAACTTTTTGATTCTGTTTATGGAAAAGATAAGATAACAAGCATTGAAGATTTTAGAAGTAATGTTAAAACTGAGCTTGAAAGTTTTTATGTTGGACAAGCTGATCATTTACTTGAGCACGAAATGTCTGATACCATTGTTGCTAAACACAACATACAATTGCCAGATGCATTTTTGAAGCGTTGGCTTTTAGACAGGTATGCCGATAAATTTAATACTGAAAACATTGACGAAGGATATAATCCAGAGGCAAATTACTTGAGAAATCATTTGCTTGAAGAAAAAATATTGGCACTTCATAATATTAAAGTAGAAGACGAAGACATTCGTGAAGCTGCCGTAAATTATACCAAACAAATGTTTGGAGGTTACTCTGCCAATGGACTTAGCGAGGAATTAATAAATCAATTGATTGAGCCAAGTTTACAAAAAGAAGATTACCGAAGCAGAATGATTAATGCCGCCATTAAAATAAAAGTTAATGCCGCTATTCGCAGTTCGGTAACTGTTAACGACAAAGAAATTTCAGCAGAAGATTTTATGAAAATTGTGCAAGAGCATAATCATGCTCATCACGCACATTAACTTTATTATTTGAATCTGTCTTATTGGTTTTTAGAAATTCATTTTTTTCATCTTTTTTATTTTCATTTTTATAATTTATCCGATACATATTGTATTAAACAAATGTTTTTGGTAAAAATACTTGTCAATCCAATGCAAGTTTCTAATTTTGAACTCAAACAAAACTAAACATGAATACAGGAAAAGAATTTCGCGACTATGCAATTAAACACAAAGGCATTAGCAGTCTAAAGGTTGATCAATATATACACAGCACTACGCAAGACATGACGCGAACAGTTATTGAAGAACGTCCAATGAACTTTCGCGAGATTGATGTGTTTAGCCGATTGATGGCTGATCGAATTATTTTTTTGGGAACTGCAATTGACGATTATATAGCCAATATTGTACAGGCACAAATGCTTTTTCTTGAATCAATGGATGCACGCAGAGACATTCAAATGTATATTAATAGTCCGGGGGGGTCGGTTTATGCTGGATTAGGAATTTACGATACCATGCAATGGATACAACCAAATGTTGCAACTATTTGCACGGGCATGGCCGCTTCAATGGGAGCTGTGTTAATGTGTGCCGGTGAAAAAGGAAAACGTACTGCCTTGCGCCATGCACGCATTATGATTCATCAACCACTTGGAGGTGCACAAGGGCAAGCAAGCGATATTGAAATTACAGCACGTGAAATACAAAAGCTAAAAAAGGAATTGTATGAAATTATTGCAACGCATAGTGGACAACCATTTGAAAAAGTTCAAACAGATAGCGATCGCGATTATTGGATGATAGCTGAAGAAGCAAAAGAATACGGAATGATTGACGATGTGTTGATTCGTAAAAAACCAGAAGAGAAAAAATAAAAAATGGCTAAGAAAAAAGAAGATCATTGTTCGTTTTGTGGACATGAAAGAAGCAAAGTTCAATTTTTGATTTCTGGTGTCGATGCCATGATTTGTGAAGAATGTACCAAACAAGCATTTCGAATTATAAGCGAGGATAAAACATTACAAAGTGCCAATACGCCATTGGTAAATTTGAAATTGTTAAAGCCGTCTACCATAAAAGCACATTTGGACGAATATGTTATTGGCCAAGACGATGCAAAAAAGGTATTAAGTGTTGCTGTTCACAATCACTTCAAACGTATTACTTCTAAAAAGAAAACAGAAATTGAAATTGAAAAGTCGAACATTCTTTTAGCTGGCGAAACCGGAACTGGAAAAACATTGTTAGCCAAAACACTTGCTAAAATTTTGCAAGTGCCCTTTTGCATTGCCGATGCTACCGTAATTACTGAAGCTGGATATGTGGGCGAAGATGTAGAAAGCATTTTATCGCGATTGCTTCAAGCTGCAGATTACAATGTAGAAGCGGCCGAAATGGGCATTGTTTATATTGACGAAATAGATAAAATTGCTCGCAAAAGCGACAATCCAAGCATAACCAGAGATGTAAGCGGAGAAGGAGTTCAACAGGCTTTGTTAAAAATATTAGAAGGAACTATTGCAGGCGTTCCACCACAAGGTGGGCGAAAACATCCCGAACAAAAGTTGGTGCAAATAAATACTCAAAATATTTTATTTATATGTGGTGGCGCATTTGTTGGAATTGAAAAACAAATTGAACGAAGACTCAAAACGCAAGCTATTGGCTTTAAAAACGATGATGGAAATGGAAATATAGACGATGGAAATTTGTTGAAATATATCTGTCCGGCTGATTTAAGAAGTTATGGTTTGATACCCGAAATTATTGGCAGACTTCCGGTACTTTGCCATTTAGATCCATTGGACAAAGATGCATTGAGAAAAATTTTGACTGAACCCAAAAATGCATTAATCAAGCAATATCAATACATGTTTGATATTGACAATATTGAACTTAGTCTTTCAAAAGAAGTAATTGAATTGATTGTTGACACAGCTTATGAATTCAAACTTGGAGCAAGAGGCTTGCGCAATATTTGCGAAACCATTATGTTAGATTTGATGTTTGAAGCACCAGAAATGAAGGATCAAAAATCAATCGAAATTACACTTGAATATGCCAACAATAAAATTGAACAAATAAGATATAAAAATTTAAATGCGGCATAGTTTTTATATAAAAACACAACCATTCAATTTCAAATAAATGCAAAAACAATTTTTATTTTTACTAATTCCCATTGCATTTTTTATAACTTCATGTGGCATTTACAGCCATTCGGGAGCAAGCATTCCGCCAGACGCAAAAACTTTTTCGGTTTCTTATATTTCAAATGTGGCAAACATTGTAAACCCCTTGTTAAGCCAAAATTTGACTGAAAAATTAAAACAAAAATTTGTTAATGAAACCCAATTGAAACTTACTTCTACTGAAGGAGATTTAGCTTTTAGCGGGAAAATTACAAGTTATGAAATCAATCCAACTGCAGTACAAGGCAATCAGCAAAATGCAATTAATCGACTAACGATTACGATCGAAATTACACTTGAAAATAAAAAAGCAGCAGAGAAAAACTTTACTCAAACTTTTAGCAATTTTATTGATTTTTCGGCAAGCGATGATTTTGCGACACGCGAACAAGAACTTTCGGATAAAGTTTCGGTAATGCTGGTTCAGGATGTATTCAATAAAGCATTCATCAACTGGTAATTTATTCAAAATTTTAGGATTGGAATTAAACAAAACAGCCCAAAAATAAGTTTCTAAAAAAATTACAACGCCTTCATTCAAAATTATTAATTTGCCCGCCTATTCTTTGTGTTGTGAACAAAAACGATTTTACAGAACTAATTAAACAACCCGAGAAATTAGGTAACGATTCAATTGATGCATTAAAAAAAGTCGTTGCTGATTTCCCTTATTTCAGCACAGCACAAGTGCTGCTGGCTAAGGCATTGTTCAACACCAGTCATTTTGAATACGAAAAACAATTAAAAACTACAGCATTAATTGCAGGCGATAGAACCGTTTTATATAAATTTTTAAATAATCTTCCAATTGATAGCGATGAAAAAATTCCATCCATTACAATTCAATCTGCATTGGATGCCGAAAAAATTTCTATTGCTGAAATAAATGAACAAAGTATTCAAAAAGAAAATTCAGTCGAAAAAATTATTGCCGAAGTTGAAAACAAAAAAGAGGAATTGGTAATTGAAGATAGCGTCCCAGAAATCTTACCAAACAAAACACTAGAGGTTGAAGAAATTATTGAGAATAAAACCACTGAAATTTTAATTGAAAATACGCTTGATAATAACAAAAATGAGGCAGTAGAAAGCGAAGGTCCGATGGTAAAATTTGAAATGCCTTGGAGTGACATCGATGATATTTTGAAAGATTTTGACGAAAGTAGTTTGTTGGAAAACGAAGCACTTCCTTTAATTGAAATCAAAGCACTTTCATGGGATATTCCAAAACTTGAAAATGTAGAAAGTACTTCAATTGAAGAGGTCAAACCAATAAATGAAGTAGCAGAAATTGAAATAATTGAATCAGTAATTGTTCAAAACGAAGAAGCACTTTCAGAGATTCCGACATTAGATAATTTGTTGGATTCAATTGAGGAAGAATTGTTAATGGAAGTAAAAAAGATTGAACATCCTAACGTAGTAATACAAACAATATTAAGCGAGGAAGATGCTTTAGCCGATAGTTTTGCAAGCGTTGTTGGTTTGCCATTAAATGAATGGTTGAATTTAGATGAAGAATTTAGTTTAGAAACATCTCAAAAAACAAACACTGCTGCTGAAAATTTGATTAATTCAGAGTTTGAAATGACGAAGAATTTCACAAATCAATCAAACGATGATTCATTAAACATTCAGATTGAATACGATAAAATAGAAGGATTAACTCCCGGATATGTGACGCCCTCATTTGAGCCAAAACTTGATGAAAATTACCAAGAAGAACTTCATTCTGAAATTTCCGAATTTGATTTCACTCCTATGACTTTGGACAATCAAACTACTGTAAATAAATTTAATCAGGTTTATACATCAGAAGTTAGTGAAACAAACAAACGAGTTAATTTTTTCGAACCTGGCATTAAACCCAGTCCAGAAATTACACTAATCTTAGATAAATTTATTTCTGAAAGCCCCAGTATTAATCGCTCAAAAGCCGCATTTTTCGATCCTGTAAATGTAGCCAAGCAAAGCGCAGAAGAAGACGGAACTTTAGTGAGTGAAACATTGGCAACTATTTATACCCAACAAGGCCTTTTCAATAAAGCCATTTCAGCCTATCAAAAATTAAGTTTGATTTATCCCGATAAAAAGAGTTATTTCGCAGCCCTTATTACTAAAATAAAAGCCGAAAATAAATAGAATAAAAGTATGTTAACAGCCATTTTAATTTTAATCATTATTGCCTGCGTTTTGTTAACGTTGGTTGTGTTAATTCAAAATCCAAAAGGTGGAGGAATTGCCGCAAATTTTATTGCACCAAATCAAATAATGGGCGCAAGCCGTAGTACTGATGTGGTTGAAAAAGCAACCTGGATTTTAGCCATTACACTTATCGTTTTAAGTTTACTATCCAATTTTGCTCGTCAGCCTTCTAGCGAAGCTGATGCTGGAACTAAAGATAGCCGTATAAAAGAAAATGTAATGGATGCGCCAGTTCCTACTGCTCCGCAACCAGTTCAAACTCCAGCCCAAACAGCACCTGCACAACAACAAGGAGCTTCACCAGCACCTGGAAATTAATATTTACAACAACACTCAATAAAAAAACCTCCACTTAATAAAAAGTGGAGGTTTTCTTTTATTGCTATACTTTAATTATTGAGCATCATTGGCATTACCAACATCAATATTTCTTCGCCTTCATCCACTACATCTGGCGCCATAACTCCAGCTCTGTTCGATTGGCTCATTTCTAGTTTTACATTTGATGAACCTATTGAACTTAACATTTCGCTTAAATATTTTGAATTGAAACCAATTTCCAAATCTTCGCCTTCGTAAGTGCAACTGATTTTTTCTTGTGCCTCGTTTTCATAATCAATGTCCTCTGAACTGATTGTAACTTCGCTTCCTGCAAATTTCAAACGAATTTGGTAAGTGGTTTTGTTTGATGTAATTGAAATACGCCTAACTGCCATATTAAATTCATTTGTATCAATCAATAGCTTGTTTGGATTTTCAGTAGGAATAACTGCTTTGTAATCCGGATATTTCTCATCGATCAAACGGCAAATAAGGTTGAAATCGCCAAACGAGAAAAATGCATTTGATTTATTAAAACTAATTGAAACTTCACTTTCGTCACTTGGCAACGAATTCTTTAAAAGATTCAATGCTTTTTTAGGCATTATAAAATTATCCTCAACTCCTGGCTTTACATCGTTTCTTGTGTAACGCACCAATCTGTTGGCATCAGTTGCTACAAACGTAATTGACGATTCAAACAATTGCATATAAACTCCAGTTAAGTTCAATCTCAATTCATCGTTGCTGGTTGCAAACACAGTTTTTGCAATTGCTTTTTGCAATACTGCCGATCCCATACTGAACGATTTTGTTTTTTCTAACTCAGGTGTACGAGGAAATTCATCGCCTTTTTGAATGCTAAGTTTAAATTTACCTGTTGAATATTTAACTTCCATAAAACCCTTTTCGGCATTTATTGAAAACGCCAAAGGCTGATCTGGCAATGATTTTAATAATTCAATAGTGGTTTTTGATGGCACAGCTATCGAAACATCTTCTTTCGCATCTACTTTAATGCTGGTAGTCATTGTTGTTTCCAAATCTGTTGAAGAGATGGTGAGATTGCCGTTTTGAATATCAAATAAAAAGTTGTTCAAAATAGGAATGATGGGTTTTGAAACAACCACCCCATCAATCATCGACAAGTGTTTTAAAAGTATTGTACTGTTTACTATAAATTTCATATTTTGTAAAATGGATATGGGTCAAAAATATATTTGAATGACGTGCAATAAAACACAAGTTATACACACGAATGCAAATTTTGATTGTTTAAAAAAATGCAAATTTGCGTATCCTAGTTAAAGATTAATCAATAATTGCAATGACTTTCAGCTCAATTGCAATTGGTGTTGGCAAGCAATTAATTTCAATGGTAGTTCTACAAGAAGAATTTTGGATAAAATATTCGGCCCACAACTTATTATAAATTTCAAAATCATCTTTCATGTTGGTCAAAAAAACCGTTACATCAATTATTTTATCCCAACTGCTTCCGGCATCTTCTAAAATATATTTAACGTTTTGAAAAACCGAATGGCATTGCAATGCGATATCGTAGCTTATTATTTTTCCGTTTTCATCCAACTCAACTCCCGGAATTTTTTTTGTTCCTCTTTCGCGTGGGCCAACGCCCGAAAGAAAAAGCAAATTACCAACACGTCTTGCATGAGGATACAAACCAACTGGCTCGGGTGCTTTTGATGAATTTATTTCTGTCATGTTGCAATATTAATAAATGAAATCTGAAATTTGATTTTTTTATACCTTCAGATTATACAGATTTGCAGATTGAATTTTAAATGCAACTACACTTTAAAAAATATGGCGAAACAGGCGAAGCATTAATTATTCTTCACGGCTTTTTAGGCTCTTTAGATAATTGGCATTCATTGGCAATTGAGTTCGGGAAAAAATATCGAGTTTTTTCACTCGACTTACGCAATCACGGAAAATCACCACACACAGAATTTCATTCAATCAACTTAATGGTGGATGATTTGAATGCGTTTATGCAGCAACAAAATATTTCATCCGCTTTTATTTTAGGACATAGCATGGGCGCAAAAGTAGCAATGCAATTCGCAACTAAATTTCCCGAAAAAACAATAAAACTAATTGCAGTTGATATGTCGCCACGACAATACCAAAGAGGACATGACAATGTAATTGAAGTTTTAAATACATTGGAATTACAAAAGATAAAATCGCGAAAACATGCTGATGAAATAATTAGCGCAAAAATTCCTGAACTTGCTTTGAGGCAATTTTTATTAAAAAATTTAGTTCGTACCGAATTGGGATTTAAATGGAAATTTAATTTGTTGGTTTTAGAAAGAGATTACACTGAAATAGTAAAAGCATGTGTTTTTAAAACTCAATTTACAAAACCCACATTATTTATTAAAGGAGAAAATTCAAATTATATACTAGCAGATGACGAAAAAATAATCCATTCGCATTTTAGCGATGTAAAAATTATACCCATTTCAAATGCAGGGCATTGGGTTCATGCTGACAATCCAAGAGAATTTTTGAATGCAGTTTTGAATTTTTTACGATAAACCTCCATTTCAAAACTGTCTAAAAAACTAACCAATTATCAACACGCTTTTTTCTGTCCACTAAAAACTTCACTTTGCGAAAAAAATAAGCGCAGATTATGAGTAAGATTTTAATTATTGATGACGAAAAAGCAATTCGCAGTTCTATTCGTGAGATTCTTGAGTACGAAAATTATCAAGTAGACGAGGCGTCAAATGGCGAAGAAGGACTTCAAAAAATATTGGACGAAGAATATGCTGCAGTTTTGTGCGATGTAAAAATGCCAAAAATGGATGGCGTTACTGTTTTGACAAAAGCAAAAGAAATAGATGAAGATCTTCCTTTCATAATGATATCCGCTCTCAATTCAATTGAAACGGCAGTTGAAGCCACCAAAAAAGGCGCGTATGATTATATCTCAAAACCTGCAGATTTAAATCGTCTTTTGGTTGCCCTTAGAAATGCAATTGAGAAAAAATCATTAAGCATTGAAACCAAAGTTTTGCGCAGAAAAGTTACAAGAACTCGCGAAATGATAGGAGAAAGTCCAGCCATACAAAACATTATGGAAACAATTAATAAAGTTGCTCCAACCGATGCGCGTGTAATGATAACAGGCGATAACGGAACGGGTAAAGAATTAGTTGCACGCTGGGTTCACGAAAAAAGCAACAGAGCAAAGAATATTTTGGTTGAAGTAAACTGTGCGGCTATCCCAACAGATTTAATTGAATCAGAATTATTCGGCCATGAAAAAGGCGCATTTACATCTGCTATAAAACAACGAATCGGAAAATTTGAACAAGCAAATGGCGGAACTATTTTCTTAGACGAAGTTGGCGACATGAGTTTAGCAGCACAAGCAAAAGTTTTGCGTGCATTGCAAGAAAATAAAATAACTCGCGTTGGTGGCGAAAAAGATATTGATGTTGATGTGCGGGTAATTGCAGCCACTAACAAAAACCTTTTGCAAGAAATTGAAAAAGGAAGTTTTAGAATGGATTTATACCATCGTTTAAGTGTTATTTTAATTCATGTTCCTGCGTTAAATGAACGCAAGGAAGACATTCCGATTTTGGCCGAAAAATTTATTAAAGAGGCATGCGAAGACAATGGACTTCCAAAAAAAACATTTACTCCTCAAGCTTTGGAAGAATTAAAAAAGTTAGATTACTTCGGCAATATTCGCGAATTGAGAAATGTTGTAGAACGCCTTGTAATATTAGGGCAAGCACGTATTACAATTGAAGATGTACAAAAATTTGCAACCCCACTTAGTGCAAGAGAAGAAGAAAAAAGCATTTTTGAACGCTTTCAAACATTGCAAGAATTTAAAGAATATGTCGAGAAAATTTTTATTGAAGAAAAATTGAAAAAGAATGGATGGAATGTTGCAAAAACTTCATTGGAAATTGATATTCAACGAAGCCATCTTTACAATAAAATTGAAAAATATACTTTAAAAAGAGGCGAAGCTGGAGAATTGCAATCAAATTAATTACCCGAATAATTTTAAATAAAAATTAAGAGTATGAATTGCTGTTTTTAAGCACCTTTGTTTCAATTATTATTTATCCATTTGAAAAACTTTTTATTTACCTATCTCCTATTTATTTCGGGTTTTGCATCGGCACAAAACAAGTCCGATTATTTTTCGTTTAGTGATTCAATTCTAAATTTATTTAAAAACGAACAATACGATTTGATTCATCAAAAACTTGACTCAAACCTACAATTAGCAACTAATACCGAAACTATAAAACTCAATTGGCTAGCACTAAAAGATCGTTACGGAAATATTAAAAGTAGCCGAGCCGCACAATTTTTGCAAGGCATAAACTTTGTTTCGTGCCAAAGTGTAGTTGAAAGCGAATACAACATTCAACTTATTTTTACTTGTATTTTTACCCCTACTGAAAAAAGAATTTTATCGTATGATTTTATCGAATCGTTTAAAACCTATTTAACTCCGGCTTATACAAATGTTTTGAAAATTGATGAGCGCGAAATAAAATTTCAGTTCAATGAATATTTTCCGCTCAATGGATTACTCAGCTATCCAACTAACAGTAAAAAAAACGCCTTAGTAATAATTATGGCAGATGCAGGACCAACAGAAATGGATGGCGGATACGATCCAAATAGACCTTACAAAGACATTGCTTGGGGATTGGCAACGAATGGATTTGCTGTTTTCAGATATAATAAACGATCGGTAAATCATGGTTTATTTATGTTAGGCGAAAAAATCAGACAAAAGGAATTTAGCTGCCGAGACGATTATTTAGACGATTTGTATTTGATTATTGATTCGTTAAAAAATCAAATTGAAGTGGACGAAAAAAATATTTTTATTTTAGGACATGGCGAAGCTGGAATGCTTTGTCCACTAATTGCTCAAGAGCGAAAAGAGCTGAAAGGAATTCTTCTGTGGGGAGCAAATTCATTAAACACATTGGAAATGATGTCTGAGCAATACGATTATTTAACGACTGTTTTGCCACACAAAAAAGCCGAATATGAAGGCCAAAAAGCAAAAGCAAAATTTGCAATGAGCAATAATCTTAAAAAAAATACGCCTTATACGCTTTTACCTTATGATGTACAAGCAAGCTACTGGCTTTGGTTAAAGAAATACAAGCATGTAAAAGTTGCTGAAAAATTAACACTCCCAATTTTGATTTTGCATGGCGGTCGAGATTATCAGGTTTCGATGAATAATTACAACTTGTGGCAAAAAAAACTAGGTGCAAATAAAAATGTGTCCTTTAAATTATATCCAAAACTAAACCACATTTTTCATTGGGGTGAAGCGCCTTCAACTTATAGCGAATATTTTATGCCCGGAAATATCCCTGTTGAAGTAATAACTGATATTACTAATTGGTTGTATGATAAAACAAAATAGCTTGTTGCAACCAAATGCAACAAGCTATTTCAGAATTTAAATTTTTATTTTTTTAAGGAATATCTAATACCAATCCGTTCATTGGCCAATTAATTGTTGTTCCGGTTTTTTCCCAAATTACAAGTACAATTTTGCATTTCGGCATATTGTAACTATTGTTTACACCTTTGGTAATAGTTTTTGAAACCTCTAAATCTTTTGCAGGATTTGAAGCTAATAAATCACCATTTAAAGCGGTACAAAGTTTTTCACGCATTACCATTTCGTGGTAATCAGTGTTATCACCGTTATCGTTTTGTTGAGGAAAATAAAGATCATTTTCAACAAAATAAGCACCCAAAAGGTAAGTCTTGCCAGGTATCGCTACATGAAATTTTACTTTTGCATCTACTCTTAATTGCCAAGTTGATCCTAAATTAGTTTTGGTAACAGTAGCCGAAACAGTAGCACGAGGTGTAATTTTTGTAGTCATGCTATCCACAATTGATTTTAACATATTCTGTGTAATGGTGTTTCCTCTTAAATTTAAAACGCCACCATCAGCCATTAAAAACATACTTGGCGGACCTAATTGTTTAAAAAATCCACTCATTTGGTTTCCATCAGCACTTGACATTGGATCGGTAAATCCTCCGCTTGTTGCATTCATTTGACACGAAACGACACATACTTTTTTTACATAATTTTTTAACAACCATTCTTTCCCAGGCTTGCCATATTCGCCTTCAGGGCTGTTCCATGTACCGCCAAAGTGAAATACTACTGCGTTTTGTTGCGGGGTTTCAGGAACTGGAACTGGAGTGCCATTGTCTTCTTTTGAACAAGAAGCAAAAAACAACAAACCCAATACAGAAAGTAAAGGAATTAATTTTTTCATGATATTTTTTTAAGATTTAGGTGAACAAATATATTTTACTCTTTGTAAAACACAAGATTAAATTTGGTAAAATTTTTACAATTCAAATAAAATGTTGTGGCAAAGTTATATTCTAGGATTTAAAGCATACCTGCAGTTGGAAAAATCATTGTCGTCTAACAGTGTAGATGCCTATATGCACGACATTCAAAAACTTTGTAGCTTTCTAATTGCAAAAAATATTGACAAACATCCCGAAGAAATTTCATTGCAAATACTTCGCGAGTTTTTGCGTTGGGCAAATGAATTAGGAATGAATCCTAGCAGTCAGGCAAGAATGCAAAGCGGTATCAGAGCATTTTACAAGTACTTGTTGATGGAAGATTTGATTAAAAAAAATCCGGCTGAATTATTAGAATCGCCCAAAATAAAACGCAAGTTGCCCGATACATTAGATGTTCCTGAAATTGATGCCATGATTGCAACATTAGATTTAAGCAAACCCGAAAATGTAAGAAACAAAGCCATCGTAGAAACGATGTTTAGCTGTGGTTTACGAGTTAGCGAAGCTGTTGGATTAAAAATTTCGGATATTTTTTGGAAAGATGAATTTATAAAAATAATTGGAAAAGGAAATAAAGAACGCTTGATTCCAGTTTCAACAACTGCGCTTAGAGAAATTGAAATTTACTTGAAAAACATTCGCAATAAAGTTGAAGTAAAATCAAGTAGCAGCGATATTTTATTTTTAAATCGATTTGGGAATAAACTTTCTCGAATTTCAATATTTACTCTAATTAAAAAAATGGCTTTACAGGCTGGAATAAAGAAAAATATTAGTCCGCATACACTTCGTCATTCTTTTGCTACAAGTTTGGTCGAAGCGGGCGCAGATTTACGTGCAGTACAGCAAATGTTAGGACATGAAAGTATAACAACTACCGAAATTTATACGCACATTAGCAGAGAATACTTGCATGAAGTAGTTACTAATTTTCATCCAAGAGGAAGAAAATAAGTGCCGAATATTTTTCATTATACATACTAATTCAACTAGTAGAAACTGACAGCTTTGCATATATTTTAAATTATTTTACCTTGCCAGCCCTTTGGAGAAAGGCAAAAATTTAACAAAAAATAAATTTTGTTGAATAATCAAATCTCTTCAACACTTTTCAATTAATGCACTATAAAGAATATAAGAAGCTTGATTTTCCTGCCTTTGAAGAGGAAATACTAAAATTTTGGAAAGAAAATAAAATTTTCGAAAAAAGCATTTCAAACCGCGAAGGAGCTGAATCCTTTGTATTTTACGAAGGCCCTCCAAGTGCAAACGGAATGCCTGGAATTCATCACGTGATGTCGCGTACTGTCAAAGATATTTTTTGTCGGTATCAAACCTTAAAGGGCAAACAAGTTAAACGAAAAGGCGGTTGGGATACTCACGGATTGCCAATAGAGCTTCAAGTTGAAAAAAGCTTAGGCATTACAAAAGAAGATATCGGCAAAAAAATATCTGTTGCTGAATACAACGAAGCTTGTCGAAAAGATGTAATGAAGTTTACAGATGTTTGGGAAAAACTAACCGAACGAATGGGATATTGGGTAGATATGAGCGATCCTTATATAACCTACGAAAACAATTATATTGAAAGTTTGTGGCATTTGCTTAAAGCTTTATACGAAAAACAATTACTTTATAAAGGACACACCATTCAACCTTTTTCGCCAGCAGCCGGAACGGGATTAAGCAGTCACGAATTAAACCAACCAGGAACTTATCGAAACATTAAAGATACTTCTGTAGTTGCGCAGTTTAAAGTGATAGACTTTTCTAAATTTTCGACCGAGGACACTGTTTTTTTCATAGCTTGGACAACAACTCCTTGGACATTGCCAGCTAACTGCGCTTTGGCAGTAGGAGAAAAAATTAATTACTCAGTTGTAAAAACATTTAATCAGTATACGTTCAAATCAATTACAGTAATTTTAGCGAAAGAATTAGTTCACAAATATTTTTTAGAAAAAAATTCGGAACTAAAATTAAATGAATACAAAGAAGGTGATAAACAAATTCCATTTGAAGTAATTTCAGAATGTTTAGGCAAAGACTTAGTTGGACTAAAATACGAACAACTAATGCCTTATGTTCAGCCAGAAGGAAAAGCATTTGAGGTAATAGTTGGTGATTTTGTAACAACAGAAGATGGAACTGGAATTGTACACACCGCTTCGGTTTTTGGTGCAGATGATTTTAGGGTATGCAAAGAAAATAACATTTCCTCCATTTTGGTAAAAGATGAAAACGGAAATCCTTCACCATTGGTTGACAAACGCGGACGTTTTGTAAAAGAGGTTATAGATTTTGCTGATGAATATGTAAAAGAGCAATTTTATACAAATGAGGAAAAAGAAATTGAACTTAAGAAACAAGGCGGTGAAAAATATTTAACCGTTGACGAACGCATTTCAATTAAATTAAAAAAAGAAAACAAAGCATTTAAAGTTGAAAGATACGAACACAGCTATCCGCATTGTTGGCGAACAGATAAACCAATAATTTATTATCCGCTTGAAAGTTGGTTTATAAAAACAACTGCTTGCAAAGACAAGCTCGTTGAATTAAACAAAACCATCAATTGGAAACCCGAACATACAGGAACTGGCCGATTCGGAAACTGGTTAGAAAACTTGGTCGATTGGAATTTATCACGATCGAGATATTGGGGAACACCATTGCCAATATGGAGAACCGAAGATGGCAAAGAGGAGAAATGTATTGGTTCAAAAAAAGAATTGGCAGATGAAATTGACAAATCAATTGAAGCGGGTTTCATGTCAAATGAATCAAAATACAGAAACGAAAACTTAGAAATTGAATTGCATAAACCTTTTGTTGATGAAATTATTTTGGTGTCAGCTAATGGCGAAAAAATGTTTCGCGAAGCCGATTTAATTGATGTTTGGTTTGATAGTGGAGCTATGCCATATGCACAATGGCATTGGCCATTTGAGAACAATGAAGATTTCAAGAAAAACTTTCCGGCCGATTTTATAGCCGAAGGAGTTGACCAAACACGTGGTTGGTTTTTTACCCTTCACGCCATTTCTGTTTTGTTATTTGACAGTATTGCTTACAAAAATGTTATTGCCAATGGACTTGTACTTGACAAAAACGGCAACAAAATGAGCAAGCGTTTAGGCAATGCTATTGACCCTTTTGAAGCCATTTCAAAATACGGTGCAGATGCAAACCGTTGGTACATGCTTAGCAACTCTGACCCTTGGGACAATTTGAAATTTGACATGGAAGGCGTTGCCGAAAGCCAACGAAAATTTTTTGGGACACTTTATCACACGTATTCATTCTTTGCAACCTATGCTAACATTGACAAATTTCAACCTGAATTGTCAAAAACAAAATCTCAATCGGATACAGAACTCGACAAATGGATAATTAGTAAGTTGAACAGTCTTATCCAATTTGTTAACGAACGAATGGAAGATTACGATGCGACACCAGCTGTTAGAGCAATTGAAGAATTTGTTGGCGATCATCTTTCAAATTGGTATGTTAGACTAAGTCGTAGAAGATTTTGGAAAGACGAGATGAATAACGATAAGCAAGCTGCTTATGAAACGTTGTACACTTGCTTAATTACTGTTTCGCAATTAATGAGTCCATTTGCTCCATTTTTTTCTGATTGGATTTATAAGAATCTGAACGGAAAAACAGAATCTGTTCATCTTACAAATTTGACTCAATCAAACAAAAGTTTAATAAATAACGAACTTGAGGAACAAATGGAATTTGCTCAAAAAATAACTTCGTTGGTACTTTCAATACGTAAAAAAGAAAATATTAAGGTTCGTCAACCGCTACAAAAAATTATAATTCCAGTGCTAGATGAAAGAATTAAAGAGGAAATAAAACATGTTAAAACTCTGATAATAAATGAAGTAAATGTAAAAGAGCTTGAATTTGTTGATGCAATAGAAAAAACCGTTAAACCAAATTTTAAAACGCTGGGTAAGAGGGTTGGAGGAAAAATGAAGGCCGTT
>CAMAWM010000001.1 GCA_945861965.1 Chitinophaga pinensis | reverse complement strand
GCTGCTTTCCCAAAGATAAGTGTATGTTCCAGATCCACCACTTGCTGCTGTGCCTGTTAAGCCTGCTGGGGCTGTACCTGAACAAATTGTTTGACTTGCACTTATGCTATTGCTTGCAATAGCTGGATTCACTGTTATCTGAACAGTTGTTGAGGTATTTGATGTACAAACTCCTGCACTTACTGTACGTCTGTACCATGTTGTTACACTCAAGGTTCCGGTATTGTAGTTCTGTGCATTGTTCACTCCACTTGCTGCTGCAAATCCTGCTGTTGCACTTGTCGTGCTGCTTTCCCATAAATACACTGGACTTCCACTTCCACCTGTTGCAGATGTTCCTGTTAACATAGCTGCAGATGTTCCTGCACATATTGTTTGTGCAGTTCCAATCGTATTGTTTCCAATGACAGGATTAACTGTGATGCTGATTGATGCGGATGTGTCGGCTGGACAAACTCCTGATGCCGCTACTCTTCTGTACCATGTACTTGCTGTCAATGTTGACGGTGCGTAGTTTCTTCCATTGTTTGTTCCACTTGCTGCTGCATATCCTGCTGTTGCACTTGTGGTGCTCGATTGCCATGTGTATACAAATGGAATGTTATCTACCGTTGCTTTGTCTATATAGATATTGTTTCCGAAACCCGATATGAAGTTGAATCGTATCTGTGTGGTTCCTGTTGGCAATGCTATTGCTTTTGTTCCCCACTGAGTTGAACTTGGTACAAATCCACCTGTCATTGCTGCTACTGTAGTTATTCCTCCTGAGTTGATATCTACTGTACTTGATGTTTGCCATGCTGCAATGCGTGTAAAGTTGGTGCCGTTTCCTGCCCATACTGTTAACGAATCTACGTATCCTGGATACGATGCGGCTGCTACATCAAAGCGCATTGAATCTCCACTTGAAGATGTGCTAAATGCTGCACTTGTTACTGTTGCTGAAGCCGATGATACATTGTAATTGTCTGCATACAATGCGCCTGCTGTTCCAGCTCTTCCATAACTGTTTATTGTCGAAATTCCATACAACAAACTGCTTGCATTTACTATCGACCATGTGCTTGGTACACTGCCTCCGTTAAAATCTTCGTTGATCTTAAAGGCTGCGCCTCCACTTGGCGATGCGCCTGTTAATGCCGATGGTATAGTTGATGTACAAATGGTTTGTGAAGTTCCTATTGTGTTGCCTACGATTGGATCGTTAACTGTTACTTTAACAGATACCGAATTGTCATCACCACAAACGCCTGCACTTACCACTCTTCTAAACCATGTTGTAACAGTTAGAATAGTCGGGTTATAATTTTGACCGTTATTGGCTCCACTTGCTGCTGTAAATGTTGTACCGTTAGTACTGCTTTGCCAAGTATATGCATACGATCCGTTACCACCCGTTGGGGTTGTTCCAGTTAATGGAGCTGGTAAAGTATTAGCACATATTGATTGCGCTGCACTTACTGTATTGCCAGCAATTGGCACGTTTACATTTATTACAACCGTAGCTGATGTATTTGATGAACAAATACCACCACTTACTGTACGTCTGTACCAAGTTGTAGCTGTTAAAGTTGATGGTGTATAATTCTGATTGGTATTCGTTCCACTTGCCGATGCATATCCTGCTGTTGCACTTGTAGTGCTGCTTTCCCAAAGATAAGTGTATGTTCCAGATCCACCAGTAACCGAAGTTCCTGTTAAACTATCAGGAGTTGAACCTGTACAAATTGTTTGTGTTGAACTGATCGTATTGTCTGCGATTACATCGTTAACAGTTATTTGAACTGCAGCCGAAGAATCCTTACAAGTACCTGACATAACAACACGTTTGAACCAAGCTGTAGCAGTTAAAACACCTGGGCTATAATTGGCTCCATTATTAGCACCGCTTGCTGCAGTAAATCCATTTGATGCATCAGTTGTACTGCTAACCCAAACAATTGTATACGTTCCAATTCCGCCCGTTGTGGCTGCACCTGTTAATGTTGCAGCTGAAGTTCCTGAACAAATTGTTTGTGCAGAGCCAATGCTGTTTCCAACAATGACAGGTGTAATTGAAACTGTAACCGGAGCGTAAGTACCCGAATCAATACATTTAGCATTGCCCGAAGTAATTACTCGTCTGAAATAAGTAGTAACAGTTAATGCTTGGGTTGTATAACTTGCTGTGTTGTTTGTTCCAGCTGCGTTTGTGTATCCGCTTGCAATATCAGTTGTGCTGCTTTGCCACAAATATACATACTGACCATTACCACCCGATCCGTTAGATCCTGGAAGAATTGCAGTGTTACCAGAACAAATTGCTTGAGTTCCTGAATAATTATTTGCACCCAAAGCAGGGAAAGCACCTTGTACTACACCTATAGATGTATCTGAACAAGCACCAGACATAACAACACGTCTAAAGAAACTTGTTCCTGTAATAGGCGGAGCACTATAGTTTTGATTGCTGTTTACTCCCAATCCCGTTACATAATTTGCTGTTGGGCTTGTACCTTTTTGCCATAAGAATGTATAGGTTCCAACACCTGCAGCACCTGAAGGACTACTGCCAATTAAACTTGGAGAGCCGCCTGTGCATATTGGTGTTGTTGGAGTCACTGTATTAGTAGTAATTATTGGTGTAACATCAACTGTAATTGCAATTGATGTATCAACACAAACTCCAGATGTTGCAACTCTACGATAATTTGTTGTAGTTGTAATTGCAGTTGGCGAATAATTTGCTCCATTTGAAATTCCAGTAACTGTTGAGTAAGCAGCTGTTGTACTAAACTGCCATAAGTAGATATAAACTCCTGTTCCACCTGTTAAAGTTCCACCTATTTTTGGTGTAGGAATTTTTCCTGAACAGATGCTTTGTGCTGAGCTTACAGCGTTATTTACAATGGCTGGAGTAACTGTTACCGTTACTGCAGAGCTGATATCGGTACATGCTCCTGAATTAACAACTCTTCTGAAATATGTTGTAGCTGTTAATGATGAAGAAATGTAGTTTTGATTTGTATTAATTCCGCTTGCAGAACTAAATCCAGCTGTTGCTGATGTTGTGCTTGACTGCCAAATGAAATCATAACTATTAATTCCACCCGTTGGAGCACTACCTACTAAAGTAGTTGGAGTCAAACCTCCGCAAATAGTTTGATTACCTGTAACAGTATTCGTTGCTATTAATGCATTAACAGTAATCAATATTGCAGATGAAGTATCAACACATGATCCAGAATTAATTACACGTCTATACCAAGCATTGGCAGTTATTGCTGGGCTTGTATATGTTTGAGCGTTATTAATTCCTATTGCAGCTGTAAATCCTGACGATGCACTAGTTGTGCTCCGTTGCCACAAATATGTGTAGGCAGAACTACCACCTGTTGGAGTACTTCCAGACAAGCTTGTTATAAATCCACTACAAACTGAAGCAGGTGAACCTGCTGTATTGTTTGCAATTACTGGTTGAACAGTTATGGTAACAACCGAACTGATATCAGAACATGCGCCTGATGTTACAAATCTTCTGTAATACATTGTTGAAGTCAAAGCCGCTACGGTATAATTTGCTGTATTGTTAGTACCCGATGCAGCAGTAAATGTTCCTGTTGCAGATGTACTTTGTTGCCACTGATAAACGTATGTACTTGTTCCTCCACTTGGTGTTGAACCTGTTAATGAAGCTGGAGATGATCCAGAACAAATAGTTTGTGAAGTAGCAATTGTATTTCCAGTAATGGTTGCATCAACTGTTACCGTTGTAGCAGTAGCGTTGTCTACACATGAACCTGAACTTACTACTCTTCTGTAATGGGTAGTAGTTGTAAGTGCCGCTGGAGAATAATTTATTCCATCGTTAGTTCCAGTTGCCGTTCCAAAACCAGCAGTTGCAGATGTGATACTAGACTGCCAAGTGTATGTATAAACTCCGTTTCCACCAGTTGGTGTACTTCCAGTTACAGTTGTTGGTGTTGAAGCTGCGCAAATTGTTTGAGTTCCAGTAACCGAATTATTTGCAATAACTGGATTAACTGAAACTGCTATAGCTGTTGAAATATCTGCGCTACATGCACCTCCAAGTACCGAACGTCTGTACCAAGTTGTTGCAGTTAATGCTGACGGGCTATATCCTTGAGTAGTGCTTGTTCCACTTGCAGTTGCAAATCCTGATGTTGCACTTGTGGTACTGCTTTCCCATAAATATGTGTATGTTCCACTTCCACCTGTTGGTGTGCTACCTGTTAAACTTGCTGGTATATTTCCCGAACAAATTGTTTGTGCTGCACTAATAGTGTTATTAGCAACCGCTGTTTGAACTGTGATTGCAATTGCAGTTGCATTGTCTGATGGACATGCTCCTGCACTAACCACACGTCTGTACCAAGTACTTTGAGTTAATGTTGAAGCTGAATAATTCTGTCCATTGTTTGCTCCAGCTGCTGATGTAAATCCTGCAGTTGCACTTGTTGTACTTTGTTGCCATAAATAAGAAGGACTTCCATTTCCACCAGTCGGTATTGAACCAGATAATAATGTTGGTGCAGTTCCTGTACAAATGGTTTGCGCTGCTGCAATTGTATTTGAAGCAATTACAGTATTGACAGTTATTTCAATAGATGCAGAATTATCTGCAGTACAAATTCCGCCACTAACTACACGTCTAAACCAAGCAGTTGCTGTAATTGCAGATGGTGTGTAATTAACTCCATTGTTAATACCAGCTGCTGGTCCAAAACCTGTACTTCCGCTTGTTGTACTACTTTGCCATTGATAGGTGTAAGTTCCTGAACCACCTGTTGGTGTGCTTCCGGTTAATCCTGCAGGTGTGCTTCCAGTACAAATTGTTTGTGCTGAGCTAACTGTATTTGATGCAAAAACTGGATTAACAGTAATGGCAACTGCAGTTGAATTGTTTGGTGTACATACACCCGCACTAACTACGCGTCTGTACCAAGTTGTTGCACTTAGCGAAGGTGGCGAATAATTTTGTCCGTTGTTAGCACCGCTTGCTGATGTAAATCCAGCAGTTGCACTTGTTGTGCTTTGCTCCCACAAATAAGTAAATGTTACGTTACCTCCTGTTGGAGTGCTGCCTGACAAATATGTTGGCGCTGTGTTAGCACAAATAGTTTGAGATGCTGTTATAGTATTGCTTGCTATTACTGGATTAACAGTAACAAAAATTGATGCCGAAGTTATAGAAGGACAAACACCTGAAGTAACAATACGATCGAACCAAGTTCCAGTTGTTAATGCTGCAGATGAGTAATCTTTTCCATTGTTTGTTCCGCTTGCTGATGTGTATCCAGAACCTGAACCTGTAGTGCTGTTTTCCCACAAATAAGTGTAAGTACCTGTTCCGCCCGATGGAGTAGAACCAACAAATGTACTTGGCGATGTTGCCGAACATATAGTTTGTGTTCCAGTTATGGTGTTTGCAGAAAGTGGTGTTTGTACATTTACATCAAAATTTCCAACCGACAAGCTTCCATTTGGATCAACACAAGTTCCGGTTAATAGACATCTGTAAGTTTTTCCATTCAATGAAGTAGTTGCCCCAGTTATGTTTAATATTGATGTTGATGTGCCTGAATAAACACCTGTATTGGTAAGGTTAGTCCAAGTTGAACTTTCCCAAACCTTCCATTGGTAAACCAAACCTGCACCAGTAGCTGTTACCTCAAATGTTGTATTCGAGCCATCACAAATAGTTCTGCTCGGAGGCGATGCATTGGTTCCTGCAGGAATTGTATTTACTGTAAGCACCGCAGTATTTGAAGTAAATACTCCGCAAGTTGCAAGAATATTCACTCTATAGATGTATCCATTCATGGCTGCAGTAGCCGAAGTAATGCTAAGCGCATTGCTTGTTGCGCCCGAATAAACTCCTGCATTGCTAATGTTGCTATATCCAGATCCGGTATTAACCTGCCATTGGTAAGTTAATCCTGTTCCGCTTGCTGCAACTGAGAACGATGTATTGCTTGACGCACAAATTGTTGAAGCAGTAGGTTGAGATGAGATACTTGCCCCTAATGTAACACTTAAGCCTGCAGCGTTTGTATTTTTGTTAGGAGTACAACCATTAGATACAATACATCTATAATTAGTATTGTCTAATGAAAGTGGTACTGCTGCAATATTTAAAGTAGCTGCAGTAGCTCCTGAATAAACGCTAGAATTTGCCACATCAGCCCAACCGCCTCCACCAGAATTTGCTTGCCATTGATATAGCAAACCTCCACCAGTAGCGACTACAGTAAATGAAACATTTGAACCAGCACAGATTCCTACTGCTTGAGGATGGGCTGTAATATTTGGCGAAGTTTTAACTGTTAATGCTTCTCCAGTAGAAGTAGCCACAGGCGAACAAGTTCCTGAAACCATACAACGGAAACTGTATCCGTTCATGCCTGCTGTTGCTGCTGTTATATTTAATGTTGAAGTAGTTGCTGTCGAATAAACACCTGCATTGCTAATATTAGCAAATCCACTTCCCTGATTTTCCTGCCATTGATAGGTAATTGCTGTTCCTGCTGCTGTAACACTGAACGATGAATTGTCACCAGAACAGATTATTGATGCGTTTGGATTCGTTGAAATACTAGGCGATGTGTTTATAGTTAATGTAGCAAAATTTGATGTTGCTGTGGGTGAACATGTACCGCTTGAAACTACACGATACTTGTATCCATTCATAGATGCTGTAGCTGCAGTAATACTTAATGTTGCACTGGTTGCACCAGTATAAACACCCGTGTTAGAAATGTTACTATATCCTGTTCCGTCATCAACTTGCCATTGGTAAGTTAATGCCGTTCCTGTTGCAACAACTGTGTACGAAGTATTTAATCCTGCACATATTGTTGTAGAAGTTGGATGAGCCGAAACGCTTGGCGATGTATTCACTGTTAATGCTACACTGTTTGATGTAGTTGAAGGAGTACATGCTCCACTCACCACACAACGGTATGAGTAAGAATTCATACCTGCAGTTGCAGCAGTTAAGCTTAAGCTTGCTGTAGTTGCACCTGAATACACTCCAGCATTGCTAATATTGCTAAATCCACTTCCTTGATTTTCCTGCCATTGGTAAGTCAATCCTCCACCTGTGGCTACAACTGTGAATGTAGTATTATTTCCTGCGCATATAGTTGATGCACTTGCTTGGGTTGTTACTGCTGGTGCTGTATTAACTGTCAAAGTTCCTCCCGTACTTATTGCATTAGGCGAACAAGTTCCTGAAACGATACAACGGAAAGCATAAGCATTCATTGGAGTGTTAACACCTGTAATATTTAATGTAGCGGTTGTTGCATTGGCATATTGTCCACCGTTGCTTAAATTTCCAAATCCACTTCCTACATCAATTTGCCATTGGTATGTCAACGATGTTCCTGATGCGGCTACTGTATAGCTTGCATTTCCACCGTCACAAACTGCTACGTTGCTTGGATTAGTTCCAATTGCTGGTGCTGTATTGATTGTAAGAGTAGCTGTATTTGAAGTAACAGAAGGAGTACAAGCTCCACTAACAACACAACGGTAGCTATTTGAACTCATACCTGCAGTTGCTGCAGTAATTGCCAATGTTGCTGATGTTGCTCCTGAATAAACTCCAGCGTTGCTAATATTAGCAAAACCAGAACCCACATTCACTTGCCATTGATAGGTTAAAGATGAACCAGTTCCGGATACTGAGTAAGTTGTATTGTTTCCTGCACATATTGTTGAAGCAGATGGATGAGTTGTTATAGCTGGTAAAGTATTAACTGTAAGCGCAGCACCATTTGAGGTAGCTGTTGGCGAACAAGTTCCTGTCATTACGCAACGGTATAAATATCCATTCATTCCCATTGATCCACCTGTAATATTTAAAGTAGCAGTTGTTGCAGTTGAATACGCTCCACCATTTGAAATATTGCTGTATCCAGATCCTGCATCAACTTGCCATTGGTAAGTTAAACTGGTTCCGCTTGCAACTACAATAAACGATGAATTTCCACCAACGCAAATTCCACCTGCCGATGGTTGTGTTGTAACTGTTGGAGGAGTTTGTATTGTAATTTGAACTGCATTTGAAACATTTCCTGAACAAGCTCCAGAGCTAACAGATCTTCTAAACCATGTGGTTTGAGTTAATGAGCTAACTGAATAACTTGCCGATGTACTTCCTCCGGCTGCAGTTGCAAATCCTGCTGATGCCGATGTTGTGCTGCTTTCCCAAAGATAGGTATAGGTTCCACTTCCGCCTGTAGGCGTAGTTCCTGTTAATGCACTTGGTGTAACACCTGTGCACATAGTTTGGTCGGTGCTTATAGTGTTTGATGCAATTGCATCTTGAATTGTAATTTGAATAGCTGTCGAAACATCCGAACAAACACTTGAATTTACTGTTCGTCTGTACCAAGTAGTTGCGGTCAATGTCGAAGGCGAATAACCTTGTGTTGTATTTGTTCCACTTGCCGATGCAAATCCTGCTGTAGCCGAAGTTGTGCTCGACTCCCATAAATAGGTGTATGAACTACTTCCTCCGGTTGGTGTGCTACCTGTCAATGCTGAAGGTGTTGATCCTGTACATACACTCTGCGCACTGCTTACCGTATTGTTAGCAATTAATGGATGAACTGTTATTACAGTTACCGCTGAAGTGCTTGTACAATTTCCCGAACTTATTATTCTTTTGTACCAAGTTGTTTGTGTTGGTGTGCCTGGAATATAATCAATGCTTGTATTGGTTCCGCTTGCACTTCCAAAACCAGCACTTGCTGATGTTGTACTTGATTGCCACAAATACGTATAGGTTAAATCACCACCTGTTGGTGTGCTACCAGTAATGGTTGCTGCTGAAATTCCCACACAAAGTGTTTGGTCTGCCGATATAGTATTGTTAGCAATTACAGGATTAACTGTAATTCCAATAGCTGTACTGAAATCAGTTAAAGGACCCGATGTAACTCTTAGTCTATACCAAATTGTTGCAGATGGCGAACCCACAGTATAACTTGTTGTATTGTTTGTTCCGCTTGCTGAACCAAATCCGGCTGTTGCACTTGTAGTGCTACTTTGCCACAAATAGGTATACGTTCCAGTACCACCGCTAACTGTTGCTACAGAAATGTTTGCTGCGGATGTTCCGTTACAAATTATTTGTGCTGCCGAAATGACATTGCCCGAAATTGAAGGATAATCAATTGGGTTGCTGCTATTGCCTCCTACATAAAAAGTATTGGCCAAATTAGTATGGTCTAATCCCGATCTCAAAACCAATGGATCTGTTACTGTTCCACCGTTGGTAGTACTTGGTGTACCTGCAGCTATTCCTGTAAGTCCCGAAATTCTTAAATCCGGAAGATTGGTAATATTGCCCATGTTTAATCCCGATCCTTGAACCTGTAAAGTAGCGCTGCTTGCTGATAATGTTAAACCGTTTGCGACTCCTACAAGCCAGTTGAAATTACTGCGAGTAGTAATGGTTGGAACCCCATCGGTAAATGATGTACCATACGCTGTAGATCCGGCTGAATTAACATGTTGTACCGAAACTGTTCCACCTGCACTTGGTCCAGCTGATGTGGTAAGAGTTAATGTTCTGTTAAAGTTGGCTGGTGTGTTTGCAATGCCCATTGGGAATGAACCCATGGTGCCCGACACAGCCGATAATCCAAACCAACGCGTAAAGGTTCCTGTTGTATAAATTAAATTGCTGTTGCTAGTAAATGTTCCTGTCAATGTTCCGGGACGGGTTGCATTTTCTCCCAATGTCAGGTTGTTTGATCCCAAATTAAGAATTCCGGCTTGAATGGTAAGGGTTGAATTTGCAAGTCCTGTAGCCGATTGAACCACACTTATATTTCCAAGCGCACTCATATCAACTCCAGCTATGCTGTTGTTGTTAATATACAATTGCGAGAAATTACCCGTGCTGGTTCCAATGTCGTTTCTGAAAATACCCGAACCGCTTACGGTTTGAGGATTGGTAACCACCGTAGTTGAATAATAACTCATACGCAATGCAGTATTTCCGTCAATAGTTACTGTTCCGTTGTTTACCAAATTTCCGGCTACACTTAAACTACCCCCAACTACAGAAGCTGCACCGTGTGTGCGTATTTCGCTGCCCGAGTTTACTGTTAGATTGCTAGTGTTTAATCCTTGTGATGTGGATGTTCCACAACTAACAAATCGATCGCTGCCTACGCTGCCTCCATTTACAATTACATTTCCGAGTGTTAAACCACAACACGTAGCTGATGTTGAAGTGGCAACAGCAAATCCCAATTTGCGATTAAAGGTTCCTATTAGTTGGGTAGTTGCGCTTCCTGGTGTTGTACTAATACCATCACCAAATCGAAGTGTATGATTTGTTGTCCAAGTATGATTTGTTGATGTACCATACTGGAACGAAAGTCCTGTTCCGGTATAAGGCGGATCAACAATAATGATGCTTCCACCTGTCATTGGGTTTGATGATGTTGTTGCTGAAGTACTAAACAAAGCAGTACCCGAAGCAACACTGTTGGTAGTTCCTATTCCGTCATTTCCGTCAACAGTAATCGTACCACCAGCTTGTATAAATGTACCCGAAATAATTACATTTCCTTGTATATTTAAGTTTCCTCCGCTTACACTCAAAGTACCATTACTGGTAAAAGTACGGTTATAATTGGCTCCATTTCCTACATTAAAAGTACCTGAAGTAAGGTCTATAATTCCGCCATTGCTAACTCCATTTGCAGCTGCCGAACCAACTACTGTTATAGTTCCACCAGCAATATTTGTCCATGCTGGACTGTTGAGTGTCCAATTGTTATTTATTGTTAATATATTGGCATTTACATCCAATATTGAAGATGCATTGTTTGTCAATAAACGAGTGGCACCATTTAAATCTAAATTGATGCGATGGTTTGAGCTTATTGTTACATTGTCGTTTGATGTTGGCAATACTCCTGTGCTCCAAATGTTAACATCAGACCAATTGCCAGAAGCAACGGTGAAAATATTTCCGCTATAGTTTAATGTGGGAGTTCCTATGTACAATCCAGAAGTTAAATCTGTTAATGACATGGCTGTGCGTGTTACTCTTGGGTCAGTTTGCGTATTGCTTCCTGCCGCATAAGTTCCGCCCAAAATTCCAGTTGCGTTCATCAATGTGGTGCTGCTTGTAGTTATCGGAAACAACACTCCTGTTCCTTGCACCTGCGCACCGAATGTTCCTGAACTGCTAATACCATTGTTTGTAACTGTCCAATATGCATTGGAGCGATTGTCAACTCCCGTTAAACTTCCATCAGTAAATGCCGTAACAGCGCTGTTTCCAACTGTTGGCGTATGGCTAGCTGTAAAACTACCACCTGTAGTTACAGATGCAATGCTTGAATACACAAATATGTCTCTGCGCAAAAGGGTATTGTTAACCAAAACGCCTAATGGGAATTGAGCTGCGGTACCTACAGAAGTTGGGAATGCAGTACTTAAAAACCATCTTTTAAATCCACCACCTGCGGTATGAATGATGGCACCCGATACAGAATTTATTGTTCCGGTCAAACCTGAAGTAGCTGCTGTACCTAATGTCAGTGTTGTTGATCCAATAAGTAAATTACCTGTACTACTTAAACTTAAACTTCCGCTTAATGTTGAAAATCCACCTATCGTAATATTTCCAATTCCACTCATATCAACACCAATAGTGCTTGAGTTTGAAATAGTAAGGTTATTGATATTTGCTAAAATAGCAGTTGCTGTATCCACTCTAAAAACACCGCTACCAGTTATAGATTGCGGAACCGATCCTTGCATAGTCAGTGCATTTCCCTGCGACAAGGTAAGCGTTCCGTTGTTTATTATATTTCCTGTTATGGTTAATGCACTTGAAGATGCATTACTTTGTGTGGTTCTGAATTCAGATCCCGAATTGATAGTTAGCGATGTTGCGAATATTGTAGCAGCATGTATGGTTGTCCAACGATTGGTTCCGTTTCCGTTTACTACTACATTCCCTAAATTGGCGCTTACTGAAGATACACCAAATCCAGATGATTGAATATAGCTAGAAACAGTTCCATAAGTAGATGAATTGCCATCGGTACTTGTTCCGTTTCCAAAACGAAGTACATTATTTGTCCAAGTTGCCCCAGCAGTATTATTAAATGCTAAGGTCGCATTACTAACACCAGCAAAAGGAGGATCAACAATTGTAATTGTACCTCCGGTAATAGTTTGCGTTCCTGACAAATTCATTAAATGAGTTCCAGCTGCAACACTTCCTGTTCCTGCTGCTGTAGTTCCATCAACATTAAAATTACCCCCAGCCATAATAAAATTACTTCCGTTATGAACAAAGTTTCCGTTGAGGTTAAATGTTCCGGCATTGATGGTAAAAGTTGCTGTCTGTAAAAAAGTTGCCATTCCACCACCCGATGGACCTACATTTATAGTTCCTCCATTCAAAGTAAAGTTTGAGCCCGACAAATTGTTAATACCATTTCCTACTGTATTTAATAAATTAATATTCACCGTTCCGCCACCTACTAATATCGTTCCTCCATTTACTAAGTTATTGATAATATTTAAAGTATTGTCGTTTACCAAAAGTGTTCCTCCTGCATATAAAATAGCGCTGTTACAACTCAATGTAGATGCGCCTGCTGCCAATACAGTATAAGGTGCCGGAATGCTAACGTTGTCGCTTGAAGTTGGAACGGTTCCTGTACTCCAGGTGCTTCCGCTGTTCCAGTTTCCGTTGGCTATTGCTACAAAACCTCCAATATTGTTACTGGCTCCAATGCCTGCATAAAATGTGTTTGCGATATCTGTAACCGACAAGCCTGAACGGTTAAATTGTGGGATTAAATTTGTTCCTGATCCAGCACCATAGGTTCCGCCCGCAACTGTAGTTGCTAAAACCAAACTTGTATTTGAAAGTGTTGGATATGCATTTATACTTATGTTTTCGCCAATGGCAGATGAAAGTATGGTAGCTCCACTTGCCAATGCCAAATTGCTTTGAGTTACTGTCCAATTGCTATTAGAGCGTGTATCGATGGTTAATGATCCATCGGTAAAGCTTGTAATGGCTGAGTTTCCGGCTACATTGCTGTGATTAACACCAATGGTACCACCGGTACTAAGTGCTGTTGCACTACTAAAAAATACATAATACGATCTGTTTTCTACCGTATTGTTTATGTAATTCAATCTTCCCAATGGGAATAAACTTGTACTAGTAGCTAAAGTTGGCAATCCAGTAACACCAAATGCTCTTTTAAATATACCTGAACTGGCAAGCACCATGCTTCCTCCTGTTTGTGTTAATGTACCAGCAACGGGTATAGTTGCAACGGTATTGCCCAATGTAAAGTTATTGCTGCCAATATCCAATTGTCCACTTGCTAAGGCTAATGCTCCAGTTACGCTTAGGTTGTTTACATCAATAATTGCCCTGCGGTTTGCTGCCAATAAATTTATTGTCAAATTTCTGAACGAACCTGTGATGGCCGAACTAAGCGTATCGTTTCTAAATGTTCCGCTTCCACTTATGGTAAGATTGCTTTGTTGAATATTAGCCTGCAAACCACAAAACAAAGCTGTACTTGCCATCTGGGTAAGTGTTCCGTTGTTTAGCAAATTACCCATGATGTAAAAATCATTGCCTAATACATGTCTAAACTCCGAGCCCGAATTAATAGTCATTATTCCTTTTACATACATTCCATAAGCTGTACCATTAGTTAATCCTGTTTCAGTTTGCCTGTATAATGTCGATCCTCCATTTATAATTAAATTTTGCATGGGTCCACGGCCGCCAATGAAATTATCAATTTGAAAACAAGCGTTGAATGGCCCAACAGCCGTGCTGATACCATCGCCCATTTGTATGGTATGGGTTCCTGTAAACATACTAATACTACCCGAGTTTCCTGCTATGCTGTAAGCGGCTGAGCTTCTATTATAGGGTGGGTCAACTACGATAATGGTTCCTCCGCTGCAAACTCCAGAAGCACTTGCTACTGTAACAGAGTGCCCGGGTGTAGAAGCCAATGCTGTATAAGGACCACCAATAGGGCCCAAAGGATATACCGACATAGTTCCGGCACTTTGGTTAAAGGGACCGCTGAAAGTGAAATTACCATACACATTCACCGCTCCGCCTGAATAATTAAATGCACTGATGCTACTATTGATATTAAATATTTTATTGCAATCGCTTGCGTTACCAACATTCAATGTTCCGGCACTCATATTGATAAATCCTGCCGGCACAATCAAACCTCCACCAGCTACACCGGCAGTTAAGGTTGCATCGCCTACAACATTCAATATACCACCGGTAATATTCAAGCGTACAAATGCTTGCGTATTATATGTCAATCCACTTAAAGTAAAGTTGCGATTGACAGTTAACGTATTGGCTGCAATGTTCAGAGTTGAATTTCTGAACATGGTTAAATTAGCACAAGTATATGAGCCCGTACCGCCTGCAGCGGCAATAGTCAAATCGTTTGGAATAATTACATTGTCTGTAGCAATTGGAACTGCTGCTGTATTCCAGGTGGCTGCATCGCCCCAGTTGCCACTGGCAACCGCTGTTACTACTCCTTGAATATTGGCCGAAGGCGATCCAATATACAATGCTGCTGAAGTTAAATTGCTTAAACTCATTGCTGTACGATTAGCTTGTGGTGCTATAAATGTACCCGAACCGGCTCCATACGTTCCACCCAAAACAGATCCTGATGCATCGGTAATGGTATTGTTAGCCACCGTTAGTCCGTTGCCAACCATGGCTCCATCGCCTCTTAAATTCAATGATATTGTATTGCCTGTTCCCAGTACAAATCCGTTGCCTGTTGAAAACACCCAATTCGAATTGGTTTTGGTATCCATGGTTAATGCATTCTCAGTTATTCCGGTCATGCTACTAATTCCGGGTGTGTTTACATGGCGTGCACTTATAGTACCTGCCGTGGTCAATGCAATTGACGTGTTGAAGTAAACCCATGCATGACGCTGATCGCTAAGTGTGCCCATCGGAAATTGTGATTGAGCAAATTGAAAAATTGGGTTGCTTGTGGTATTAAACCAACGGGTAAAGGTTCCGCTGGCACCATTTATTATATTTCCTGTAGTATAGCTCAATGTTCCTACATTGCTGAATCCTGTTCCTAAGGTCAGGTTATAGTTTCCAATGTTGATATTGCCATAAGTCATATTCAGTGTATTCGCCACGCTTAGGTTTCTTCCAATGACTAATCCTTTGGGGTTGTTTACAGTTAGGCTATACACTGTACTTACTGTACTCGGAATTTCGTTGTACGATCCTAGCGTATAGGCTGTGCTTGAAGTAGCATACAAATAAGATGTTGGGAACGAAGTATTGTCAAAAGCGGGTGCTGTTGTAAACACTCCTGCAGCTACTGCAACTCCTTGGCCTCCTAATTGTACCGTTGGCAATTGGTTTGGACGGCCAATGCTTAGTTTTTCGTTGTGGGTTAATGTACCAGCCAATAAGTTGACTGTATTTACAACTATTGGGTTGCTTTGACTGAAAACTACCGTATTGCTCGATGCAACATTTGGAACGAGTGGCGAAACTTGCAGGGTAGCAAGATTGGTAAATACACCCGAACCACTAACTGTTTGTGTGCCCGTTGTATCTGCAAAAATCAATGTGCCAAGTATAGACAAAGAACCTGGCTCGGCTGCCAATATGTTTCCGTTGTTTATTAAGTCGCCATACATTTGTAATGTTGCTGAACCTACACCAATGCTCATCATTAATGTTGAATTGGCATTAACGCTTACATCATTTTTAACTACACTTGTACCACTCAAACGGCATTGGCGAGTATTGCTTAAATCGGTACGGTTGTTTATTACCAAATTCCAAACGGGATGACCTAATGTAAGTGCAAATCCGGCTTGAAAACCTGGTACGGCACAAGGCGAACCCGATGTTCCATCGCCAATTTGCAAGGTTCCGCCCGTAATTATTTTCTGTCCTGAATTTGACAAAGAAACACTTGTACCACCAACAGCAGCATTGGGGTCAACAAGAGTTACCGTTCCGCCCGACCAATTTACAGTGGTAGCTGCACCAACTGAAAAGGTTATTGTTCCTGCAGCTTGTAAATTTGCCGACTGAGGGTCTATAATAATATTTCCTCCCGACATATTAAAATGCACCATGTAGTTGCTTACAAATTGCAAAGCGCCATACACAGTAAGTGTACCGCCATTCATTACCAAACGGCTTCCTACTGAAGTTGTAATACCATTAATTACTGTTGATGCGTTCGAAAAATTCATTGTATTGTTACCACTGCCATACGTAAAAGCACCATTATCCATTCTAAGTTCACCGAATACTGTTGGCGAACCGGCTCCGTATAGTGTAGCTGCACCCACCTGGCTTATGCTGGCATTAGCATGGTTTAACCAAAGTCTTGCTGGGTTGTTACAAATGGTTTGCGAACCAAAATAGGGTGTAATTGTCGATGCGCTGCTCAGCTTAAATGTTCCGCTTAAAAGTGTCAAACGGTTTCCGGCACTTACCGGAGCATCCATCGTTATAACACGAGCCACATCCAAAATTGGATTTTGATTGGCTAAGTATAAGTTGCCTTTGTTTACTACAATGGCGTAAAAATCGCAAGTGGCTCCCGTTCCGGATATGCTGCCGTTTCCAAATCCACCAAAGGTGATAGTTACTGCTGCACCAACATTGGGTGCATTGGCAAAGTCCATGTCAAAGGTTCCGTTTACGGTTAAATTTCCATTGGCTCCGTTAGCCGGAAATCCTCCAATGATTAAAGTATGTGATTGTAAATTGCTAGTACCTGCATTAAAATTTCCACCTGCCGCTACCGTCACATTTCCATTGACAAACAATGTAGAAGGCGATACGGCTGAGTAACGAAGTATGCCGCTTGTTCCGGCACCAACTGTTAAGTTATTACAGGTTGCAGTAAGTACATCAACGGTAACTGTGGCTGAGTCAGCAATGCTAACATCGCTTGTAATATTTGGCACTATGCCACCAACCCAAGTACTACCTGCACTCCAAAGTCCACCACTTGTGGTAGATGCAATAGCACCCGAAGCAGTTGTTGCCTGACTTGCCGATGCGGCAGCACTTTGTCTGCCTTCGCTTACAGCATATACTTTGTAATGATAGGTTTTGCCTGGAATTAAAAAAGTTTGAGTAAATGTATTTACATTTTGTGCTGTTTGAGTAATAAAATTATAGGTAGTTCCTCCATCGTCTGAACGATACACCGCAAAACCCAACTCGTTGTTTGAGTTGTCGGTCCAGTTCAAATTCATGCTGCTTGATGTAACCTGAGTAAATGTCATAGAACTTGGAGCAGTAGCTGCCACGGGCGTCCATCTGAAATACCTGCCTGCAACTAATCCTGGAAATGCTCCGGGTGTTTGTTGGTTTACTACTGCATTGTTTACTGCACTTGATAAAATTGTTTGCGCGTAGGTCGAAAGACTGCTAACGCAAGCAAGTGTACTATCGCGGTTTGTATTATTGGTCCAACCGATAGCAGCTTGTGTTGATAGGCTAACCCAACTATTTTCACTGTTGCCCATATTGCCATATACGTATTCTATCGTACCGCTTGTTTCGTACAAACGCATTTGAAAGGTTTGAGATGCAGCTGCATAATTTGAACTGTTGTTTGTCATTAATCTCCATTCTAGTACAAAACATCTGTTGGGTGCTGTACCCACCACTTTGTAGCGTATGTTTCTGCCGGCACCCACCGTAAAGGTATTTTGATTCCAGAATGGGGCAATGGTTGGTCCCGCTGTTGTACTTAGTGCATTTAAATTAGGCAATGGCGTAGTAGCATAAATAGTTGAAGGTCCCAAGGCCACTACTCCTCGTACCTGAGGCGACAATTGAAAATACCGAGTACCCATAAACCAAAAATCAAATCCCATATCCATTACAGACATTATTAATTGTATCCCACCTGCAGCGATTAAATCACCTTCGGTTGAAAGGTCTATGGCATTGCTGTTCATGTCCAAATTAAGGTTGCCATTGCTACCCGTACTATAGGTGTAATTAACACTGTTGGCTACCTGTCCAAAAGTTAGAGTGGACAAACTCATTAGCATAATCATAAACGATATGCCGATACTGATTTTACTTTTGATTAATGATTTTGTAAATTGTTTCATAATTGATATGTTGGGTTGTTTAGTTGTTTGCATAATTTTTTTGTACTACAATAAATAAAATCATTTCGCTTTTCTTCAGAGGTGAAAATTCCGACAGGCAGTTTCAATATATGCAACTGCAATACTCAAAGTGCTTGATTTCACAAGCTATTGAGAGAAATTAACCAGTGAAGAATTGCGGATGATTTTGGGTCATGTGTAATTTGTTTCTTTTGATTTTAATCAATTAAATAAAGGGTAAACTTAAAAAAATCTTAATGCCAAATACAAGTATCTATTCGCACAAAAACAAATAATTTATGTAAACTGCACTATTTTGTGATTTTTGGTTGGTATTGCTATTTGAATAGCAGAAATATTTTTTCAGAAACCGATAGCGGCTAGTCTAACTCGCTTAATTTGTTAACAATTTGTGTTCGAAAACACATAATTGTCTTGTCATCGCTACACGAAATAATATTTTCATCGTCTAACCACAACAATTTATTTACTGACGAAACATGTCCTTCGTGTCTTGATTTATCAATCACTTTCAGCAATTCAAAATTTTCAGCATCCCAAATTTTTATTGTTTTATCCATGCTTGATGTTGCAAATAATTTTCCGTTTGTGTTAAAGTAAATACAATGAATATGTAAGTTGTGAGCAGCGATATTTTTTAGCAATTCAAAATTATTTTTTGTGTCGTAAATATTCATCATCGCATCGCGACCACCACTTACTAAATAATTTCCATCGGGCGAATACGCTAATGCAAAAACCGAATTGCTGTGTTGACTGATTGTAGTTTTCAATTCAAAATTTTCGGCATTGTAAATTCTAATTTTATGATCGCTGAAACCAACTGCAAATTCAGCGCCATCGGGCTTCATCGCAATTATTCGTGCGCTTTTATCCGAAGCAATAATTTTATGTACAAGTGAAAAATTTGTTTGATCAAGAATTGAAATTGTACCATCGCCACCTGCGCTTACTAAAAAATTTTTATGCGTTTTCAAATCAAACAATCCGAACGTATGCAATTCAATATTTTTCAATTCAATATTTTTTTGCAAATCGATTACATGTAAATTTCCTGCTGCAGTTCCGGCTAATAAAATATTTTTTTCGTTCAATAATTTCAAACAATAAACTGGTCTAAATACTTTTGAAATTAATTTTCCTTCAGTTGAATTTTTGCTGCCCCATTCAACAATAAAACCATCTCCTGCTCCACTATAAAAGCTATCTGCTTGACATGAATTTTCAAGTGCATAAATACAATCCAAATGACCATTCAATTGAGCGATTTTTTCTACTTTGATTTTTGCTTTCATAATTTTTTTCAAAACAAAACTATTTTTAGTTTAAAATTCTTTAAATATTTATTGCTACTTCGCACAAAAAAAATGTGTGCCTTTATCGCGAATTGAAAAAATAAATGAGAATACGACTTTAGGGCTCTGGAAAATTTCAGAAACAAAGCAAGAATTGATGGATGTATTGGGCAATCATTTGTACGATTCATCCAAACCAAAAAATGTTGCCGAACATGTAGGATTGCATTGGTTTGCAAGCAGGGTTTTGCTTCAACATTTGTTTGATGCAGATGCCATTCACATTCACAAAAACGAGTACAACAAACCTACTTTGCAAATTGACGAAACACCTTATTTTATTTCCATTTCGCATTCAGGAAAATACGCTGCGGTTATGGTAAGTAAACAATGTGAAGTGGGAATTGATATTGAAAAAACAGATGAAAGAATTCATCGCATCAGCCATAAATTTTTGAACGAAGACGAAACTATTTTTGCAATATCTGCCGCACAAAAAATTTTAATTTGGAGTGCCAAAGAAACCATGTACAAAATATACGGACAAAAAGAATTGGATTTTCGCGAACACTTAAACGTAAACTATTTTGATGTGAAAGAATCCGGAATTTTTTTTGGAATCGTAAAAAAAAATAACTTGCAATTGGATTTAGAAATCAATTACGAGTGTATTGACGACTATGTGATGACGTGGAGTAGATTGCAAAAAATAAATTAAAATTACCATGCTTGAAAAAATTGATCACATTGGAATTGCTGTAAAAAATGCAGATGCAAGCATCGCTATTTTTAATGCTTTGTTAAACCAAATTCCGATCAAAGAAGAACGCGTTGAAAGCGAAAATGTACGCACCGTTTTTTACAAATCCGGAGACAGCAAAATCGAATTGCTTGAAGCATTGTCTGATGAAAGTGCAATTGCTAAATTTATTGAAAAACGTGGCGAAGGTGTACATCACATTGCGTTTGCCGTTGACGATATTTATGCAGAAATAACGCGACTGAAAAACGAAGGATTTGTTTTTACTCGCGATGAACCTTTTGTGGGTGCCGACAATAAACTGGTGATTTTTATACACCCCAAAAGCAGCAACAGTGTGCTGATTGAATTGTGTCAGGAAATAAAATAAATAGCTAAAAATTATTTAGGAGGCGACAATGCTTCAAATTTTTTCTTCGTTTCTTCCCATTCTTTTTTTTGTGCTTCGCTCATGTACGACAATACTAATTGCGCATGATCAAAATACACATCGTAACGCCATTTTATTTTTCCGTTTTTCCAATCTTGCGCAAAAACTGCGCGTTCTCTTTTATCGGCAACGCTTGTAATAATGGTATCTATTTTTGTGACTTCAGGATCGTTTGGATCAATGGGAACTTCAGCATATTCGGTGTCAGGCAGATTGATGCTGTTCCAAATTTGATATTCGTTTACTATCGAATCAACAAAATTTTTATACGCTGACAATGCTTTTGTGGCTTCGTTGTTTGCTTGCGAAAACGCTGAAAAAAAGAGTGCGCTTAGAAAAATTGTTAGGATATTTTTTTTCATGATTTATTATTTACTGACAAAAATAATTATTTAACAATCCGAAACATTAAAATAAATTTGCACAAAAAAAATTCATTGAAAAACATATTAGCAGATACATTTAATATGGTTGCCAAAACCCAGCAGGGATTGGAACCTTTACTTGCCGAAGAGATTAAAAACTTGGGCGCAACAAACATTGAAGAACACAAACGCGCTGTTAGTTTTGATGGCAATAAAGAGATTTTATACAAAGCCAATTTGCATCTGCGAACAGCTTTGCGAATTTTAATTCCGATTAAAAAATTCTCGGCATTGAACGAACAACAATTGTACGATGGAGTGAAAGAAATAAATTGGGAAAATTACATGCGCGTAAACGATACACTTGCCATTGAAGGAAGCGCCAATTCCGATTTTTTCAATCACACGAAATACATTTCATTGAAATCGAAAGATGCCATTGTTGATCAATTTAGAGAAAAATACGATGTGCGTCCAAGCATTGATATTGACAAGCCAACATTGCGATTGAACATACATATTTTTCAAAGCGAAGTAACAGTAGCTTTAGACAGTTCAAACGAATCTTTGCATCGCAGAGGATACCGTGCTGATGCAGCAATTGCACCACTAAACGAAGTAACAGCAGCTGCTTTGGTAATGCAAAGCGGATGGAATGGCGAAGGAAATTTTATTGATCCCATGTGCGGAAGTGGAACTATTTTAATTGAAGCCGCTTTGTGGGCACGAAACATTCCACCCAATATAAACCGCGAGTTTTTTGGCTTTATGAATTGGAGTGATTTTGATGCTGTACTTTGGGAAAAAATAAAAGCCGAAGCCATAGCAAATATCAAACCTAGCAAAGCCAATTTTATTGGCAACGATTCGGTTTTTAAAGTAATTGAAATTGGCCGAAGCAATGCCACGAAAGCAGGTTTGAAAGACGAAATTAAATTTTTGAACAAACGCTTTGAAGAGCAGAAAGCTGTTGAAGGAGGAGGCATTGTAATCATGAATCCGCCTTATGGCGAACGATTGGAAATGGATGATATTAATCCGTTTTACAAAATGATTGGCGACAAATTAAAGCAAGAATTTACTGGCTACGATGTGTGGATTTTATCCGCAAACAGAGAGGCCTTGAAACATTTGGGACTTTCTACCTCAAAAAGATTAATTGTTTGGAACGGGCAATTGGAGTGTAAATTTCACAAATACGAAATGTACAAAGGCACTCGCAAAATTGAAAAAATAAAAGAAGATCCTGCTGTAAATTAAGTTCCCGATTTTGGCCTGTAAGTCATTTTAGCTCCACCTTTATTGCTTGATTTGGCAGCAATGTTTTTTGGCGCCATATTTTTTGGCAAATTGCTTACAGCAATTTTTGCTTTTGACTCTTCGTTTGCTTCTTCACCGCTTTCTTCTGATACTTCTATCAATTTCGCAAAATCAAGTTTGTCTTTTAAAATATCGTACCAAGTCAAAAGTTTTTTAATATCGCTGTCGTAAACTCTTTCGCTATCCAATTGAATTAAGTCAATTAAAAAATCACGTTGTATTTTAGCATCGTCTTTGGATGAAGGCACATTTCCTTTTTCGTTCAATTTAAACAACACATCAGCCAATCTCATATCGTCAGCAGTTGTAAACATCGATACTTCTTCAAGCACCGAAACTTTATCGTTTGTGCTTGTTGCAAATCGTTTTGCAGTTCCAATTGTTTCCAATATCAAACCGTTTTTGTTTCTGCCAATTATTTTGTGTAAACCACCTTGCCCCGATACGGCTACTAAATCTTTGAATTCCATGTATTAACTATTTTTGTGGCAAAAGTATGCAATTTTAATTTTTAACAAACAGATTTGTTTCTCCATTTTAGCTGAGATTTGCTTTAAATTTTTTTGCAGAATAATAAAGCAAACTTCAGCTATACTTAATTTTTTATATTTTCGCCTGTTATTTTTAATGTAACAAGTATGGAACATATTGAATCGTATAAACCAAAAAACAAAATAAGAATTGTAACGGCAGCCAGTTTGTTTGATGGGCACGATGCGGCCATCAACATCATGCGAAGGATTATTCAGGCAAGCGGTGCAGAGGTTATTCATTTAGGTCACGACCGAAGTGCCGAAGAGGTGGCAAACACAGCCATTCAGGAAGATGCCAATGCCATTGCAATAACCAGTTATCAAGGCGGACATCTTGAGTATTTTAAATACATGCGCGACTTGTTAAACGAAAAAAATTGTCCTCATATCAAAATTTTTGGTGGAGGTGGCGGCACTATTTTACCTTCAGAAATTGAAGAATTACACGCCTATGGCATTACCCGAATTTATCATCCAGACGATGGAAGATCAATGGGCTTGCAAGGCATGATTAACGATATGCTTCAGCAATGTGATTTTAAAACGGGCGAAAATTTAACTACAGAAACAGATTCACTAAAACAAAAAGATTTTAAATCAATAGCAAGGTTAATTTCTGCTGCCGAAAACAATTCGGAGGAATTTAAAATACATTATCAAACTGTCCAAAAATTAATTGCTGAGAATTCAAATAAAATACCTGTTTTAGGAATTACAGGAACAGGTGGCGCAGGAAAATCATCGCTGATTGATGAGTTGATTAGACGATTTTTAATGGATTTTGAAACCAAAACCATTGCCATTATTTCAGTCGATCCCTCAAAAAGAAAAACAGGCGGTGCTTTGTTAGGCGATAGAATTAGAATGAATTCTATTAAAAACCCGCGCGTTTACATGCGCAGTTTGGCTACTCGCCAATCCAATTTGGCCTTGTCTAAATATGTTCAAGAAGCAGTTGACATTGTAAAAGCAGCTCGTTTTGATTTGATTATTTTGGAAACATCGGGCATTGGCCAAAGCGATACTGAAATAATGGATCACAGCGATGTGGCTTTGTATGTAATGACACCAGAATACGGAGCCGCAACACAACTTGAAAAAATTGACATGTTGGATTTTGCAAACATTATTGCTATCAACAAATTTGACAAAAAAGGCGCTCTTGATGCTTTGCGAGATGTAAAAAAACAATACCAACGCAATCATAAAATGTTTGACATAGACAGCAATCAAATGCCAGTTTATGGCACGATTGCATCTCAATTCAACGATCCAGGAATGAACAGTTTGTACAAAGCCGTGATGGATAAAATAGTTGAAATAACCGATGCCGATTTAAAATCAAACTATGCCATAAGTGAAGAGATGAGCGAAAAAATTTACATCATTCCTCCTCATCGCACACGTTACCTTTCTGAAATTTCGGAAAACAATCGTGGCTACGACAATTGGGCCATCCATCAAAGCAAAGTAGCCGATAAAATGTATTCGCTTTTTTACTCCATACAAACTCTTTCGGATACACAATTGGATATGAGCATTGCCGCTGCCGAACAGTTTGAAAAAATTCTGAAAAATGTTAAAGACGATGAAAAAAAGAATGCAATAAAAGTATTGATTGCCGAATACGAAAGCATAAAATTAGAACTCGATCCAAAAAACAAAAAACTTTTAGAAGATTGGAATGCAAAGAAAAAACTATTCAGCGATGATGAATATAAATTCAAAGTTAGAAACAAAGTGCTTTCGCTAAAAACTTTTTCTACTAGTCTGTCGCAACAGCGTATCCCAAAAGTTGTATTACCCAAATTTAAAGGTTGGGGCGATTTGCTTAGTTGGATGTTGCAAGAAAATTCGCCTGGCGATTTTCCTTACACTGCCGGAATTTATCCGTTTAAAAGAGAGGGCGAAGATCCAACCAGAATGTTTGCCGGTGAAGGCGGACCTGAACGCACCAACAAACGCTTTCATTATGTTAGCATAGGAATGCCCGCCAAAAGATTATCTACTGCTTTTGATTCGGTTACTCTGTATGGTAACGACCCCGATCACAGGCCCGATATTTATGGCAAAATTGGCAATTCGGGTGTAAGTGTTTGGAGTCTTGAGGCCGCAAAAAAATTGTATTCAGGCTTTAATTTGGCTGATCCAAAAACCTCAGTTTCGATGACCATTAACGGACCTGCTGCAATTATTTGTGCATTTTTTATGAATGCTGCTATTGATCAACAATGCGAATTGTATATCAAACAAAATAATTTGGAAAATGAGGTCAATAAAAAGACAGAAGAAATTTTTAAAACGAAAGGCACAAAACGACCAAAATACAACGAAGAATTACCAGAAGGAAATGACGGTCTTGGATTGATGTTGCTTGGCATTTCGGGCGAAATGGTTTTGCCAAAAGACGTGTACGAGAAAATAAAAACCGAAACTTTGAGTCAAGTTCGAGGGACTGTTCAAGCAGATATTTTGAAAGAAGATCAAGCACAAAACACTTGCATTTTTTCAACCGAATTCAGTTTGCGTTTGATGGGCGATGTGCAACAATATTTTATTGACCAAGCCGTACGAAATTTTTATTCGGTTTCCATTAGCGGATATCACATTGCCGAAGCCGGAGCAAATCCCGTTACGCAGTTAGCGCTTACGCTTTCTAACGGTTTTACTTTTGTTGAGTATTACTTAAGTCGTGGAATGCACATTGATGATTTTGCTCCCAATCTTTCTTTCTTTTTCTCAAACGGAATAGACCCCGAATATTCAGTGATTGGGCGTGTAGCTCGAAAAATTTGGGCAAAAGCCATGAAACTGAAATACGCTGCAAACGAAAGAAGTCAAATGCTGAAATACCATATTCAAACCAGCGGACGAAGTTTGCATGCTCAGGAAATTGATTTCAACGATATTCGTACAACGCTACAAGCATTGTACGCCATTTACGACAACTGCAACTCACTTCATACAAATGCCTACGATGAAGCCATCACAACGCCAACCGAAGAAAGTGTGCGAAGAGCAATGGCTATTCAGTTAATTATAAACCGCGAATTGGGATTGGCAAAAAATGAAAACCCTTTACAAGGTTCGTTTATTATTGAAGAATTGACCAACTTGGTTGAAGAAGCTGTGTTGACTGAGTTTGATAAAATAAGCGAACGAGGTGGCGTTTTGGGCGCAATGGAAACCATGTACCAACGCAATAAAATACAAGAGGAAAGCATTTATTACGAAACGCTAAAACACTCGGGCGAATTTCCGATTATTGGTGTCAATGCTTTTTTAAGCAGCAAGGGTTCGCCCACTGTTTTGCCCAAAGAAATTATTAGAAGTACGGCCGATGAAAAAGAATATCAGATTGAAATGTTGAATGAATTGAAAAAAGGCAACACAGAAAAAGGAGCAGAAATGCTTTTAAAATTACAACAAACAGCCATTCACAACAAAAATATTTTTGCCGAATTAATGGAAACCGTAAAATATTGTTCGCTTGGACAAATAACAAATGCATTGTTTGAGGTTGGTGGACAGTACAGACGGAATATGTAATTTATATTAGAGGCGTCAGGCTGTGAAAAAACTCAGTTTTTCATAAAAAAAGGGTACAAATTATTTTATAGCATAGGGTATTGTTCGATTTGCTTCGATTATACGATACTTGATTTTTAAGCTGCTAATTTTTGTTGGCGAAAAAAGTGTGCTGTAATGGCTTTTATAAAGGTCGATTTATTAAAAATAGGAGTTGTCCCTTTGTAATTGGGTACCCAGTTTTTTATTTTTTCTATCAAATCATCCATTCCTAAAATATTCATGCAGCGTTTCATGTTATAAACCATCATGATTAAGGCAAACTCTCCATTTACTTTTTTTAGTCCCATTAAATTGGTGTGATGTATTCCATGTGTTTTGAATACTCAAATGAACAATCTTATTTGCTTTGTTTTTTCTACTTTTATCCTCATGTTTACATCCTGTTTGTGAATAGTTTTTTCACACTCTGACGTTGCATGTAATGTCTCTACATAATTCGAATAAAATTAGCATTTTCAGAATATTAGCCCAAAGGCATATTCACTATCAGTTATTATCAGGTCATTCAAATCAGCAGTCAGCAAAGAATGCCGAAAAATAAACCCTGATTTTGAATGGCAACCCCGATTTTACGACCACATCATTCGCGATGCTCGGTCATTTGAAAACATCAGAAATTATATCATAAATAATCCTGTAAATTGGAAAGAAGATGACTATTATGTTTGAAATAATGATGAAATGATTCCCTGTAGAGACGTTGCATGCATCGTCTCTACAAATGCAAAATATGCTTGAAACAAAATAAAAAAGCCAACCGTAATTTACGATTGGCTTTTTGCTCCCTGGGCTGGGCTCGAACCAGCGACCCCATGATTAACAGTCATGTGCTCTAACCAGCTGAGCTACCAAGGAATTTTGTTAATGGGGCTGCAATGATAGGTTTTGCAGATTTATTATGCAATATTCGCGGCAAAAAAAATTTAAAAAAATATTTATGAGTCTATTAGTTGTCGGTAGTGTTGCATTTGATGCCATTGAAACTCCCTTTGGAAAAACAGACAAGATCGTTGGTGGAGCAGCATCTTACATTTCTCTTTGCGCTTCATACTTTACCAAAAATGTAAACTTGGTTGGCGTTGTCGGAGATGATTTTCCGCATGAATTTATCTCGCATTTAAACAATCATGGAGTAGATACAGAAGGATTGCAAATAAAAAAAGGCGAAAAATCTTTTTTCTGGAGCGGAAAATACCATACCGATATGAATAGCCGCGATACGTTAATTACTGAATTAAATGTACTGGGTGATTTTGATCCTATAATTCCCGATTCGTATCAAAACTGTCAGTATTTAATGCTTGGGAATTTGACACCAAAAGTACAGCAAACCGTGATTGAACGATTGACAACTCGTCCAAAATTGATTGTAATGGATACGATGAATTTTTGGATGGAAATAGCCATGGATGATTTGAAAAAAACACTTTCGATGGTTGATGTTTTGACAATTAATGACGAAGAAGCTCGACAACTTTCGGGCGAATACTCATTGGTAAAAGCAGCAGTTAAAATTCAGGAAATGGGCCCTAAATATTTAATCATAAAAAAGGGCGAAAACGGTGCACTTCTGTTTCATGGCAAGGAAGTTTTCTTTGCTCCGGCATTGCCACTCGAAGAAGTATTTGATCCAACCGGTGCAGGCGATACATTTGCTGGTGGCTTTATTGGCTACTTAGCCAAAACCGATGACATAAGTTTTGAAAACATGAAAAATGCAGTAATTTATGGCTCGGCTATGGCTAGTTTTTGTGTCGAGAAATTTGGGACCGAACGATTAGTGGATTTGAATGAAAATGTATTAAGCCAACGAATTGAAGTTTTTAAAAAATTAGTGCATTTCAATCTTACCGAAACGAATTCCTAATTAAATAAAAAATACGAATGCCAATTCTACAATCCAATTTTAAAGGCAATCGTTTTTTTAAAAACAAACATGTAGAAACAATACTTCCAACTTTATTTCGATATGTTTCTATTCATTTCAAACGCAAACGAATATTATTAGCTGATGGCGATTTTTTAGATTTGGATTGGATTACAAATTCCTCAAAAAATTTATTGATTCTTTTTCATGGATTGGAAGGAAGTTCGCAATCTCAGTATATCAAAGGGTTTTCGAAATATTTCAGCGAGCGGAATTTTGATGTATGTGTAGTAAACTTTAGAGGCTGCAGTGGCGAAATGAATTTAAAACTAAGAAGCTACCACAGCGGTGCGAGCGATGATATTTCAGAAGTTATCAATCAAATTTCTTCCGACAATTTGTATGAATCTATTTTTTTGTGTGGCTTTAGTCTGGGTGGAAATGCACTTTTAAAATATTTGGGCGAGGAGTCAGTAAACATTAATTTAAAAATAAAATCCGCAGCTACATTCTCAGTTCCTGTTGATTTGGCAGCAAGTTCAAAAGCATTGGCTAAAGGTTCAAACAAAATTTATATGCACCGCTTTTTAAAAAGCATGAACAAAAAAATTCTAAAAAAAGCGAAACTATTTTCCGAAAAATTAAATACTGAAGGAATTGAAAAAATAAAAACTTTTGCAGATTGGGATTCTCGCTTTACAGCACCAATTCACGGATTTATCGATTCGACTGATTATTACCAAAAATGCAGCAGCAAACAATTTTTACATCAAATTAAAATTCCAACTTTGCTGGTAAATGCTTTAAATGATCCTTTTCTTTCTGAAGAATGTTTTCCTTTTGAAATCGCAAAAAAATCTGAATATTTTTATTTAGAAGCAACTCAACAAGGTGGGCATGTTGGATTTTCAAAAAGTTTTCCCAACAAAAATTATTGGAGCGAAGAAAGAGCTTTTGCTTTTTTGAGTAAGTACTTTTATTCTTTTATTAATTTCCCTTTAGTTATGAGTCCATTGTTATTCTTAATTTCGTAAAAATATAAACCTTCGCTTAAATATGAGGTATCAATAAAGCCCTCTGAATCATTTACAATAATAGTATATACCTCTTTACCCATCATATTAAAAATATGAATTATACATAGTGAATTCGTTTCGTTTTTTAAAAGTAATTTCTTACTAAATGGGTTAGGATAAATCTGAAATACATCCTTTGCATGAATAATTTCTTTAAGGAAACTACTTTTGCCTTTATTATCAAATTTTAAAACATAATGTGATGCCTTGGTTACATTATTTATTTTTTTAAATATTACTGTAAGTATTAAAACCCCTCCATCACTTGTGGCTACAGTATTATACAATTTAATACATACGGCATTGTCAAAATTTGAAATTGGTATTAATCGTTCCCATTTTTTAGTAAAATTAGAATCAAGATTTACCACATACAATTGATTGTTAGTATTACTCATTGAAACGTAAATATTGTTTTTATCATAATAATCAATAAGTGACAATGGGCTTTCACTATTATCATAAGGTTTAAAGTCTCTGATGCCATTTGGATTAATAATATTCTTATTTATAAAATGTGCCGAACTATCAACGTATGCAATCGACAAAGTATATTGGTCGCCTCCAACCGGGATACCTGGATTAGGAAACCAGAAACAAATACCAGCAATTAAAAACTTATCATCAGCGTATTTTTTTATAGTAATAGGAATATCAAAAGGACTTTGGGGATATGATTCCAAACCACCCATAGGCACATAAGATAATTTATCGAAAGTAGAATCCGTTATAAAAAAATAACCCCCTGAATATAAGTATATTTGGTTTTTGACAGAAATAATTTTTGATAAAAATTTTGATTCTGTACTATCATTAAAATTAAGATATTTTTTAAAAAGTTGAATATTTTCTGATTCTTCAATAGTAAAAATAAAACTTGCCCAATTTGATGAGTAAATTGTGTCTTTAGGGATTACCCTACTAATACATGCCACAACAAATATTTTATCGTTAATAACTTCAACCCCAAAGTTATCATTGTAAGGAGGATTATCTACAACGGAATCTATTAATATTTCATTGTAATGAATTAAATTAAAAAAGGTATCAAGTTTATAAAAACAAAGCCAACGTTTAAATTTCAAATCAAAATTGTTAGTATCGTCATAATGGCTGTGTATTTTATAACCAATATAGTAAAAATTATTTTTAAAGAATAGCCATTTCTTAGGATAAAATAATGAATCCTTGACTTCAAATTCTTTATTTTTAATTACATCGCCTTTTTGGGATACTTTAAGAAACAATAAATTCATACTGTAAATGGAACTATCAAACCTAAATCCCGCGAAATAGTAGTTCTCATTTATTTCAACTATATCAGCCAAACCATTAGATATACCATTATAATTTTGCTTAATGAATGATTGAGCATAAATAATACTCAGACTGAATAAAAAAATAACAAATAAGAAGAAATTCTTGTTTGCTATTTTTCTATAAACTATTGTTTTCATTAAGTCTATACTATTATCTAATTAGAGCCTTGCCCAAAAACAAGCATTCCATAGTATAATCTGTAGTCATGGCAGAAATAAATATCTTTATTAACACTATTTAAGGAAATTGTCTTTAATTTAGTTGAGGCAATAGTTGGTGGTATATCAGTATATCTCTTAAATCTTGAATAAACTAATACACTATGAAACTCTTTACCAGCCGATGGTTTGTATCTGTCGATCAGGTTATTATTGTTTTGGAAAAATCCATAGTAAAAATACAAATCATTTCCATATAAACATGGTAGATTGTTATGTGCATCTTGTCTATTTTGTTGAGTTTGCGAAGTGATAAAACTATACGAATAGAGTTTAGAGGTATTAATAGTACCCAATGTTGAACCATTAGGCATTGAAGTATTTGATGGTAATGGTTCGTCTTTATCTGTTATAAATCCATTCGGGCTGACACCATTATTATTATAACCAATATTTATAAAAATAACTCTATAATCATATGCACTTCCTTGAGGTGGAATTGGAACGTATTGTTCATCCATTGTTACTTGTCTTTCCAAAAGGAAAGCTCCGCCATATTCAAAGCCATGCCAAGCAAAATGTACATCTTGCCAACGTCCTGATCGAGAAATTCCAAAATCTAGTTCAGAATAATAGGGCTGGTCAGCGCACAAAGCCCCATTATAATTATATCGGTAACTAAAATTACTAAATGGATTACTAGATTGGGTTGATTCCGGATTAGCATGTGCTCTTTGTGCAACTAATATTCTCACAAATAACCGTTGCTTATTGCTCGCTGACGATTCAATATCACTAATATCTAAGTCTATTGAATGTATATGCTTATCTGAAGAATCACTATAATAATTTGTTGCTGAATAATTGTTTAAGTAATCATATAATATATCCATTTCACTTGCTGCCACAGTATTATTATTAATTTCCACTTCAAATTCATCAGTCTCATAACTAATATATTCATGCAAATCACATTGCGCATCACCCCATTCGTAATTTAAAGCCCCTTCAACATAAATAATAGCTGAATCTATTGAATATGAGCCTGACCAAGATGATTTACCTAACCGACTGTTTTCTTTAAATAAATCATGTAAACAAATTATTCTATTTAACAATTTTTGTTGTTCAGCAGAATTTTGAAGAACTTTCGCAGAAGGCGAATCGTAATCTGTTGACAGCCTCCTTTTACAACTTGTAATTATTATTCCAAAAACTACAAGTAAGCACAGAATTTGTAATCTCATACTATGTATATTTTGAATTTCAAAAGAATATTAAAAACCCCAATTAAACAAATAGTTGAGTGTTTTTTTTACATTTCTAACAAAATATTGGAGTGAAGAAAGAGCTTTTGCTTTTTTGATTAAGTATTTTTAGTAAATTAAACTCCTCGCATCAGCGGAGCACTTTCCCATGGAATCATCGAAAGAATAATTATTAAGGCAATTCCGTAATACATATAAGTTCTGCGGTGTTTTACTCTGTCTTCGTAAGCAGATTTGCTTTTTATCCTTCCAATTTGAATTAACGCCACAGAAATAATCATGCAAGCTGGATGTTCAATCACAAGAGGACGCAAAGTTGGGTCTTTCATAATTGCAGACATTCCTTGCTCTAATGCTCCTTGGATTGTAGGACTTAAAAAAAACAAAATTATTCCGAGCAATAACATCGTATGTGCCAACGCAAGTAAAATTGTTGCAGCTGTATTATCTTGTTTTGTAAATTGTTTTCCGTACATCATTCCGTAAAACGAACGAACTATTGGATATAAAGCGGCAAGCAAAAATGCCCAGCGCAACCAACTATGAATGTGTAATAAATTGTTATACATAGTTTTTAATTTTAGAGTTCAAATATCGTAAAATTTAATTGCAAAAAACATTTGGCAGAAAGATATATGCACAGTTTGATGTGCAAACGTATAAGACAGTAAAAAAAATTATACTTGCTTTAATTTTAAAAAATCATGTTTGCGGGTTTTTGGCATAAAGTTCCACTCGTTCGAATTACAGTTCCAGTAATCATCGGAATTGGAATAAATATGTTTTATCCATTACCGACTCATGTTGCATTTATTGCTTTTGGATTTTTGCTTTCGATAAATATTTTACTTCATTTCATTAAAGTAAATCCACATAAAACCCATTTAAAAGGAATTCCATTGAACTTGCTTTGTTTGAGCTTTGGATTTGCATTAAATACGTTTCACAATCAATTAATTTTTAAAAGCCATTTCAGTCATCATCAAGCGAACTACTTTGTTGTACAACTCGATGAACAGCCGCTTAAAAGAGCTAAATCATTTAAAGCTAAAGCTAAAGTATTAAGCTGTATTGACAGTTTGAATTCGCAAACACCTGTTAGTGGTTTAATGATTTTATATTTTGAAAAAGACTCTTTACTTTTTACACAACTTAATTATGGCGATTTGATTTTGATAAAAAATAATTCGCATGAAATTTCAGCTCCACAAAACCCAAATGAATTTAATTACAAACGATATTTAGCATTCAACCAAATTTACAATCAATCGTATTTGCGAAACAAAGATTTTGTGCAATTGAATAAAAACGAAGGAAATATTTTTTGGGCATTTGCTTATTCATCTCAGAAATATTTTAATAAAATATTACACCAATATGTTCAAACAAAAAATGAAATTGCTGTCGCTCAAGCATTGCTTTTTGGTTACGATGACGACATTGATGCAGATGTTGTTAAAGCGTATTCAAACACAGGAACGCTGCATGTTTTGGCTGTAAGCGGCATGCATGTTGGATTGGTTTTTTGGCTGATAAATTTATTGTTAAAATATTTTGATAAAAGAAAATACCAACGAATTATTAAAGTCACCATTTCGCTCTCCGTAATTTGGGTTTACTCCTTAATTTGTGGTTTATCGCCATCAATATTACGAGCAAGTGTTATGTTCAGTTTTGTAGCAGTTGCAAGTGCCATAAAATCTTCATCCAATATCTATAACACACTTGCGGCATCTGCACTTGTATTGCTTTTGTTTGATAGCAACACATTGGCAAATGTCGGTTTTCAACTCAGCTTTTGTGCTGTAATTGGAATTGTTGCTTTGCAAAAATATTTCAACGAATGGTTTTATTTCAACAATGGTTTTATGGAGGAATTATGGAAAATAGTTTCTGTTTCAATCGCTGCTCAATTGGCAACATTTCCTATTGGAATGTTGTATTTTCATCAATTTCCGGTTTACTTTCCAATCAGTAATTTAGTTATCATTCCAATTACCACTTTAATTATTTTTATAGGAATTGCATTGATACTTTCAGCATCTTTAGCAAGTATTTTTTCTTGGATTCCCGCAATACTTGGACTCATTATGAACAAGCTTATTTGGCTTACCAATAACATTGTCATTTTGTTAAATGATCTGCCAGGTTCTTACATCAATGGAATACATATTTCTATTGTTGAAAGCATTTTACTTTATATTTTAATCGCCTATTTCATTGTTTATTTTGCAACTCGAAAACAAAGATTTTTTAGGAATGGATTAATTGCATGTTGTTTGTTTTTTTCAATTCAAATATTTGAAAGTATAAAAATTCACAATCAAAAATTTATTACAATATACAACATCAAAAATCATGTCGCTTTGCAATTGGTTGATGGCGAAAACTCAACAATTATTGCTGATAAATTATTGTTAGAAAACGAATACAAATATCGATTTCATTTGCAACAACACATTTGGGCAAGTGGAATAACAAAAACAAATTCAATTGATTTAAACAAAGCAATGGACTTGCGTTTTAACGATAAAATTATTTCTATTACCAATCATGTGATTGGCAATGAAAAAAACATTTTGTTGTACGGAAATAATTTTATTGACATAAATAAATTAACCGAAAACAAGCAATTGAATAAAATTATTCTCGCCTCAGATATTTCAAAAACAAGAAAAGATTTTATCAAACAAAAACTATCAAAAACAAAAAGTAAAATAATTGATGTTGGCGAAAACGGAGCAATTACTTTATCATTGAATGATTTTTAAACCATGGAAAATTTAGTCTTATACGAAGTAAAGGAGCGAGTTGCTTACATTACGCTTAACCGTCCTGAAAAACGCAACGCGCTTAGTTTCGAAATGGTTACTGAAATTAAAAGCGTGTATAAAAATGCACTTGACGATAGCAATTGCAAAGTAATTGTCATCAAAGCAAATGGCGGAACTTTTTGCAGTGGAGCTGATTTATCAAGTTTGCAAAAACTTCAAAACAACACACACGAAGAAAATTTAAATGACAGTAAAAACTTAGCTGAACTTTTCAAATTAATTTATACATCCTCAAAAGTTACCATCTCACAAGTTGAAGGATTTGCTTTAGCCGGAGGTTGCGGACTGGCAAGCGTTTGCGACTTTTGTTTTGCAAGTGAAAATGCTACTTTTGCATACACCGAAGTAAAAATTGGTTTTGTGCCAGCCATCGTAATGGTATTTTTAGTAAGAAAAACTGGAGAGAAAAACTCAAAAGAAATTTTATTAACTGGCGAATCATTGAATGCAGAAGAAGCGAAAAATTATAATTTAATAAATACTGTTTGCTCTACAGAATTGATTGATGAAACCGTCTTTAATTTTGCAACTCAATTATGCAAAAATACTTCTGCTCAAAGTTTGACCTTGACAAAACAAATGATTAATGAAATTCAAAACAAATCTTTGGATAACGCATTGGATTATGCTGCGGAAATGAATGCATTTGCTCGAAAAACAGAAGATTGCAAAAAAGGCGTTTCAGCATTTTTAAATAAAGAAAAATTCAGTTGGTAATTGTTGAATTAATACTATTTTTTTAACAAGTAAGATGCTTATCAAAAAGAAAATTCATTGTGTTTTAGCATTGTTATTTTTGAGCAATTTAGTTGTTGCTCAAAAAACAAAAATATCGAGCGGCAAAGCATTTTACGAAATTTCTTATTTGAATTTAACACCTGAAATTGCAAAAATGGGCAGTACACTTCCATCAAATGCAACTGTTTATTTTAGAAGCGGAAAATCGCGAGTTGAAATTCCAATAGCTGATGGCAAAATGATTATCATATCAGACCCTGAAAGCAAATCATTTTTACTTTGTATGAATAGAATGGGCGAAAAAATTGCAATGCAAAAGTCGGAGCAGGAAATACAAAAAATGCAAAACGAAATTTATCCTCAGAACAAAATTCCGAAAATTTCAATTACTTACTCAAGCGACACAAAAATTATTGCAGGTTTTCAATGTAAAAAAGCAACAATAAATACAATTATAAATGGCGATACCTTAGCAAATATTTGTTGGTATTGCGAAGATTTGCCTAAAATAAAATCTGGTAATGAATCTGATAAATTATTTGAAGAAATTAATGGATTTTTGATGGAATACACCGCAGACCAAAACGGAACTAAAATTAAAATGAGTGTGCGAAAAATTGTTGTTGAGGATGTTCCTGAAACATTATTCAAACTTCCTTCTGGATATAAATTAATAACTGAACCAGATTTTACTAAGTAATCTTTATTGAAACAAAAAATAAATTACAGCTACAATTACTGCAATCAGTAGCAACTTAATTAAACTTTTTATAAGTAAAGTTAGGTATGAGAGTACAGCAAATGCTAAACTTAAACTTCCAATCACTAACATTTGTTTAGCGTAATTTATTTCTACAAAATTTAAATATTTACCAAATGGATAAGCCGGTTTTATATTTAAAATACTGACTTTGTAATATTCGTAAAAAGCAATGCCAGCAACAATTGGCGTTACAATCATCAATGCAATAACAAGTATTTTTACTACGATAGATTTGAGCATAATTTAAGAAATAGATTGCTCCACTTTCAATAGTAATTTGTCTGCAATTTTACTGTTTTTATAAAAAATGTCTTTTGCTTCAATCATAATTTCATCCGACAATTTTTTATCCAATAAGTCTTTTGAATTAACCATAACATTTAAATACGCACCATGCACAGCTGCTTTCACACACAAAATTCCAACTCCTGCATCTGTTACTGAATTTGGATTTCCTTTTTCAATCATTGCTTGCAACAATTCAATTGTTGAATGTGCAGTCTTCATAACTTTTAATGGAACTTCGCATGCATATTTTGTGGCAATTTGAATAGCTTCGCTACGTTTTAATTTTTCTTCATCGGTTGTTTTTGGCAAAGCAAATGCTTTCATTATTTCAGTAAAAGCCCGAGTATCTTCGTCAACATATTTTAACAATGCATCTTTAATTTTTTGACCTTTTTCGGCCCAAGTGCTAAAGAAATCAATCTGCGATTCCCAACCACGTTTACCAGCCGAAAGGTTTGCTACCATTGCACCTAATGCTGCACCCAAGCTGCCAGCATAAGCTGAAATTGAACCGCCTCCAGGTGCAGGACTTTCACTTGCTGTTTCATTTGCGAATGCACGCAAATTCATACTGATTAATTTTTCATCCATTGTGTTTTTCAAGTTATATTCAATGATTTTTTTATTCGGGTCAAATGAAGAAAGTTCATCCAATCCCAATGATTTTATTGCAATGTGAATTAGCTCTTCTTCACTAACTCCAATTGATCGATTCTGTTTTTGTAAAAAATATTTTCCCGCATCAAGCATTGATTCAAGCGGAATCAATCCAACCAATTCGCTACCGGTAACTCGCATTCCTCTTCTTTCAGCACTTTTGCAAACTTCTTCAAATGCTTGATGAACAGAAGTAATCTTGAAGTTTGTAAGATTTATTGAAATCTGAGCAACATTGTACTCATCAATAAACCAACCAATAGCTTTGCAGGCTTTCAGTGTTCCAGGTATGCGAACATCATTTCCGTTTTCATCTTTTATAATTTTACCCGTTAACAAATCTCCTTCACGTTTTACTCTTCCTGCTTCGCGAATATCAAATGCAATTGAATTTGCCAAACGAACAGATTTAGTATTTAAATTTACGTTGTAAGCAATCAAGAAATCTCTTGCACCAATTACTGTAGCTCCACTTTTTAATGAAAAATCAGAAGGACCAAAATCCGGTTTCCATTCTGGCAATTTAATTTTTTTAAAAAATCCTTCGTACTCACCAGCTCGAATAATCGAAAGATTATTTCGTTCCGTATTCTGTTGCGAATATTCGTATAAATAAACAGGTATTTTTAATTCCTCTCCTACCCTTTTGGCTAATTTTTGCGAATACAAAACTGTTTCTTCAATCGTAATTCCACTAACCGGAATTAATGGACAAACATCTGTTGCGCCCATTCGTGGATGTTCGCCTTTGTGTTTACTCATATCAATAAGCTCGGCTGCTTTTTGTATTCCTCTATATGCCGCTTCAATAACATCCTCTGGCTTACCCACAAAAGTAACTACTGTTCTGTTTGTTGCTTTTCCAGGATCAACATCCAAAAGTTTTATTCCTTCTACACTTTCAATTGCATCGGTTATTTGTTTAATACAATTCATATCGTCCCCTTCGCTAAAATTGGGAACACATTCGATAAGTTGAGACATTTATTTAAAAATTTTTATTGGGCGAAGTTAAAAAATTGATTTAAACCTGAAACAAACTTTTATTGGATTAAGATATATTTGCATTTAAATTTTGCAGGATGAAAAAAGCACCTAAAAATACCTTCACTGCCGTTTTAGAAAAATTCGACTCACACCTTTTGTATTATTATTTTTTAGTGCCTAATGAAATTGCAACTGTTTTTGTGTCTGAAAAATCAAAAAGAGTGGTTTGTATAATTAATGATTCAGAAAAAATTCAATGCGCTTTGATGCATAAAAAAGGCGGTGGTTTTTTTATTAATGTGAATAAAAAAACGCGGGATAAATTAAAACTGAATTCCAGTTCTGAGATAAATGTACAATTAACAAAAGACGACAGCAAGTATGGATTGCCAATGCCTGAGGAGTTAGCAGAATTACTAAAATTAGACGATGAAGGGAATGAGCTTTTTCATTCACTTACACCAGGAAAGCAAAGAACATTGCTTCACATTATTGGGTTGCCAAAAGGAATGGACATTCGAATTCGAAGAGCAATCGCTATACTAAATCATTTGAAAGAAAACAATGGAAAAATTGATTACAAAATGATGAACGAAGCAATGAAAAACAAATTATAAATAAAACGACAATGGCTGAAAATAAAACCAAACCCGAAAAAGAAAATGTTGTGGATTTTATAAATAAAATAACGGATGAAGAAAAACGAAAAGACAGTTTTGTTATTTTAGAACTCATGAAAAAAATTACAAAAGAAAATCCTGTGATGTGGGGAAGCAGCATTATTGGCTTTGGAAACTATCATTACAAATTTGCTAGCGGCAGAGAAGGAGATTGGCCAATTGTTGCATTTTCACCTCGCAAACAAAGCATCTCCTTTTACCTGACTTGTTTTAAAATTGAATCCTTTGAACTTTTGAAAAAACTAGGCAAACACAAAATTGGAGTGAGTTGTCTCTATGTCAATAAACTTAAAGACATTGACATGAAAATTTTAAAACAGCTTATTGAATTTTCTATTGATCAAACAAAAGAAATATTTAATCTTAAATAATTGCATTCATGCAGAATTGGTTTTAGCAAACAAACTTTTTACGCTTTAATTATTGTGTTTTTCTTCAGAGTTAATTCTTATTTTCGCAACACTTTTTTATTAAAGTGAAATCAATAGGAAAATGGCAGAATTTAAAAAAATAAAACGCAGCGAAAATTATTCGGAGTGGTATAACAATCTGGTGAAGGATGCTGATTTAGCTGAGCATTCAGATGTAAAAGGCTGTATGATTATTAAACCTTATGGGTATGCAATTTGGGAAAAAATGCAAGCCGAATTAGATAGAAGATTTAAAGAAACTGGACATTCAAATGCATATTTTCCGCTATTTATTCCGAAATCATTTTTCAGTAAAGAAGCAAGTCATGTAGATGGATTTGCAAAAGAATGTGCTGTTGTTACTCACTACCGATTGAAGGTTGATGAAAACACAAAACAAATTGTAATTGACCCTGAAGCAAAGTTGGAAGAAGAACTTATCATTAGACCAACCTCTGAAACAATAATATGGAACAGCTACAGAAACTGGATAAAATCGTATCGCGATTTACCCATTTTAATTAATCAATGGGCAAATGTGGTAAGATGGGAAATGAGAACGCGATTGTTTTTACGAACCACAGAATTTTTATGGCAAGAAGGACATACGGCACATGCAACAGCCGATGAGGCAATAAAAGAGACAGAACAAATGCTGGATGTTTATGCTGACTTTGCAGAAAATGTAATGGCAGTTCCAGTTATTAAAGGTGTGAAAACAGCCAAGGAGCGGTTTGCAGGCGCATTGGAAACTTATTGTATTGAAGGATTGATGCAAGATGGAAAAGCTTTGCAAATGGGAACATCTCATTTTTTAGGTCAAAATTTCGCAAAAGCATTTGATGTAAAATATCTAACAAAAGAAAATAAACAAGAGTTTGTTTGGGCAACTTCTTGGGGAGTTTCAACACGATTAATGGGCGCATTAATTATGAGCCATAGCGATGACGAAGGTTTGGTTTTGCCGCCAAAACTCGCACCTTTTCAAGTTGTAATAATTCCAATTGCAAAAAAAGAAGATGAACGAATATTGGTTTTAGAAAAAGTGAATTTGTATGTAAAAGCATTGCGCGCAAAAAATATTTCTGTAAAGATTGATGACCGTGAAAACATTTCGCCTGGATATAAATTTGCAGAGTATGAATTAAAAGGCGTTCCTGTTAGAATTGCAATTGGACCTCGCGATGTACAAAACGAGACGGTTGAAGTTGCACGTAGAGATACCAAAGAAAAACAAGTGATGAGTGCTTCAGATTTAGATCATAAAATTGAACACTTGCTTGAACAAATTCAAAAAAATATTTATCAAAAAGCGCTCGATTTCCGCGAAGAGTATATCACTACAGTAAATACTTGGGATGAATTTATTGATGCACTTGAAAATAAAACTGGTTTTGTTTCGGCACATTGGGATGAAACAAGCGAAACTGAAGAAAAAATAAAGGAAAAAACAAAAGCAACTATTCGTTGTATTCCATTAAATAATCATCAAGAAAATGGCAAATGTATTTTTAGCGGAAACCCTTCTACACAAAGGGTTTTGTTTGCTAAGGCCTATTAGAATTTATTTGTTGTAAAATATTTTCCATAAATCTTTTTCCGACAATTATTTCATCCACTCCGTTAACTAACAACTGAAGTATTTTATCTGATTGTTTTAATTTACATCGCATTGAATTTGATTGAACAAATTCTACTATTTCGCTGAATAATTCGCTTTGATAATAGTTTTGATTTTTTTCGTTTGGGAATGTTGCAATTAGCCTCTTATTCTTTAAAACCAACTTTTCGAATCCAAGATTTTTCGCAATATCTCGTAAGCTAATTACTTCAATTAAATCTAAAACCTGTAAAGGAAGCGGCCCAAATCTATCTCGCATTTCATTCGAAATTTTAATTAACTCGTCTTTATTTTGTGTCGCTGATAATTGTTTATACAACGCCAAGCGCTCACCAATATTTCTAACATATTCATCCGGAATTAATGCTTCAAAATCTGTTTCAATTGTTGTTTCAACCGAATAATTTTTATTCAATAATGAAGCAGAACTTGTATTTATATTTTTACTGCCTCTTTCATTAAAACTTGTTTCTTCATTTTCACTAATTGGAGAGCTGTTGAATTCCTCTTCTTTAAGTTCGCGAATTGCTTCATCCAATATTTTGTGATACATTTCAAATCCTATTTCAGCAATAAATCCACTTTGTTCTCCCCCCAATAAATTTCCAGCACCACGAATATCCAAATCACGCATAGCAACATTAAACCCGCTTCCCAAATCACTAAATTCTTCAATGGCTTGCAATCTTCTTTTGGCATCAGCAGTTAAAGTTGAAATACTAGGAACCATTAAATAACAAAATGCTTTTTTATTTGTTCTACCCACACGACCACGCATTTGGTGCAAATCGCTAAGTCCAAACATGTGCGCATTATTAATTATTATAGTATTTGCATTGGGAATATCTAATCCACTTTCAATAATAGTTGTAGCAACCAACACATCGTATTCGCCCTCAATAAATTTCATCATTACATCTTCCAATTTGTCTCCTTCCAATTGCCCGTGTGCAACACCAACTTTTACTCCTGAACACAATGTTGAAATTCTATTTGCAAAATCATAAATGTCTTTGACACGATGATGTACAACAAAAACTTGACCGCCTCGCTCTACTTCTTTCAATACAACTTCTTTAATCAGGTCATCGTTGTAATTATGCAATTCGGTTGAAACTGCTTGTCGATTGGCAGGTGCTGTATTTATGATTGACAAATCGCGAGCTCCCATTAAACTAAAATGCAAAGTGCGTGGAATTGGCGTTGCAGTGAGCGTAAGCGTATCTACATTTGTTCTTAATGATTTAATTTTTTCTTTTGAACTTACTCCAAATTTTTGTTCTTCATCAATCACTAACAATCCTAAATCTTTAAATTTTACATCTTTGCTCAACATTCGATGCGTCCCAATCAAAATGTCAATTTTACCTTGCTGTACTTTTCCAAAAATTTGTTTCTGCTCAGCAGAGCTTCTAAAGCGATTGATGTAATCAACTGTACATGGAAAATCTTTTAATCTCTCTTTAAAAGTGCGAAAATGTTGATTGGCCAAAATTGTTGTTGGAACCAACACAGCAACTTGTTTGCTATCTGTAACCGCTTTGAATGCTGCTCGAATAGCGATTTCCGTTTTTCCAAATCCAACATCACCACAAACTAATCTGTCCATTGGATGCGGAGATTCCATGTCTTTTTTAAAATCCTGTGTTGCTAATATTTGATCGGGTGTGTCTTCATAAATAAAACTTGCTTCAAGTTCGGCTTGCAAATAACTATCTGGATTAAATTGAAATCCTGGTTGAGCTTTTCGTGCAGCATACAATTTAATTAAATCACGAGCTATGTCTTTTACTTTTTTCTTGGTTTGTGATTTCAATTTTTCCCAAGTGTCGCTTCCAAGTTTATGCAATCGTGGTTCAACACCATCTTTTCCCGTATAACGAGTAATTTTGTGCAGCGAATTAATACTTACATAAAGTAAATCATCGTTTTTATAAACCAATCGAACGGCTTCTTGAATTCGTCCATTGATTTCAATTTTTTCCAATCCTGCAAACTTTCCAATGCCATGATCTATGTGAGTTACAAAATCTCCAGGTTTTAATTCGCTTAACTCTTTTAGTGTAATTATTTTTGAATTGCTGAAATACTTTCTTGACCTTACACGATAAAATCGATCAAATATTTGATGTTCGGTATAACAAGCAATTTTTAAATTTTTATCGACAAATCCATTTGTTAAAGCATGATAAACTGGAGCAAACTCGATGGTTTTATCAAGGTCATCAAAAATACTATAGAGTCTTTCAATTTGCCGCGCGCTATCACTAAAAATTAAATTCTTGAAGTTTTCAGATTGATTTTTTTTTAAGTTTTCATTCAACAAAACAAAATTTTTATGGAATGTAGGTTGTGGCGAAATTTCAAATACAATTTTCTGATCGTCTTTAAAATAATTTCGCAGCCCAAATTCAACAATCGAAAAATTCTTTATTGAATTAATGAATTGTTCGGAATTGATGAAATCAGTCGCGTATTTTTTTGATGTTGAATCCCGTTTAGACTTTTCATTAACGATCAACTTTTCTTCTGCATTTTTTATCAAATCAATGCTAAGTTGTAATTCCTTTGTCCAGATGATTGTATCGTTCTTCAGATAATTAAAAAAAGTTTTTTTAGCTGTTGTATCTATATCTTTCTGAATATTAGGAATAATAAAAAATCGTTCAACTTTTTTAATTGATAATTGATTATACGTATCAAAAGTTCTGATAGATTCAACAAAATCGCCATTCAATTCGATTCGGTAAGGATGTTCGTTGCTATATGAATACACATCTATTATTCCTCCACGAATACTAAATTCACCGGCTTCGTATACAAAATCTTTTCTTTCAAACGAATGTTCTGTTAAAAATTCGATGAAAAATTCTAAATCAAATTTATCTCCAACTTTTAATTCATAGGTATTTTTTGTTAAATCCTCTTCGCTAATTACCAATTCAGACAATGCTTCGGCAGTTGTACAAATCAAATCGCCTTTTGACAATTTTAATGTCAATTTATTGAGAACTTCTGATCTTTCAAGAACATTGTTGTTGTCTAAAGTTTCAATTTGAAAACTTCGTTTGTAGGATGGCGGAAAGTATAAAATCTTTTTGCCTTCTAACAAGTTTTCCAAATCGTTTTGGAAATATTTTGCTTCCTCTGCATCGTTAAAAATAAAGAGTTGAGTACGAGAATTTAATTGAAAAGTAGATGCTGCAACAATTGCATCAACCGAGCCAATTAGCCCACTTAGACAAATTCGATTTCTGGATTTTTGATTAATCCTGCTATTTAAATTTTGTATTTTTTCGCTTGTACTATAAAGCGATAAAAGCTCTTGTATTTTCAAATCAGTAAAAATAAATTAGCCCCCGAAGAATGAACTGCGGGGGTGAAAAAGTATGCAAATGTAAAATTCTAAACGCATAAATAAAAAAGTTTGAAAAAGTAATTGGATGACTTAAATTTTTATTGCAATTTGATTTTTACAATAAAAAATTAGATTTGAGAAAATTTTATACTTATGAGAAAATTATCTTATTTGATTCTTGTTTTTTCAAGTGCGTTTTTATCGTGTAGCAAAGAAGAAAACAATCCTACAGCAGGACCAACCGAAAAAATTTTAGAAATAAAAACTTCCTTTGGCAATATGTATATGTGGCTTTACAAAGAAACGCCCTTGCATAGAAATAATTATTTAGCACTTGCGGATACACATTATTTTGACAATTCAACATTTCACAGAATCATTCCAAATTTTGTAATTCAGGGTGGAGATCCAAACAGTAAAGATGGCGACCCAAATAATGACGGCCAAGGTGGCCCTGGATATACAATTCCTGCAGAAATTGATTCATCAAAATTCAAACACATTTATGGGGCTGTTGGTGCTGCTCGTTTAGGGAATTCAAGCAATCCTTTGAGAGCATCTAGTGGATCTCAATTTTATATTGTTGTAAATACTTTAGGGCAAAAAAGTTTGGATGGCGAGTACACTGTTTTCGGAAAAATAATTGGCGGAATGAACATTGCAGACATCATTGCTGCCCAACCTAAAAACTCAAACAACAGACCTTTTACAAATATAAATATGTATGTAAATGTTGTAAATAAAACCTTGACGGAATTGAAAAACGAGTTTCAATTTACCCCTTAAAATCGCTATCAATAATGCCTAGCAACTGCATCTGCAATTTTTTGAGCAGGTAGTTCTTCCATGCAGCTTGTTCCATCAACACAGGCTCCGCGGTAAAAACATTTGCATTCTTTATTTGGCATTACAATTTCTCCATTTCCAAATAAATCAAACTCGTAGGGATTAAAAATATTATTCATCAAAATTATTTTCTTTCCCAGCGCAAGTGTTATATGCATTCCCATTGTTACCTGAGTAATTATTAAGTGGCAACGATTAACTAAATTAATAAACTCATTCAAACTAAAATAACCCAAATATTTTGCTCCGCTGAGTTTCTGAATTTCTTTGTTTCTTACATCTTCTGCTTCTCCACCTAACAATAAAATCTCAGCATTTGGTTCTTGTTTTCTTAAAATTTTTATCAATTCAACCCACTTTTCAATACTCCACAATCTTGTAGTCCATCTGCCACCACAACCAGTATTTAATCCAATAATTTTTTTGTCTAATGGCAAATCCCACTTATACCCTTTGTCATCGTGAGCATCTATAAGATACGGTTCTCCATTGTGTGTTAAACCACAAATCTCAAATATTTCCTGCAGGTAGCTTTTTGTATTTGCTTTGCTTACATCGTCAAAAACACCTGTCGAAAATTTATGAATTGCTAAGTCATTCAATGGTTGAATTTCATTTTCATTCAAAACAAATCCATACTTTTCTTTGGCGTTTACTATTTTTAAAAGTGCTCCAGCTTCTTTTTCTTTATCTAAGTTTATGGCGATATCCCAATTTGAATTTTGAGCATATAAAATTGAATTAAAATCCCATTTCAAAATTTCATCAATCTTACTTTGAGGCAGAATATCTGGCGTCCAAGTAAGCCAAGTAATTTTGCATAATGGATACAATTCTTTGAACTTAACTACAAGCGGAGTTGTACGTATTACATCGCCAATTGCACCAAGTTTAATAATTAAAATTCGTTTCGAAACTTTCTCGTAAACCTTGCAATCATCGCAATGATATCCATGTTGTTTGTGCGGTTTGCAAGGAATATGTCCTTTAAAATGTATGCAATCGGATTTAAAATTCATTTAGGCAAACATAAGTTTTGGCTCATAAAAAGACAAGATTAATTATCATTTAAAATCTGTAGATTTTAACACTATTTTTCCGAAGTTATACTTCTGAATATAAACTACATTTTTATCATCATTTATAAATCCAAAATACTTTTCCGGATCGTTTGAAATTGGATAACCATTTTCATCAAATTGTTCTTTCGTTTTTATATCACTTGCTTTTAAGTGAAGTTGAAGTTTATTGCTTTTCCCGTTTTTATCTGTTACAATCAAAGTGCAAAAAACAGGTGTTTTAAAAACAGAATCTTTAAACTCCATGTTGTGTTCAACATCAAAACCTTCGCAATAAAGTTGATTGAAACTTGCAACATAATATTTTAAATATTTCAGGTCCAAAATTTGTTTTATGTTTCCATTACCATCTTTTAAAATCGGAAATTCATTCTCCGAATTATCAATTGAAAAACTTCCTTCAGAATTTCCAAAGCTTACTTTTATCGACCTAATTTCTTCCGGTTTGTAATCAAAAATTAATTTGTTTCTCCATTTAAGTTCTTCGGCAAAAAATCGAGGAGTTAGAAAACCGACAAATCCTGGAATATGTGTTACATAAGGAGATGCACTGCCATCAATTAACATGTAAGTGCCGGTTTGTTCAGGTGTTGCCGAGCCAACATAAATTGTCTTTAGCACATTTTCACCTTTATAAAAAATTACTTTTAATCCGCGAGTTGTTAAATCCGCAATGGCAGTATTGTGTTCTTTTGGAAATACAGGACGCAATACATTTACATCGTGAATGGTTTGCAACAACAACTTTATTTTAGAATTATCTGCAATATAATTTTTGTTTAATTTCCAAGTATTGTTTTGTTGTTTTATAAGTGTAACTGATTGATGATTCAAGTCTGCAATAAAAATTTGTGTAACGTTTGAAGTGTCTTTAATTGCAAAATCTTTCAACTCTCCTTTAATTGTTGTCCAAGGTTTACGAACAAATAAAAAATAAATTGCGACAGTTGCTATAAATAGTATTAGCAGGATTTTAATTGAACGATTCATGAAAGTTTATATAACTATTTTTAGTAATGAGTTTATTGTTATGCGTATTTTTTATTTCGTATTAATCTGTTCATCCATCCAAATAATAAAACCAAAACGATGGGAACGGCAATATTTACAAGTTGCCACATTTTCTTTTCTTTTTTTACTTTAGCTTTATCAAGCTGACGAAGTGTAATTTCTTTACTACGAATTTCAATGATTCCACTTTCATCGCATAAATAATCAACGCAGTTTAACAGAAATCTTTTGTTGCCAAATTGTTGTTGAGTAAATCGATTGAAACCCAAAGGAAAAATTTCACCTGTTGTTTTTTTACGTTGATTTTTAATAATGTCTCCATCGCTTACCACAATCATTTTTCCGTTTTCAATTTTTTCTTTGAAAGGCAATTCTGGATTTTTTGTTGCATCGTATCGGTATTGAAAAATCGAGTTGAATTCGCCCTCTAACAATACCGCAAGAATTTTATTTCCTCCTGTCCTAAACAACTCTGGTTCGGGATTCAATCGTGCAATTTCCAAATCTATGCGAACTGGCGCTGGCACAACTCGAGAATAGGATGAGGATTGAAGCAAAACTGTTTTTTTTATTTTTGAATTTGGAATCGTATCAATTGATGATGCAAATTGAAACCAGATATGGTCAATGTTTTTAATTATTGGATGCACACCAGATGGCGGTGTTACTGGATAAAACACCCATGGCAAAAGTTTTTGCTGTGGCATTCCATCTTTCATTCCACTTAAAATGGGAATGGCTTCGCATTGCAAATCCTGTACAATATTTTGATTTATTCTAACACCATATTTAAATAAAATGTCGTCAAGATTATGATTGAATGAAGAAGTAAAAAACATATTGGTTTTCATCAAACTATCCATTTCGGCTGATTGAGATTCCATCAACCACAACACTTTGCCACCATTCATGATGTATTGATCAATTTTAAATTTATCGAAATCTGTAAATGGAATTGTTGGTTTTGCTATTATTATTCCTACATATTCATTTAAAGTTTGAGGTGGAACTTGTGTCACATCTAAATCCTCAACATCATAAAACAATTCAAGTTCTGCACGTCCATCAGCAATATCCCACTTTTCTAATTCGCCATGACCACGCAAAAGTGCCAACTTATTTGCTTTGGTTTGAACTGATTTGCGTAACACATTTGCAATTTCATATTCCAACAATTCGATAGATGAATTTATTGTTTCTTCTGGAGCAGCACCAAATTGACCTTTCAATAAATTAAGTGGAATCTCTCTTTGTTTATATAAAATCAGCGCTCCCGGAATAATTATTTTTTGCGAAAATTCATCATCCTTTTTTACTTGAACACTTGTAGCTTGCAAACCTTTTCCACCAAGTTCTTGAATAATGTCGTTTGATTTTTTATCATTAGCATCTACAAATGGATCAATAAATTCATACTGAATATTTCCGTTTGAATAAACACTAAACTCATCTAACATTTCTTTTACCGATCGTTGCAATCTTTTAAAATCAGCAGGAAATTCACCTTCAAGATAAACTTTCACATACATTGGTTCAACAACTTTGGCTGCTAAATTTTTACTCGCATTTGATAAGGAAAATCTATTCTCTTTTGTTAAATCAATTCTGAAAAAATAATTGCTTAAAACAAAATTCAACAAGAAAGCAAGAATTATTACTAAGCATAATTCAATCAATGATTGTGATTTTATATTTTTAATTTTTTTCAAAATTTATTTCAATCTAAAGTTAACTATTGCCATTTTCTTGATCCAAAAACTGTTTTTGTTGCATAAATAAAAACAGTTATAAAGCTTATAAAATATAGGAGGTCTCTGGAATCTATAACGCCTCTGCTAATACTTTGGTAGTGTAAATTAATTCCAATTGATGCCACTAAAGAATCAAAACTACCAAGCATTTTAAAGTCAGCAAACAGATCGAATACGTTGTAAAAAACATAACATAAAAACATACTGACAATAAATGAAACAATTTGATTGTCGGTGATTGCAGATGAAAATATTCCAATTGAAACAAAACAACTTGCCATAAATAATAAACCCAAATAAGATCCCCACGTTGCGCCTGAATCAATATTACCAACTGGCAATCCTAATTTATAAATAGTATAAAAATAAAGTAAAGTGGGAATCAATGAAAATAAAACAAGCAGTACTCCAGCAAAATATTTACCTAAAATAATTTGCATATCACTCAAAGGTTTTGTTGTTAAAATTTCAATCGTCCCTGATTTTTTTTCTTCACTAAAACTTCGCATTGTAATAGCTGAAATTAAAAAAATAAAAACCCATGGAGCCATACTGAACAAGGTGTCCATGTTAGCATAACCCATATCAAACACATTGTAATTCGGCAAAACCCACATGAACAAACTAATTGCTATTAAAAAAACTATGATGACCACATAGGCTATTAGTGAACTTAAAAAACTGCGAATTTCTTTTCTAAGGATTGAAAGCATTTTATTTTGTTAAAGTTTGAAAAACTTCTTCCAATGAGTTTTCTTCAAGACTCATTGAAAGAATTAATAAATTATTTTTTGAAGCAATCATTGACAACTCTTCACGGATGTCATTTTTAGATTTGACAATAAACAAATCTGCTTTTTCAATAACTGAATTTACCGATTGAATTTGTTCTACTATTTTTTTATCGGGTTTGTTTTTGAAAGTTACTGAAATAATAAATTCTTTTTTCGCTTGCTGTTGCAATTTTTCAATTTTATCATCAGCAACAATTTTTCCTTTATTAATAATTATAACTCGATTGCACATGGCTTCAACTTCTTGCATAATATGTGTTGAAAGAATGATCGTTTTATCTCTTCCAATTTCCTTTATCAAATTACGAATTTCGACAACCTGATTTGGATCTAATCCGCTTGTCGGTTCGTCCAGAATCAAAACTTTAGGATTATGAATCAATGCAGACGCTAATCCAACTCGCTGTTTAAATCCTTTAGAAAGTTGACTTATTTTTTTCTTTTGCTCAACACTTAATCCTGTTTTCGAAATCATTTCATCAACAGCACGTTTTGATTGTTTACCCATTTGCTGAATGTCGGCTATAAAAAGCAAATATTCTCTAACAAACATGTCGCCATACAAAGGATTAAGTTCAGGCAAATAGCCAATATTTTTTCTTGCATGAATGCTTTGCTCCTGAACATCAAAACCACAAACATTAGCAGCTCCACTAGTTTGCTGTATGTAACCGCATAAAATTTTCATTGTAGTTGATTTGCCTGCACCATTTGGGCCTAAAAAACCAAGCACTTCGCCTGAACTTAATTCAAAACTAATGTTATCAAGGGCCTTTTGTTGGCCATATGTTTTTGTAAGCTGATTAACTACAACACTCATTATTTGATTTTAAAAAACAGAGCAGCGAAAATAACAAAAAGCTTGGTTTAGCGAAACGCATTGTTTGAATGTAGTGAAATCATAAAACGATAGGATTAAAATAAAACAAATCCATCGAATTTTTTAAAATTTTTCATAGCAGTTATTTAAATAATTAACAACTTTTTGATTTATAAATCTTTTTTTGGTGGATAGCTCAAATAAACAATTTGAGATTGCAAATGCCAACAAAGCCTTTACTTACAAGCATTTACGAGTATTTATAAAAAGCACATCGCGTAGTTTTAAAATTTATTTTTCCACAAAGTGGAGAAAAGTGGAGAAAAGTGGATTTTTTTAATTTGTTTTACATCGCAATACAAAACAAAAAGATGTCGCAGTTAAACGGAGAATACCCTTGTACGATGGATGCCAAAGGCAGGCTTATCATCCCTGCAGCATTGAAAAAGCAGCTATCTAAAGCTGCTAAGAATTCGTTTTTCATCAACCGCGGCTTCGAAAAATGTTGCATACTTTATCCAAGCAACGAATGGGCTACAACAGTTGAAGACATAAACAAACTGAGCGATTACATTAAAAGAGAGAGGGAGTTTAAAAGATATTTTTTACGTGGAGCTCATAAACTTTCGATGGATACTTCTTCACGTATTCTATTGCCAAAACAATTGCAGGATTATGCAGAAATAAAAGTTGATGTAGTGCTTTTGGCCTATGGCAATAAAATAGAAATATGGAGCCAGAAACAGTACGATAAAATGTTGAAAGAGCAACCAGTTGATTTTAGTGCAATGGCAGAAGAAGTGATGACAAAAAGAAGGGATGATAAGTAGTTAATTGAGTTTTCAAGTTGATAAGAAAATAAATATTCTTAATAAACACAAGTAAAAAAATGTACCACACTCCAGTAATGCTAAATGAGTGCATAGAGGGTTTAAAAATAAAACCTGATGGTGTTTATGTTGATGTAACATTTGGCGGTGGAGGGCATTCAAAAGCTATTTTAGAAAAACTGAATTCAAAAGGAAAACTAATTGCTTTTGATCAAGATGACGATGCGATACCCAATTTGCCAATCGACAAAAAACTACTTTTTATAGATCAGAATTTTGAGTTTGTAAAAAACCATTTGCAGTATCAAGGATATGATAAAGTAGATGGATTGCTTGCTGATTTAGGTGTTAGTTCTCATCAGTTTGACGAAGGAGGACGAGGATTTAGTTTTCGATTTGACGATGCAAAACTTGACATGCGGATGAATCAATCAGCTTCGAAAAGCGCATCAGAAATATTAAACAACTACAGTGAAAAAGAATTAGCAGATGTTTTATTTCAATACGGTGAATTAAAAAATAGCAGGCGTTTGGCATCTGCAATAAAAATGTATTGCAAATCAAAAAAAATCGAAACTGTTATTGATTTAAAAAATGCCATAATAGATCAAACTCCAAAAATTAAAGATTGGAAATTTTTAGCACAAGTGTTTCAAGCATTACGCATTGAAGTGAATGGCGAAATAAACGCGCTTAAAAATTTACTTAGTCAATGCCCCGAAATCATTAAACCAGGAGGAAGATTGGTAGTAATGAGTTATCACTCACTTGAAGACAGATTGGTAAAAAACTTCATGAACAGCGGAAATTTTGACGGGAAATTAAACAAAGATTTTTATGGCAATATCAATCGACCATTTGATGCGCTAAATAAAAAAACCATTGTAGCAAACGAAAAAGAATTGGATAAAAACACGCGAGCACGAAGTGCAAAATTGAGAATTGCAGAACGGAACGATGTTTCATAATTGAACTGTAAAGAAATTAATAGATGGGCAACAAAATAATTATTGAAAACGAGAATCAGGAAAACAATGTAGACAATACAGTGTTTACTGAGACCGTAAAAAAAGTTGCCGACTTTGATTTTAATATCTCGCGAAGTGCCGTAATTAACCAGTTGCCATTTATGTTTTACTGCTGTCTGTTAATAATTCTAACAATTTGGAATGGTCATAGCACTGAAAAATTGATTCGCTATACAGACACGATGACAAAAGAAAATAAAGCGTTGAGAAGCGAATATATAAGTGTAATGAGTGAGATGATGAGCCAGAGTATGCAAAGCGAAATAGCCAAAAAATTGAATCCATCAGGCATAAAAGAATCAAAAAAACCACCACAAAAAATAACCAGTGAACACAACTAATACAAATACACGCAAAGTTATTTTGATGCGCACTTATTTTGCTTATGCAGGTATGTGTGTGTTTGCTTGTATTATATTATGCTACTTAATAAAAATACAATTCATTGAAAACAAAAAATGGATTGCAATGGCTGACAGCCTAAGCACAAAGGAGTTTGAGATTGATCCAGTTCGAGGAAATATATTTGATATCAATGGCAATTTGCTTGCTACTTCATTGCCAATCTACGATGTAATTATTGATGCAAAAGCTATTGGATTTTCGAAGGAAGACACCTTCAATACGTATATCAATTCTTTGTCAGAAAAACTTTCAGATGAATTTAAAGACAAGACCGCAAATGAGTATAAAAAACTATTTACAAATCTGAGAAAAGTAGGTGAGCGATATTATGTATTAAAGAAAAAAATCAGTTATAAACAGATGCGTAAAATTGAGAAATTTCCGATTTTCGTAAAAGGCAGATACAAAGGAGGACTAATACTTGAGGAAAGAAACAGACGCGAAAAACCATTTTCACAATTGGCTGAACGTACAATAGGTTTCTCACAAAAAAATGTAGCAAAAGTTGGTATTGAGGGCGCGTACGATAAATACCTTTCGGGAAAAAGTGGCAAACGTGTAATGCAACGAATTGCCGGAGGAACTTGGATACCAATTAACGATGATGAACAAATAGCTGCAGAACACGGGAATGACATAATTTCAACCATCGATATAAATCTTCAGGATGTTGCTGAAAATTCTCTTATGCAAGTACTTGATTCGAATAATGCAGATTGGGGTTCAGTCATTTTAATGGAAGTTTCAACTGGTGAAATAAAAGCCATTGCAAACCTTTGCAAAACAGCAGAACATAAATACGAAGAGCGTTTTAATTACGCAGTTGGCGAAGCATTAGAGCCAGGATCTACTTTTAAATTAGTTTCAATGCTTGCTGTATTAGAAGATGGAAAAGTAAAGTCAAGCGATTTATTTGATACGGAAGATGGCTCTCATACTTACTGTGGCAAAGAAGTAATGTATGAATCAGAAAAGCACGGAAAAGGAAAATTAAACCTACAACAATGCTTTGAATTATCATCAAATGTTGCCACATCAAAAGCTGTAGTAATGGCGTTTCAAAACCATCCTGAAGAAATGTCAAAATACTTTAAGAAATTAAAACTAGATCAAAAAATTGGCTTGCAAATTAAAGGTGAAGGATTATCCTATATAAAAACTCCGGACGATAAAACTTGGTCATGCCCTTCGCTTCCTTGGATGAGCATAGGTTATGAAGTAATGGTTACACCACTACAAATAGTTACTTTATACAATGCAGTAGCTAACAATGGTAAAATGGTAAAACCATTTTTTGTTAAAAAAATAATGAACAATGGAATGCTTTTGAAAGAATACAAAAGCGAAACAATGGTTGAAAAAATTTGCAGCGATGAGAACCTTAAAAAGTTAAGAAATATGTTGGAAGGTGTTGTGTTAAGAGGAACCGCAACAAAATTAAAAAACATCAACTACAGTGTTGCCGGGAAAACAGGAACATCGTTGGTTGCAGATAGAAAAAACGGTTATAAAAACAAACTTTATCGTGCATCTTTTTGCGGCTACTTCCCTGCAGAAAATCCTAAATATACTTGTTATGTAATAGTGCACAATCCAACTAAAGGATTGTATTACGGTGCGGATATCGCTGGTCCTATTTTTAAAGATTTGGCAGATAAAGTTTATGCTAATTCGGTCCAACTACACAAAGAATTAAAATATTACCACACTTCAATCAACAATGATTTACCGGCAATCGAAAAGATCAATAAAGACGATGTGAAAATAATTTTAGACAAGTTGAGCATCTCGTCTCATTTGCACAACGACTCGATTAGTGAGCATGAAACCGATTGGATGAATGCAGTGAAACAAGACAATTCTGTTGCATTAATTCCTGTTATTATTTCAAAAAACGAAATGCCCAATTTAAAAAATATGAGCGCAAAGGATGCCATTTTATTATTAGAAAACATTGGCGTTAAAACAAAAATTCAAGGATTTGGAAAAGTAAAAAGTCAATCTATTAAAACTGGCGAAAAAATTTATAAAGGTTCAATAGTGAATTTACAATTAGGTTAAATAAAACTATTGCGAGATAAAAATAAATGAAAACTGTTTATCAATTAATACAAGGAATTAAAGGCGTTGAAGTTAAGGGCAACAGCGATGTTGTTGTCTCAAACTTAACTTTCGATTCGCGAAATGCGAATTCAGATTCTTTGTTTTTTGCGATTATGGGAACCACAGTTGATGGCCATATTTTTATTGATGATGTTATAACGAAAAATGTAACGGCTATTGTTTGCGAAAAATTTCCAGCTATCATACATGAAAATATTTGTTACATAAAAGTTGCAGATAGTACTGAAGCAATGGCTTTGATTGCTTCAGAATTTTTTGATCATCCATCACAAAAAATAAAAATTGTAGCCATTACCGGAACCAATGGAAAAACTACAGTTGCAAGTTTGCTTTTTAAACTGTTCAGAGCATTTGGGCATCATGTGGGATTATTATCTACGGTACAAAATCAAATTGATGAAGAAATTATTCCTTCAACACATACAACACCCGATGCAATAAAAATAAACGAATTGCTAAATGAAATGATTCATCGCGGTTGCGAGTATTGTTTTATGGAAGCAAGCTCACATGCAATTCATCAAAACAGAATTAAGGGTTTGCATTTTGCCGGATTAATTTTTACAAACATCACACACGATCATTTGGATTACCATCAAACATTTGACAATTACATAAAAGCCAAAAAGAAATTATTTGATGAAGTAAACTCAGATGCATTTGCACTTGTAAACAAAGACGACCGAAATGGATTGGTGATGCTACAAAACACAAAAGCCACACGCTGCACCTACTCTATTCAGTCGATGTCTGACTTTAAAGCAAAAATTATAGAGAGCGATTTTAATGGTACACTTTTAAGTATTGATTCGCAAGAGGCCTGGTTTAAATTGGTTGGTAAATTTAATGCTTACAACTTGCTAGCTGCATATGGTGCAGCCATACTTCTTGGAAAATCAAAGCATGAAATAATTACAAAATTAAGCAATATAGAAGCGCCAACTGGCAGATTTGATTTCATTAAATCAACTAATGGAATAACAGGTGTTGTTGATTATGCGCACACTCCCGATGCGCTAAAAAATATTTTAAGTTCAATAAATCAGATACGCTCTCGCAACGAACAATTAATTACTGTGGTTGGTTGTGGTGGGAATCGCGATGCAGCCAAAAGACCAGAAATGGCAAGTGTTGCAAGCGAACTTAGCGACAAAGTAATTTTCACTTCAGACAATCCACGAAACGAAAATCCTGAGACAATAATTGACGAAATGCAAAAAGGTGTTCAAGCATTGCATTACAAAAAAACATTGCGAGTATCTGATAGATATGAAGCCATAAAAACTGCTGTAAGCATTGCCTATAAAAACGACATCATACTATTAGCTGGGAAAGGCCACGAAAATTATCAAGAAATAAATGGAGTTAAAAAACATTTTAACGACAAAGAAACTTTAATCGAATTGCTAAAAATATTTAATAAATAAATAATATGTTATACTATCTATTTGACTATTTAAACAACGAATTCAACTTTCCGGGAGCGGGAATGTTTCAATACATTTCGTTTAGAGCGGCACTTGCAATTATTTTATCATTAACCATTTCGATGGTGTATGGAAAAAACTTGATTGCAAAATTGCGCAGAATGCAAGTTGAAGATGAAATTCGCGATCTTGGATTGGCCGGAGAAAAACAAAAATCAGGGACTCCAACAATGGGCGGAATTATAATACTTGCCGCTATTTTAATTCCTACTTTGCTTTTTGCAAGAATTAATAATGTATACATAATACTTGCATTAATTGCTACTGTGTGGCTTGGTGCTGTTGGGTTTTTAGATGATTACATTAAAGTTTTCAAAAAAAATAAAGAAGGTTTAGCTGGTCGTTTTAAAATTGCTGGACAAATTGGTTTGGGAATAATTGTAGCCACTACTTTGTACTTTAATGAACATGTAAAAACCAAAGAGTTTTTCAAATCAACAAATGTTAGCAACGAATACATTCAAGAAAACAATTTAAAACCAGTTGTTGTTGATGGCGAATTGATGTATTCAAAAGATGAAAAAGCAACAACTACAACAATTCCATTTTTTAAATCAACCGAATTTGACTACAAAGATTTATTAAAATTTTTAGGCGATGGTTTTGAAAAATACAACTACATTATTTTCCTTCTTGTTGTAACATTTATAGTAATAGCTGTTTCAAATGGAGCAAACATTACGGATGGATTGGATGGTTTAGCTGCTGGAACTTCAGCAATTATTGGAACCGTACTTGGGATACTGGCTTATGTAAGCGGCAATTTCGTTTTCTCGGATTATTTAAACATCATGTACATACCACATCTGGGAGAGATGGTTGTTTTTGCAGGAGCTTTTGTGGGTGCTTGTGTTGGATTTCTTTGGTACAATGCTTTTCCAGCTCAGGTATTTATGGGCGATACGGGCTCATTATCGCTTGGCGGAATCATTGCAACATTCGCAATCATGGTTCGAAAAGAATTGCTCATTCCAATTTTGTGTGGAATATTTTTAGTTGAAATTTTATCAGTGGTATTGCAGGTATATTTTTTCAAATACCGAAAACGCAAACACGGAATTGAATATGCACGATCAAACAGATTGTTCAAAATGTCGCCACTGCATCATCATTATCAAAAAATTGGATATCACGAATCAAAAATCGTAACGCGTTTTTGGATTATAGGAATCATGCTTGCTATAGTTACAATTTTAACAATGAAAGTAAGATAACATGAAAAACAAAAAAACTTTTTTATTTATAGTTTCATTAATTTTTTCTCTTTTAAGTTTTGCGCAAAAGTTTGAAATGACTTTTAGAAGTGCTCCCGATAGTTCAAGAAATTTTTATTTTGCTGTAATTCCTGAAAAAGAAATTAAAGCATGGATGGTTCTTCTGCCAGGATATGGCGAGGCTCCTTCAAATGTTTTTAATGACTCTAAAATAACAAATTCTGCCGCAGCAGAAAATATTTTATTGATTCTTCCATCATTAAAAAATTGGGATACTTTTTATCTTGATTCTACCTCTCAAAATATTTTATCATCAATAATAATTGAAGTAGTTTCAAAATATAACCTTCAAAACAAACCATTCATTATTGGCGGATTTTCTCTTGGTGCATCTGGTGCAGTTAAATATGCTGAAAGAGCTTTACAAGCTGAAAGCAAATTACCAAATCCTGCTATGCTTTTTGGTATTGATCCTCCACTTGATTTAGAACGAATGTTAATTTCTATTGATAAAGCAATTGTCCGTAATTCATCAGAAGCAAGTGTTAAAGAAGCAAAGTTTATCAAAGAAAAAATGAAGGATTTATTTGGAAAATCAAATGAAGAATTAAGAAAATATTCTGCATATACATACACAGACAATACGAATAAGCATATCGCATCATTAAAAAATATTCCTGTAAGACTTTATACAGAACCTGACATCAACTGGCAAATTGAAAATCGTGCAAGAGATTTTTATGATTTGAATTCATCTGATTGTTCAGCCATGATTAATGATTTAAGAATACTCGGAAATAAACAAGCAGAATTAATTGTTACAAGTGGAAAAGGGTATAGAATAAATGGAACACGTAATCCTCATTCATGGTCGATTGTAGATGAAAAAGAATTAATGAATTGGATTAAAAATTATTTAAAAATATAAAATTAAGTTGGAAAATAATTTAATCATATTAGGTAGCGGTGAAAGCGGAACAGGCGCAGCCATTTTAGCCAAACAAAAAGGATTGAATGTGTTTGTTTCTGATGCAGGTAAAATTTCTGAAAATTACAAATCAGAATTAATCACAAATGAAATTCCATTTGAAGAAAATGGACATTCTGAAGAAATTATTTTATCAGCAATTGAAATAATAAAAAGTCCTGGCATTGACGAAAAAAATAGTTTAGTAAAAAAAATCCGCGAGAAAAAAATAAAAATCATCAGCGAAATTGAATTCGCAGCTCGTTATACAAATGCACAAAAAATTTGCATCACTGGCACTAACGGAAAAACAACTACAACAACGCTTGTTACACATTTATTAAAAAAAGCAAACTTGAATGTAGCTGCTGCTGGTAACATTGGAACCAGCTTTGCCAGATTGGTTTCACAAAAAAATTACGATTACTATGTTTTAGAAATTAGCAGTTTTCAGTTGGATGATATGTATGATTTTAAAGCTGAAACTGCTGTGCTAACAAACATTACTCCCGACCATCTTGACAGATACGATTACAGTATTCAGAAATATGTTGATTCAAAATTTCGCATCACTCAAAATCAAACAGAGAAAGATAATTTCATCTACTGTGCCGATGACGAATTAACCATAAATAATTTATCAAATCATAATTTTTCTTCGAATCCAATTCCTTTCAGCTACAGCCAAAAACTTGCAATTGGCGCTTATGTGGCTGACGGGGAAATTTTCTCAACAATAAAAACTAATCAATTAAATCCTTTAACTATGTTAACATCAGAACTTGCATTACGCGGTAGGCACAACACCTACAACTCAATGGCCGCAGCCATCATCGGACAATCATTAGACATTCGCAATGAAACCATTCGCGAAGCACTAATGGATTTCCAAAATGTGGAACACCGACTTGAAAAAGTAGCAACCATTAGAGGCATTGATTTTATTAACGACTCGAAAGCGACCAATGTAAACTCTGCTTGGTATGCTTTAGAAAGTATGGACAAACCAACAATATGGATTGCTGGTGGAACTGACAAAGGAAACGACTACACTATGCTTAAAGAAATGGTCAAAGAAAAAGTAAGAATTATTGTTTGTCTTGGCTTAGATAATTCTAAAATTCATGAGGCATTTGGCAAAGATGTAGACATGATAATAAATACAACCAGTGCTCAAGAAGCGGTACACGTTGCATTTAAATTATCAAAATCAGGTGAGGCAGTTTTGCTTTCGCCTGCTTGTGCAAGTTTTGATTTATTTAAAAACTACGAAGATCGTGGACGTCAATTTAAAAATGCAGTTCGAAATCTTTGATTAAAAATTAAAAATAAATATTAGTTAAAACAAGTTGTTGTTATTAATTAATAATTGAATTTATGCTAAGCGTTTGGCAAAAAATAAAACCTCGTGGCGATCAACTAATGTGGTTGATTATCTTAATTCTCTCTGTTTGGGGATTGCTTGCTGTATACAGTTCTACAGGAGCACTTGCCTATAAAAAAACGAATGGAAATACAGAGATATATTTGTTTAATCAATTTATGTTTTTGCTCAGTGGATTTTTTATAATGTTGCTTTTACACACCATTCATTATAAATATTTTATTAGCATTTCAAGAGTATTGCTTTGGTGTTCGTACGCTTTGTTGATATACACTTTAATTTTTGGACTGGAATTTAATGGCGCCAAAAGATGGATTTCAATATTGGGTTTCACACTTCAATCATCTGACTTTGCTAAAGTTGCTATTATATTATATGTAACAAGAACTTTAGCTAAAAAGCAAGATGAAATTAAAGATTTCAAAAAAGGATTTTGGCCTATACTAATTCATGTTTCTGTAACATGTGCTTTGATAGCGCCAGAAAATTTTTCGACTGCAGCTTTACTATTTTCAACATGTATGCTTATCATGTTTATTGGCCGTGTAAGCTTAAAACACTTGCTTGCATTAACAGCTGCAGTCTCTTTACTTATCACATTTATGTTGTTGATTGCATTCAACACACCCGAAAAATATTTAAAACATGTAGCACGATTATTAACCTGGAAACACCGCATTGAAAATTTTACAAATCCAGTTTACAATTCTGACATTAGTTACCAAAACGATCATGCTAAAATAGCTATTGCATCTGGTGGAATATTTGGAAAACTACCAGGAAATAGTACTGAAAGAAATTTTTTGCCAGAAGCGTATTCAGATTTTATTTACGCAATTATTGCAGAAGAATATGGTTTTATTGGAGCCGTAGCTATGTTGATGTTATATATGTTTTTTTTATGGCGAGCCATTAGAATTGTTTTAAAAGCACCCAAAGCATTTGGCGCTTTGATTGCTGTTGGGCTAAGTTTTGCTTTAGTATTTCAAGCATTAATAAATATGGCGGTTGCTGTAAATTTCTTTCCTGTAACTGGCTTAACATTACCATTAGTAAGCAAAGGAGGAACCTCCATATTATTTACAAGTGTTGCATTTGGAATAATTATGAGCGTAAGCCGACATATTGAATCAGAAGATAATTTAAATGAAACCGTAGTTGTTAATGAAAAAAATTAAAATAATAATTTCAGGTGGTGGCACAGGTGGTCATATTTATCCGGCTATTGCTGTTGCTCAATCGTTGCAAAAAATGCTGCAGGGAAATGTGGAATTTTTATTTGTCGGAGCAAGTGATAGAATGGAGATGGAAAAAATTCCAAAAGCTGGATATAAAATTATTGGTTTATGGATCAGCGGACTTCAAAGAAGAATTACATATAAAAATTTTCTATTCCCATTCAAAATTATTTATAGTGTTGTCAAATCACTATCTATAATTAAACAATTTAAACCAGATGTAGCCATTGGTTTTGGTGGATATGCAAGTGGTGCAATGCTGTATGCTGCAACGCTAAAAAAAATCCCATCACTTATTCATGAACAAAATTCTTATGCAGGAATTACCAATAAAATTTTAAAAAACAGAGTGGATAAAATTTGTGTTGCTTACGATGGAATGCAAAGATTTTTTCCGGAAGAAAAAATTGTAAAAACAGGAAATCCAATAAGAGAAGACTTGCAAAATATTTCTAATAAAAAAGATAAAGCCATTGCATTTTACAATTTAGATCCAAATAAAAAAACATTGCTGGTAATTGGTGGAAGTTTAGGTGCGAGGCCAATTAATGAAAGTATTTTTCAAGGCATTGAAAAAATAAAACAAGCCAACATCAACTTGATTTGGCAAACTGGAGAAAGCTTTTCAAAAGCAAAAAATATTCACTTTCCAAATTTCGCTATTCAAAATTTTATCTATGAAATGGATCTTGCTTATTCGGCTGCAGATGTCGTCATTTCAAGAGCAGGCGCACTTTCAATTGCCGAATTGTGTTTAGTTGAAAAGCCAGTAATATTAGTTCCATCGCCTAATGTTGCTGAAGACCATCAAACTAAAAATGCAACATCATTGAGTGAAGCAAATGCAGCAATTCTTATTAAAGATTTAGATGCAAAACATGTATTAATTGATGAAGCTATTCAACTATTGAATGATACAGAAAAACAAAATATTTTGAAAAATAACATTGCAAAATTTTCAATTCCAAACGCAGCAGAAATGATTGCAAATGAAGTTCTAGAATTAATTGCAACAAAAAATAAAGTATAAATTTAATTGATAGAAAATGATATCCCACATTAAATATAAAATTTATTTTTTAGGAATAGGTGGAATAGGCATGAGTGCCATTGCAAGATATTTCAATCATATTGGCTTAAAAGTTTATGGATACGATAAGACTGAAACTGATCTGACTAAAAAATTGCAAAGCGAAGGCATACAAATACATTATGACGACAATTACAAACAAATACTAAAATACAACATTGACAATACAAATTGTTTTGTTGTTTTAACGCCTGCAATTCCAAAAGAAAACATGGAATTAGCTTGGTTTATAAAAAATAATTTTGAAATCTTTAAACGATCAGAAATATTAGGATTGCTTAGCAAACAGCAGAAATCAATTGCAGTTGCAGGCACACATGGGAAAACAACAACATCAACTTTGATAGCGCATATATTGAAACAAAGCCGTTTGGATTGTTCAGCTTTTCTCGGTGGTATTTCAACAAATTACAATACAAATTTATTGCTTAACGAAAGAAAATCTAAAGATCCTTTAATGGTTGTTGAGGCTGATGAATTTGATCGCTCATTTCTTACTCTTAGCCCTTACTTATCAATTATTACTTCAACCGATGCTGATCATTTGGATATTTATGGTAAGCATAAGGAATTAAAAAAATCGTTTTTAGATTTTTCTAATTGCTTAGTTAGTGGAGGAACTCTAATTGTTAAAAAGGAGTTGGATATTCTAAAGAAATTAAAAGTTTCATATATAACTTATTCGATAAATGAAAAGGCAGATGTGTATGCTTTTAATATTATTATTAAAAATGGCGAATACATTTTTGATCTTAATTACAAAAACAAAATTTACAAAAAACTTAAACTTGGAATGCCAGGTTTGCACAATGTAGAAAATGCAGTAGCTGCTAGTGCAGCTTGCTTGATGCTTGGAGTTTCAATAACAGAATTGAGAAAATCATTGAAGAGTTTTTTGGGCGTGAAGCGCAGGTTTGAATACATTGTTAAAAATAAAAATCAAATTTTTATTGACGATTATGCTCACCATCCAGAAGAACTTAAAGCAATTATTTCATCAGTAAAAAATATGTACAAAGGAAGAAAAATTACTGTTGCTTTTCAACCGCATTTGTTTTCACGAACTCGGGATTTCGCGAAAGAATTTGCTGTAAGTTTATCATTAGCCGATGAGGTTTTTTTATTAGATATTTATCCTGCTCGTGAGCTTCCAATTAAAGGTGTAACATCAAAAATACTTTACGATAAAATTAAATCGAAATCGAAATCACTTTGCTCGAAAGAGGAGTTATTAAACAGAATAAAATTTAACAAACCTGAAATATTTTTAACATTGGGCGCTGGCGATATCGATATGTTAGTAGACCCTCTAAAAAAAATATTTTTAGCAAATAAAAGCAAGTAGCTGAGCAAGTATAAAATGAAATTATTTAATAGAAAAACCATTCAAATTATTAAAAAAATCGCCATCACAATTATGTGGTGTGTTCTGGTTTCTGGATTATTTTTTTGCTTGGCTTTTGTAAACAATATGGAGGAAAAACTTGTTTGCAAAAAAATAACAATTAAAAACGAACCGCTTGGAATTGGTTTTTTTACTAACGAAAGCGTATTAAATACGATAGAAAATTACGATGGAAATAAACTTGTAGGCAAACGAATCAATGAAATTAATACAGCAAAATTAGAGCAGTTGCTTATCAAGCAAAGCCATATTGAAAACGCAAAAGTTTACAGCGATTTAAGTGGAAATATTTTTATAAAAACCAATCAACGAATTCCATTATTGCGTATAATCAGATACGATGGAAGCGAGTATTACATTGATAAAAAAGGAATAAAAATGCCATTGTCAAATGAATTTACTGCACGTGTACTTATTGCAAATGGAAATATTTTTGAGCGGTATAAAAAAGAAGATTCACTTTATTCATACGTGGGCGAACAACTATACAACTTAGCCACAATTGTTGATAAACATGCGTTCTGGAAAGCACAGATACATCAGATATTTGTAACAGCTGAAAGTGAGTTTATTCTGGTTCCAAATATTGGAAAACATGTAATACTTTTTGGCAGTGCAGAAGATGCTGAACTAAAGTTAGAAAAGCTTTTTATATTTTATAAAGAAGGATTGAATAGAGTGGGTTGGAATAAATACAAAAGCATTGATTTGAGATTTAAAGGTCAAGTTGTTTGTAAGCAGTAAAATAAATTCAAGCAAAAAAAGTTTTAAAAAAATTGAAATAATATCATGCAACAAGGCGAATTAAAAGTAGTAGTAGGTTTAGATATTGGAACTACAAAAGTATGTGCCATTGTAGGCTCAAAAACCGAACACGGAAAAATTGAAATACTCGGAATGGGTAAAGCCGAAAGTTTAGGAGTAATTAGAGGCGAAGTTCGAAATATTGACAAAACCGTAAGAGCCATTACTGAAGCTATTGCAAAAGCAAAAGAAAGCATGAGCAAAAATGCAAACATGCGAATTGAAATTGGAAGTGTTCATGTTGGTATTGCTGGACAACACATTAAAAGTTTACAACACAAGAATAGCATTAGCAGGAGCAACAAAGAAGATGAAATTACTAAAGCTGATGTGGATGCATTGATTAAAGACACCTACAATTTGCGACTTCCACATGGCGATGAAATAATACATGTATTGCCTCAAGAATTTTCGGTTGACGATGTGTTAGATGTTACCGATCCAATTGGAATGACCGGTGTTAGATTATCAAGCAATTTTCATATTATAACTGGACACGTAGATGCAATAAAAAATATTTACAAATGCATTAAAAGATCAAACCTAGAAATTGCAGATTTAATTTTAGAACCCCTTTCATCAGCAGAAGCCGTACTTACTCCAGAAGAAATGGAAGCAGGTGTTTGCTTAGTTGATATTGGCGGTGGAACAACGGATGTTGCCATTTTTAAAAATGGTATTATTAGGCATACTGCAGTAATTCCTTTCGGTGGAAATATAATAACTGAAGATGTAATTGAAGGCTGTGCAGTATTAAAAATTCAAGCTGAAGAACTTAAAATAAAATACGGATCTGCATTAGCAGAACAAAACAACTCAAACGAAATTGTTTGCATCCCAGGATTTCATGGACGTGCAGCAAAAGAAGTTTCGGTAACAAACCTTGCTCATGTAATTGAAGCAAGAATTACTGAGATTTTCGAATCTGTTTTATACGAAATAAAAAGCTCGGGAATTGAAAAAAAATTAAATGCTGGTATTGTAATTACTGGTGGCGGTTCGCAACTAAAGCATCTTAGCATGTTGGTTGAGCTAGTAACTGGATTCGATTCGCGTATTGGATATGCAAACGAACATTTGGCTAAAAGCGAAATCGAAGGAATAAAAAGCCCAATGTATGCAACCGGTGTTGGTTTGGTGATGAAAGGATTTCAAAGTTCAGAGGATGAAAATACAACACGCTTGAAATCTACCGAAAAGCAAAAAGAAAAAGTTGGAAGCAATGGTTTTCTAAAAAAATTAATCGAACGCGGAAAAAATTGGTTGTACGAAGAAGACGACATGAAAGATTTTTAAATAAAAATAATTTAGTTAAACAGCTAAACCAAAATGGAAACAAATTTCAAATTTATGATGCCTAAAGAAAGATCGTCAATTATAAAAGTTATTGGCGTAGGTGGTGGCGGATGCAACGCTGTAAATCATATGCAAGAACAAGGAATTAAAGGTGTAGATTTTATTGTTTGCAATACCGATTTACAAGCATTGGAAGCGAGTACAATTGTAAATAAAATACAATTGGGCGCAAATCTTACTCAAGGATTAGGCGCTGGAGCAAACCCCGAAGTTGGCAAAAAAGCTGCAATGGAAGCCATTGAAGACATCATTGATATGTTGGGCGTAAATACCAAAATGCTTTTTATTACTGCCGGAATGGGTGGCGGAACCGGAACTGGTGCTGCACCAATTATTGCTAAAACTGCAAAAGAAATGGACATTTTAACTGTTGGTATTGTAACCACACCATTTAATTTTGAAGGCAAACGCAGAAAATCATACGCAAATGAAGGGCTCGAAAATTTAAAAAGATCTGTTGATTGTTTACTTATTATTAGCAACGATAAAATTAAAGAAATGTTTGGCAATCTTGCATTGCGCGAAGCATTTGGACACGCCAATAATATTTTAACAACCGCTGCAAAAGGCATTGCAGAAATAATTACTCATCCTGGATATATAAACGTAGATTTTGAAGACGTAAAAACCGTAATGAAATCAAGTGGAGTAGCATTGATGGGAAGTGCAACTGCTCAGGGAGAAAACAGAGCAATCAATGCAGTAAAAGCAGCATTGGCTTCGCCATTATTAAACGACAATCAAATAACTGGAGCTAAAAATATTTTGCTCAATATCACTTCAGGAACTGATGAAATATTGATGGAAGAAGTGGAGCAAATTTCAGCTTATATTCAACAAGAAAGTGGATTAACTGCTGAATTGATTTTTGGTACAAGTTTCGATGAAAATTTGGGCAAATCAATTTCTGTTACTTTAATTGCAACTGGATTTGAACCTCGTGAAAATAAAATTATTATTGGTGCTACTGAAAATTCATTCCAACAATTTCCTATTGAAAATAAAATGGAAGAAATTGAATTTATTCCTGAAATAAATAACGAGAGCGATGACATTGAATTTGTAATCAATGACACTGTTGAATCGGAAATAGAAACTGAATCAAGCATTGATTTGGAAATTATTTCGGAAGTTAATAATGAAATAGATCCGAATTCGGAATTGCTAAAATTTATGCAAAACGAAGAGGAAGCAATAGCAGAAGTTGAAAGCACTGAAATTGTCAATTCTATCGAAGCATTTGACGAAAGCGAAGAAACTGAAATCTATGATTTTCCGAACGATGTTCCAGAAATAGAAGAAGAAATGGAAAATACAGAAGAATTGGAATTTGATACTTTTGGAATGACATCAAACAAAGAAACCGAAATTAGCAGCCATGTTCAACAAATTATGTATAGCACTACAGAAACAACTTCTAATTTAAATACAAGCGAGCCAATAAATGAAGATCAAGATAAAAGAATTGAAAAACACATATTGCGCATCAAAGAATTAAAAAACCTAAACATAACCATAGCCAGTCCACAGGGATTGCGCGATTTGGAAAAAGAACCCGCTTACAAACGCAGAAACAAAAGATTAGACGAGGTGCCACATAGCAGCGAACAACAATTATCGCGCTTGAGTTTATTTGAAGATGCCAACGGAAAATCGGAAATGAAAACCAACAATTCGTTTTTGCACGACAATGTTGATTAATGCATTTTTATTGATTATTTCTTAGCACTTTCTTGCGAATTGTTTATACTTTTTTTCAATTCAGCCAATTCGTTTTGTTGCCTTTCAATTTGTTTTTGCTGCAATTCATTCAATTTCTTTTGTGTCTCATTTTGCGCACTCAATTCTTGAATTGCTTTTACCAATACCGGCAACAGATTGCCATATTGTGCTTCCAATCTCTCAGGATTGCTGGCATTAACCAAAGCTAAATTTTTGCCTATTTTTGAGTTGTTTTGCAATGCCAATAATTCTTGTGCAATAAATCCTACATCAGGAATCCCAACCTTAGCTTTATCGCGTGTGTTCCATGTAAAGGTTACTGGATTTAATTTTTTTACAAAATCAATTCCTTCGGTAATATTTTTAATTTCTGCTTTATCTCTTCTGTCTGATAAAGCAGCAATCACTTGATCCGCACATCTTAAATCTGTAACAGAAGAATTACCTAATACAAATTGGTTTGATACGGTTGCAGAAGAAGGCTGTGCATTATAACCTATACATGTTACGTTAGAGCCTGTTGTTATATCATATCCAGCTTCAGCTCCAAGTGCAGTATTATTATTCCCCATACTTAAAAATAACGCTTTATAACCACAAGCGGTATTTAAACCTGTATTTGTATTTGAATATAAAGTACTGCAGCCCAATGCTGTATTATATAACCCTACTGTATTTGACTTAAGTGCGTTTGCACCAATTGCAACATGAGATGAACCTGATGTATTTGTAAAAAGTGATTTATAACCAACTGCAACATTATCGCTTGTGGCATTATTGTAAAGTGAAGAGTTGCCAACAGCAACATTATTAGACCCATTTGTATTTAAACCAAGCGCGTAAGCACCATTTGCAGTATTATAATTTCCGCCTGTATTTGAACCCAAAGCAGTAAACCCAACTCCAGCATTTTCATCTCCAGTAGTTAGCGAACTTAATGCATCAATACCAATACCCGTATTATTATTTGCATTACTTATTCCGCTTGCAGTTTTATGTCCAACCAATAAACTGCTTGTAAAATTTGTTCCTTCTGTTTTACTTAATAGTTCGGAACTAATAAGTATCAAGGCTGAACCCGTATAATAATAAAACCCAGCTGTGCCATCGGTTTGGTAAATTAAAAGTCCGGTTGCTGGTGATGAAATGGCCGTTTTTTCTGAAGCTAACATTCTCGGCACCAACAATCCTTTGGTGGTAGATGTTAAATCTAACACTGCTTTTGAATTGGGCGAGCTTGTACCAATTCCTACTTGTGCTTGCGCAAAATGCGAAAGTAAAATACTTAAGATTAGCAAAATGTTTTTCATGATTTTTATTAATTAGTTCTGCAATTAAATAGTTTTTTAAAAAAAAAAATACAATTTCATAAAAAAACCCGCTTCTGTTTGGAAGCGGGTTTTTGGTTTTAATTTCATTTCAAATCTGTAAATTTTAACTTCACGCCAACGATTTTATTTGTGTAATAGCAAATCAATTCTTTTAGTAAACAACTTTTTCAAAATGTCTTTTTGCTGTTCATGTAGAAAGGAATTGTCTATCCACCAATAAAATTTATCAAAACTGTCAATTATAGATTTATAGCAATTCTGAATTTGTTTTTCAGTCAATTGCAAACTTGAACCTAAGATGTCGAAGTCTCTTTTTGCAAGTTTATTTTTCTTTCCATTTAAGTTTAAACTCATTTGCTCAGTTTCATTTTTTATTACGAGGTGTGTACTAAGTAAGTCGTATGCAGGGCTCAAGCAAAACGTTCCATTCTTTTTTTCAATCATAGAAAAATTTTTCAAGTGCATGTCTGCATTACCAATAATAAAACTAAACAAAACCAGTTGATAATAATGTAAAACATCTAATCCGGGCTGCGATGAAAATTGACTAATGGTTTTACCTATTTTTTCATAACTGCCCCTGTATTTATGTTCTGTTAGACTTTCGGAAAGTTGGCACAAATCTTCACATGCAATTTTATCCTCTGCTTCTCTATCAAATCGTTTTGTAACGTAAGCAAGTTTTCCATTTTTAAGTCGAATCAAACTATGTCTAGCCACCTCAATTCCTAATGCTTCAGCTAAGTGCATACATAAATCTTCATTTTCTGGCAACGATAAATACGTTTGACTTTGCGGCTTAATGATATAGTTGCTTTTATTGTCAACAATTGTAAATCGAGTATTTTTTTTTGAGTTTTCTAGCCATAAACTCAGTTTTGGCTGAACGCCTGTTATCGTTGTATTTGCAGAGATCATTCTCTTCGCATAATCGCTTAATTTATTTTCATCCAATTCAAATTCGGGCATTTGATTCAAACCAAAAACTTTGATTACACATTTTGAGTGGTAGTCAATTTCATCATTGGCCAAAGGTTTATAGCACAGTAAGCATTTCATTTTTTCTTGTCTTTAAAAATTGAAACATCGCCAATACAATCGTTGCAAAGTGTTAATAATAGACTCATTCTGTCACTTGGATTGAGTTTCCAATTTTCAATGGCAATTTGTAATAGCCACCCTTCGGGTATTAATCCGTCAAAAAAAGGCAGCATATTTTTATCCGTAAAAACCTCTGAACGTAATGGTAAAGTTCTACTTACTTCTCCATAAATTGGATTGGGCAAATAGTCTTCATTGTATTGGAAAGAGTAGCCGTTTTCGTCTTCCCAAACCAATCCGATCATTTTATTTTTTTTATAAACGAATCCTTGTTTCATATTAAAGTGCATTACTGATTTTCAATTGCAATTATATCAGCATGTATAATTGTTTCTGTTAGTTTATCATCGGGCTTTTGCTGGTATTTGATTGCATTGTTGTTTGAAACAAATTTCCATGCGCTAATTTTATTTTCATTTCGATCAATAATTTCTTCTACTATAATTCCATATTTTATTGACTTGTTAGAGAGATTAATTTTTACACCCGTATTCAAATAATTCCAAAAAATAGTATATGGATCAATCCGTTGTCTGCTAGGTGTTAATTGAAATCCGAACAAATGAAGCACATGTTCAACTTTGTCCATTTGTAATGTCGCCTTGCCTTGTTCCAACTCCCGAACAAAGCGAAGACCTACACCTGCTTTTGCTGCAAGTTCCTCTTGAGTTATTCCGAGTTTTTTTCTCTGATACCGGATAAATGCTGAAATACTATTCATTTTGTATTATACCTTTACGGGTACAAATATAATCGAAAATCATTATAATGTACCGCTCGGGTATAATATATTATATTTATTTTTATTTCGCCCCTTACGGGTATAATAATGTTAAACGCTATTTCATGCTGTTCCGTTGGCAGTTATCAATTTTTTCAAAGTTTGCAGGTAAAGCTTTGTGGCAAAAACAGGAATTAAATTTGAAACAAATGATTATTTTTTGAATTGGAAATTAAACTACAAAAATAAAAAAACCCGCTTCTATTTGGAAGCGGGTTTTTGGTTTTTAAAATAAACTCTTTAGTTCAAAATAGAAATATCTATGCTGTAGCTTTTACCTGCTCAACAATGGATTTAAAGGTATCGGGTTCGTTCATTGCCATGTCGGCAAGTACTTTACGATTTAATCCCAAACCTTTTTTATTGGCTAATCCGATAAACTGCGAATAGCTCATTCCAAAATCGCGCACACCTGCATTGATACGAATAATCCATAGCGAACGGAAATTGCGTTTTTTGGTTTTACGATCGCGGTATGCGTATCCCAAACCTTTGTCGATGGCGTGCTTAGCAACTGTAAGCACATTGTTTCGCGATCCCCAATAACCTTTTGCAAGTTTTAGGAGTTTTTTTCTGCGCCTGCGCGATGCGACTGAATTGACTGAACGTGGCATTTTTTTGTTTTTGTTTTTTTTTGAACCTAAGCGGCCAATCGGTTGGTTGACACTTGATGAGCTTTTGTTCGGGTTATAATTTTAAAACCGAAACTTTATTGAGTAAGGTTAGAGTTGAACTGAATCAACTATTTTCCAACACCCAACAAATTTTTTATTAAACCAGAATCTGGTTTACTAATATACGATACTCCCGTTAAATTGCGTTTTTGCTTGGTTGTTTTTTTAGTCAAAATGTGACTCTTGTAGGCATTACCGCGTTTAATTTTTCCGCTAGGAGTAAGTTTAAATCTTTTCTTTGCTGAACTGTTTGTTTTTACTTTTGGCATTTTCTTTACTTATTTATTTTTCCCTTTCGGGCTCATTACTAAATTCATTTTTTTACCTTCCAATTTTGGCAACATATCTACCTTTCCCCAATCTGCTAACTTTTGAGCAAATTGTAATAAAAGCACTTCCCCTCTTTCAGCATAAACAATTGAACGACCTCTAAAAAAAACAAAGGCTTTAATTTTATGTCCTTCTTTTAAAAAGTTTTCGGCATGCTTCAACTTAAATTCAAAATCATGTTCGTCAGTATTTGGTCCAAAACGAATTTCTTTTATATCTTGCTTAACCTGATTTGCTTTTGCTTCTTTTGCTTTCTTTTTACGCTCGTATAAAAATCTTTTATAATCAACTACCCTACAAACCGGTGGATCAGCATTGGGCGATATTTCAACCAAATCAACTCCTGCTTCTTCAGCTAATCTCAAAGCATCACCAATGGTATATACTTTGGGTTCAACTCCCTCACCGACCAATCTCACCTCTCTTGCGCGAATCTGATGGTTTATGTTAAATTCCCCCTCTCCTGGTTTTAAAGGTGGTTTGCGAAAAAAAGGTCTTCCGCCTCCGAATCCTCCTGATGGTTTTTTAAATGGTGGTTTTTTTGGTGGTAGTGCCAATCGTTTTTTATTAAATTTTTATTTTTGCTTGTTCTTTAAAATAGCTTACAAAGTCGTCTAACTTCATTTTTCCTAAATCTTCGCCTCCGTGTTTTCGAACCGAAACGCATTCTTCATTCGCTTCTTGCTCTCCAACTATCAGCATATAAGGCACTTTCTTCATTTCTGCATCACGTATCTTCTTGCCAATTTTCTCACTACGATTGTCAAACGAGCCGCGAATATCTGAAAAATTCAGCAATTCTAAAACTTTTTTACTGTAATCTAAATACTTGTCGCTGATGGGCAATAATGCAAACTGAGTAGGTGAAAGCCACAGTGGTAGGTTGCCTGCGTAATGCTCAAGCAGAAAACCGATAAATCTTTCGTGTGTGCTTAAAGGTGCTCTATGTATGATTAATGGTCGTTCTTTCTGATTTTTCTCATTGGTAAAAGTAAGGTCGAAACGTTCTGCTTGAGCAAAATCAACCTGATTTGTAGCCAATGTAAACTCTTTTCCGATTGCGCTCCAAATTTGAATATCAATCTTTGGTCCGTAAAACGCTGCTTCGTCTTCTACTTCAATATAATTTAGATTCAAATTTTGCAACACTTTGCGAACCATCTCTTCAGTTTTAATCCAAAGTTCGGGCGAGTCAATATACTTCTGTCCTAATTTTTTGGGATCGTGTTTGCTAAAACGCATCACGTATTTTTCAATTCCAAAAACTTTAAAATATTTTAAGTATAGGTCGTTTACATTTTTAAATTCTTCTTCAAATTGTGCTTCGGTGCAGTAGATATGTGCATCGTTCATGCTCAAACTTCTCACACGCATCAGGCCAAATAATTCGCCACTTTGTTCGTATCGATAACACATTCCGTATTCGGCATATCGCAAAGGTAAATCGCGGTAACTTTTGGGTGTTGCAGCAAATATTTTGTGATGATGTGGGCAGTTCATCGCCTTTAAATAGTATTTATCGCCATCCATTTCCATGGGCGGAAACATGCTTTCGGCATAGTATGGCAAATGCCCACTCTTCAGATACATACTTTCTTTGGCTATATGAGGAGTTCTTACTCTAACGTATCCAGCTTCGGCTTCTGTTTTTTTTGCAAACTCTTCCAAGCGTTCAATAATTGCTGCGCCATTTGGCAACCACAAAGGCAACCCTGGACCAACATCGTCATCAAAAGTAAATATTTCTAATTCCTTTCCGAGCTTACGGTGGTCGCGTTTTTTGGCTTCTTCAAGCATCAATAAATATTCGTCCAACTCCGATTTTTTTGGAAAGGCTATTCCATAAATTCGTGTAAGTTGTTTGTTGCGCTCATCTCCTTTCCAATAAGCACCAGCAAGTGCTGTTAGTTTTACAGCTTTGATAAAACTTGTATTTGGAATGTGTGGACCACGACACAAATCGGTAAAATTTCCTTGTGTATAAAAGGTAATATTTCCATCTTCTAAATTTTGAAGTAGATCTAATTTATACTCATCGCCTTTATCGGTAAAATATTGAATGGCTTCTTGTTTTGGAATTTCTTTGCGTTGAAACAAATTATTTTGGCGGGCAAGTTCCAACATTTTGTCTTCAATTTTTTTAAAGTCGTCTGTGCTTAAATTTTGTCCACCCAAATCTACATCGTAATAAAAACCATTATCGACTGGAGGGCCAACCCAAAATTTTACTCCAGGAAAATAAAACTCTAAAGCTTCAGCCATGATATGCGCTGACGAATGCCACAATGTCGATTTACCTTCGCCATCGTTCCAAGTTAGTAAAGTTAAATTTGCATCTTCGTTAATTGGTTGTGATGCATCGCGTACTTCACTTCCAATTTTTGCAACTAATACATTTCTCGCTAAACCTTCGCTAATTGATTTTGCAATTTCTAAGGATGTCGAACCCCGTGCATACAAACGAACAGAGCCATCCGGTAAAGTAATTTTAATTTCACTCATACAGGGCGGCAAGATAGCAGATTTGTTTTAAATGATGAAAGGAGTTTGGATTTAAGCTTCATTAAAAAATAATATTGCTTAAACCTATCTATTTGCAAGTAGATTTATTAAGAAAATATTTTGTTGTATAGATTATCTATACAACAAAATATTTTTATTGTATGTGCTTCCGTTTTCTAACTTAATGGTAACGGAATATAAGCCGTCTCTTAAATCAGATAGATTTATTGTTGATGTATTTTTAAATGTATAAACACATTTTCCCATTGCATCAAAAACAACAATACTGAAGTTAGTGTTTTTCAAAACATCGCTTTCAATATTCAAAATTCCGTTGCTAGGATTGGGATAAATTTTCACATTATTATTACTCAAAATATCGTTGACGCCAACACTGGTAAATTGATGTTCTGCTGACATTGGAGAGTTGCATTTATTGTTATCAGTAACTTGAACTGAATATTTTCCATTTATACTTGGCGAATAGGTTTGAGAAGTTGCGTTTGAAATTAATGTAGTTCCAAAATACCATTGATTGCCATTAATTGCACTTGATATAAGCATATTGCCAGTTTGAGAAATAGTTGGGGTTGGAGGTAATTGAGCAATGGTAATATAAACACCAGACGATGCCACACATCCATTATTATTTACAATGACATTGTATGTTGTTGGAATACTTGGTGCAACAATCGGACTTTTTAAAGACGATGTAAATCCTGATGGAATAGACGACCACAAGTAGCTATAAGCGCTTGAATCTTGAAATGGCGATAACGCATTCAATTGTGTTGAGGATCCAATACAAAGCGGATTAAATTCGGATACTGCTGTAACGTATGGAATTGCATTTACAGTAACACTTACATTTGAAGTTCCAGTACAATTATTGCTTGTTACGATAACCGTATAAGTAGAAGAAAGCATTGGACTTACAGTCGGATTTTGAAGTGTAGAAGTAAAGCCTCCTGGACTTGAATACCAAATATAAGAATATCCACCATTACCACCACTAGGTATTGCATTTAATTGTGTTGATGATCCGGCACAAATAATATTAGAAGTAACAACGGCTGTAACAGTTGGTGCAGAAGTAACAGTTATTGCTATACTTGCTCCAGCTGTATCGTTGCAACCCGCATTTCTTACAATAACTCTGTACACAGTGTTTGCTGTTGGAGTAACCGTTGGATTTTGAATACTAGATGTAAATCCTGCTGGAATTGAATACCATAAATAGGTATAAGGCGTATCGCCAATAACTGTTGCATTTAATGTTGAGGAAGATCCACTACAAATAGAATTACTACTCGCTGATGCACTAACAGATGGCAATGATTTGACATTTACAGTAACAGATGAGGTTGCAGTATCGCTACATCCTACACTTGTTACTCTAACAAAATATGTTCTTGTAATTGCAGGATTGATATTTGGATTTTGTTGAGTAGAATTAAATCCTAGTGGAACAGATCTCCAATTGTATGAGTAAATTGAACCACCACTTGGCGAAGCATTCAATGATGTACTCGTTCCCGGACAAATATTCGTATTATTTGCTGTAGCATTTACCGTCAAATTTATTAAATTAATAGAAACTGTATTTGAAGCTGTATCTGTACATCCACCGCTTGTAACAACAACTTTATAGCTTGTATTTACAATTGGGTTTACAAATGGATTGGAAATAGTAGAAGTGAATCCCGCTGGTATGGAAGTCCAAGAATATGTATAAGGTGCATCACCAGTTACTTCAGCATTTAATCTTGCTAATCCACCAGAACAAATAAGAGTTGAAGTTGCACTTGCAGTTACTGTTGGTCTCGGTTTAATATTAATCGTAATACTTGATGTAGCTGAACAATTTAATCCACTTGTAACTAAAACCGAATAAACTGTATTTACTAAAGGAGATACTATTGGGTTTTTTAAATTTGATGAAAACCCAGATGGATTTGACGACCAATTATAAACAAATGGTGTATCTCCAACTATTGTAATATTTAATTGAGCTGATGCACCATAACAAATAGTAGGCGTTGTTGTTGAAATACTAAATGAAGGAATTCTTTTAACCGTAACAGCAACATTATATGGAGCTGATGTGCATCCACCACTAGTAACTCGAATAATATATATTGTGCTTGTTGTTGGTGTAACAATTGGATTCTGAAGTGTTGATGTAAATCCTGTTGGATTTGAAGTCCATGAATAAGTATAAGTTGAATCTCCTCCACTTGCTATGCTACGTAATTGAGTTGATCCACCTGCACAAAAATTATTTGAATCTGAACTTCCAACTACAGTTGGATACGTATTTACAGTAACAGTAATACTTTGATAAGTTGAATCAGTACATAAAGCGCTTTTAACTTTGACTGTATAAATAGTAGTTCCAGTTGGTGTTACCAACGGATTGGGTGCAGTTGAAGTAAATCCAACGGGTAATGAAGTCCATGAATACGTATAAACATTTCCTCCTCCACTTGCTGTTGCCGTTAAGCGAGTAGAATTTCCAACACATATTGTTGGATTGCTATTATTGATAGTAACAACTGGATTTGCACCAACATTAACCAAAGCAATTCCAGTATCAGTGCAACCATTTGTTGTTCCTGTTGCTGTAACCAAATACGTTGTATTTACTGAAGGTGAAACAATAGGATATTGATTGTTTGAAGTAAAGGTCCCTGGTGTTGCAACCCATGAATAGGTATAGGTTCCTGTACCCGACATGGTGGCTGATAATTGAGAGGAAGTTCCTAAACAAATAGTTGTTGGATTTGATAACACATTGACTACTGGTTGAGGTATGACTGTAACTGTTACTGATGAAGAAGCCGTACATAAACCACTAGTAACAGTTACTGTATATGTTGTAGTAACTGTAGGATTCACTACTGGATTTTGTGAGGTTGAAATTAAACCAGCTGGCGATGATTTCCATGCGTAAGTATAATTTGAACCACCAGCTGGATTTGCACCTAAACTAACAATTGTTCCTGCACAAATCGAGGGTTTGTTTGTTGTTGCTGTTATAGTTGGAGTACCATTTACATAACATGCAGCATAACGTAATGCTTGTGGAACATTTGGAACTCCTGTTCCTCCCGTTATGGTTTTTGACCAAACAGTGGTGCCATTCGAATCTATTTCGTAAATAACGCCTAAATTAGACATTGTAATCAATGTGTTTCCGTTGGGTAATTGTTGTGAAATTCCTAAAGAATTTGTTTTACCATTACACAATCTACGATAACTATATGTTGAAGGAGAATATGCTATTCCACTCAATGAATAATTGTATCCAAAATAAGGAGGATTTGCCATATCAATGGATGATGCAGTTGCTGTTGTATTGTTGTTAAATCCTACTAAATATCCTCCTCTTGGACAATTTTTAGGAACCCAATGTGCATCGTTTATTCCATTAAAAATTCGATTGCTGTTATTGCCTGCTGAATAGGCTGCAGGATTTCCCCATCTGTAAAGAATATCTCCTCCTTTTCCCGAATTACCACCCGAATGTGTTGCAGCTACAGCCGTTGTTGTGCTATGATCAATTACATAAAATTCATTCATATTTTGAGAACTAACAACTATTTGATCCAATTCAGCATTGTAATCAATACCTGTAAAATGTAACCAATCAGATGTATTTGCATTATTATTAAAATTAATATCTAACAATTCAGGTTTCGCCCAAATGAGAGGTAAATAATTCGCTTTTGTTGAATCGTAATTTTGTGAAAGATGATTAAACGAACTCCATTGCCAAACGATATTTCCTCCTCCTCCAGTTGGCTGTACTTCAATAATTCTCTCCATCCACATTGCGTGATTAACTGAGCTTCCGGCTGCAACTACCTCACTTGCCGATCTTAATTCATAAGCCATAATTAAAACATTTCCATTTGGCATTACATGAAAATCATTGTGTGCACAATAGGTGCTTGACGAATAGGTTACATCCCAATTAACAGTTCCATTAGCACTAAGTCTTTGAAATCTTCCAGTAGTTCCACTTCCATTGAATGAATTATTTGTTGTTGCTGCGCGATACAAAATTCCACCAGGCATTAAATAACATTGTGCTCCAGTTGGCGCACCATTTGTATTGTAAGTTCTAAATACATTTCCTGCTGTATCTAATAAATAGGTGCTGGTACTATTAAGCGCGCTGTAAAGAGTATAATCGCCCCAGCGTTGTGCTTTTATAGTTTGAAAAGAAATTACGAATAGAAACAAGAAAAAAAAATTTGAAATTAGTTTATTCTGTTTCATGGTAATTTAATGTTTTTTTGAAATAACTAAAGAAGCAATTATAGTAAATTAGTAAATGTACGACAACATTTTAATACTTAATTTTTACTTAATATATTCGTTATTAGAATTCCGGAAAAGTATGAAAGAAAAGCAAAGTTATTTAGTTTTATATTGGTAATGACTTCAATGTGTATTAAGTGGTTGGTAAAAAAATATAATTAATGTATAACGTCCTGAACATTTGATAAATAAATACTCACAATATATTAGGGAATAGCGAATGAGTTAATTAATTCAATTCTGCCAAAACTGTTTTTCCGCCTTTTACTTTTTGATTAAGCGAAACATTTATTTTGGAATTTAATGGCAAAAAAACATCCACTCTGGAACCGAATTTAATAAATCCCATTTCGGCACCTTGTTGTACATTTTGCCCTTCGTGCAAATACGAAACTATTCGTTTTGCCAATGCTCCGGCTATTTGACGGAAAAGTATTGCAGTTCCATTTTTTGATTCAATAACAGAGCTTGTGCGTTCGTTTTCTGTCGAAGATTTTGGATGCCACGCAACTAAATAAAGTCCGCGATGGTATTTAAAATATTTTACAATTCCTGAAATTGGATTGCGGTTTACATGCACATTAAATGGCGACATAAAAACGGAAATTTGAATGCGTTTATCTTTAAAAAATTCCGTTTCTTCTACTTCTTCAATTACAACAATTTTTCCATCGGCTGGACTTATAATATGGTTTTCGTTTTGCTCTGTATGAACAGATGGATTGCGAAAAAACTGCAAAATAATTATTAAAAATAAGATTGAAACTGCAGTTGAAATATTTTGTATCCACTCGATTTGACAAAAACTAACAGAATAATTGATTGCAAATAATACAATCAAAGTAATTAGTATGGTGGCTTTGCCTTCGCGATGAATCATTTCTTGTTTTTTAAATTTTATACTCCAAATTTTCCTCTAAGTTTTTCTACTTCTGCTACTTTTTTTATAGCTACCGCATAAGCAGCAATTCTTAAACTACAATTGTATTCTTTTGAAGCAGCATACACAGATTCAAAAGCAGTTTTCATTACTCTATCTGCTCTGCGATAAACTCTTTCTTCAGTCCAAAAATATCCCAAACGATTTTGTACCCACTCAAAATAACTTACTGTAACCCCTCCGGCATTTGCCAAAATATCAGGTACAATCATAATTCCTTTTTTATTCAGAATATCGTCTGCACTTGCGCTGGTTGGTCCGTTTGCACCTTCAACTATCAATTTTGCTTTTATTCGTTCAGCATTTTCTTCTGTAATTTGATCTTCCATAGCAGCAGGAACCAGAACAGTTACATCTAATTCTAACAACTCGTTATTCGTAATTTTTTCTCCGCCTTTATAACCCTCTAAAGTTCCATTGTTGCTGTCTCTATAAGCAATTGCTTCTTCGGCATCTAATCCGTTTGGATTATAATACGCTCCCGAAATATCAGAAATAGCTAGCACCTTCAATCCTTGCATGGCTAAAAGCTTTGCTGAGATTGATCCTACGTTTCCAAATCCCTGAACTGCACAAGTTGATCCAACAGGACTAATTCCAAGTTTTCCCAATGCAGAACGCGTTGAAACCATGACACCTCTACCTGTTGCTTCAACCCTACCCAAAGAACCTCCTAAAACGATTGGTTTTCCCGTTACCACTGCTGGGCTTGAATAGCCAATCAACTTAGAATATTCATCCATTATCCAAGCCATTTCTTGTTGGCCGGTTCCCATATCCGGGGCTGGAATGTCTTTGTCAGGACCAAAAACATTAAACATTAAATCTGTGTATGATCGAGTCAATCTTTCTAATTCGCCTTTGCTCATACTGCGTGGATCGCACTTAATTCCACCTTTTCCACCTCCATATGGAATTCCGACAACTGCACATTTCCATGTCATCCAAGCTGCAAGTGCTTTTACTTCATCTAAATTAACATCCATCGAATAACGAATTCCACCTTTTGAAGGTCCAAGATTTGCATTGTGCACCACACGAAATCCTTCAAACACGCGAACTTTTCCATCATCCATTGTTACTGGAATATTAACAATCACCGTTTTTTGAGGGGCTTTTAAAACATTGTAATCGCTCTCATCCAATCCTATTAGTTTAGCTGCTTTATCAAATCTAGAAATCATAGATTGGAATGGATTTTCTGAGCTATGCTTAATTACATTTTCTGACATATTTATTTTCAAATTGTTATTACTGCAAACCTAATTAAAACTATATAAAATCTTCAGATAGAATTTTTATTCCAATACTTCTTTTATTTTTTCTCCAATATCAGCAGGTGATTCCACCACAAATATTCCGCACTCAGCCATAATTTGTTTTTTGGCTGCAGCTGTATCGTCTTTTCCACCAATTATTGCGCCAGCATGTCCCATTCTTCGCCCAACAGGAGCGGTTTGTCCAGCAATAAATCCAACAACTGGCTTCTTATTTCCATTTGCTTTTATCCAACGTGCAGCATCTGCTTCATAGCTTCCTCCAATCTCACCAATCATAACAATTGCATCGGTTTCCGTATCGTTCATCAGTAACTCAACAGCATCTTTTGTAGGTGTTCCAATTATTGGATCTCCTCCAATTCCAATTGCGGTAGAAATACCTAAGCCAGCTTTCACCACCTGATCGGCCGCTTCGTATGTAAGTGTTCCTGATTTAGAAACAATTCCTATTCTTCCTTGTTTAAAAACAAATCCTGGCATAATTCCAACCTTTGCTTGGCCAGGGGTAATAACTCCGGGGCAGTTTGGTCCAATTAAAGTGCAATTTTTTGATTTGATATATTCTTTAACTGGTATCATATCTTTAACCGGAATGCCTTCTGTAATGCAGACGATAACTTCGATTCCTGCATCGGCTGCTTCCATTATTGCATCTGCAGCAAATGCAGGCGGAACAAATATGATTGAAACATTTGCTGATGTTGATTTTACAGCATCTGCAACGGTATTAAATACTGGCCGTTCTAAATGTAGTTGTCCGCCTTTTCCTGGCGTTACTCCACCTACAATATTGGTTCCGTATTCAATCATTTGCTGGGAATGAAAAGTTCCTTCTCCGCCAGTAAATCCTTGAACAATTACTTTTGAATTTTTATCGACTAAAACTGACATATTTTTTTGTGATACTATTTTTAAGGTGCAGAAATAAGCAGATAAATTACGATTTACAAATTACTGATTTTTTTTATCTGCCTTTAGTTTCTGATAAATACGATTGATAATTAGTGCACAATGCATCTAATTTTTTCAAAAGCACTTCTTTATTTATCGGTTTAATAAGATACTCGTTGAAACCAAATTCAAAACATCGCTGCATTTCTAATGGGTCGTTACTTGATGACATGGCAACAATCGGCAAATTGCTATCGCATTCAAATTCTTTATCGTTTCTAATGTGTTTTGTTGCAACAAATCCATCCATAATGGGTGTTTGAATTTCCATAAGTATAACATCAAAATTGTATTGTCGAAGGCAACTCAAAGCCTCTTTTCCATTGTTGGCTGTTGTTACAATATATCCGTGATTTCTTAAAATCTGCAACAACACTTTCTGATTTAATAGATTGCTTTCAACCAACAAAATTTGCTTCCGATACATTGATTTGGATGAAGAATTAGTTGCTGCTGATTTTTTTTCGATTGAATCAATAATATTTTCTGTGATAGCTTTTAACTCAAAACTAACAATAGCTGAACATCCAGTTTCATTATTTTTAATTTCAAAATCACCATTCATCTTTTCGGCAAAATGTTTTACAATAAATAATCCTATTCCAAACTTGTTTTCATTTGCAACTTTTTTATCAATTCCTTTTCCTTCATCACTTACTTTTATTTGAATTTTATGAACTTTCGTTTTTGATATTTGTATGGTTTTTACATCTACTTTAACTTCTCCTTTTTCAGAAAATTTCAATGCATTGTTTAACAAGTTTTGAATGATGGCCAGCAATTTTATTTTGTCTCCATTTACAATCAACGGAATATCATTTGCAAGTGCAGAATTGAACAAAATTCCTTTCTGTTTGCATTGCATTTCAAAGGATTTAAAAAGCAATCGTAAGCTTTCTGTAAATTCAAATTGTGTTGAAATTAATTTATCGTTTTTTGTTGTAATTTGAACATACAAATTGAAATTATTTATAACAAATAACAAGTCATCTCCCGATTGGTTAATCCCTAAAAGATATTGGCGAAGCTCGTGAATATTTTTACTGTGTGAAGCCAAGTTGCTCATACCTAAAATCGAATTAAGCGGAGTTCTAATTTCGCTATTCAATTTATTAATACTACCTAGTTGATTTGAGTCTGACTTGAACTGTTTTTTTCGTTTTTTATTTGAAATAAAAATAAAAAACAACAGCGAAATAACAACAACAATTAGCAATCCAATTACAGAATACAAACTGCCATTTGATTGTATAAATGGTGCATTTTGTTTGCCACTAATTTCGTTCAATTTAGCATCTTCATTCTTCAATAAATCAATTGGCTCTGCTTTTTTTTCTGCTTCATCTTTTACTTGAAGCTTTGCTAAATTCAACTTTTTTTCTACTAGCAATTCATTGTTAATTTTCTCGTATTCGTTTTTATAAAACAATGCCTTCTGATTGTCTCCTTTTAGTTTGCAAACTGAATTTAACGCAAATGCCGCAAAGGCATATTCCTTTTTAAATTTATTGTTTTTTGCAATCTCAAAAGCCGTAATACCATAATAAATCGCAGAATCAAATTTTCGAAGTTGTAGAAATGCATACGATAAATTTGTTGCTGAAATTGTTGCCGATTTATAATCTTTCACAGCATCATCCATTTTATATGCTTCTGCAAGAATTTTTACTGCTTTTTGTGGCTGTTCGCGTTTTAAATAAATTGTTGCAATATTATTTCGAACCGATGAAATATCGCTTGAACTTGCAAACTTTTTAAATACTTCTATACATTGCATGTAATGATGCAACGCGTTCAAATCGTATCCTTTCGATTGATAAATAATTGCCAGTTTGTTTTCAATTCTTGCAGCAATTAATTCATTTTTTAATTTTTTGAATAATTTATACGAACGCAAAAAATAGCTTGTTGCCTTATTCAAATCTTGCAATTCAAAATAAAGTGCACCTATCTCAAAAGTTACATTAGCACTATTTTTTATATCAAATCTTTGGTCTGCAATTTTTAATGCACCTGAATAATAGCGCAATGATTTTGTGTAATCAGTTGTAGAAAAATAAAGGTTTCCTAAATGTTCGTAAGCTATTCCAATTGTGGCCAAATCAGTTGATTTTAAAGCCAAAAACAAACCGTGCAACAATTCTGTTCTTGCTAAATTATATCGCTGTCGGTTATTTTCAACTATTCCAAATGCAATGTGCGCTTGTGCTAATCCTTTAGTATAATTGAGCTTATTTGAAATGGATAATGCCTGTTTTGCATAATCAATTTTTTTTGAGCTGTCGTTTTCATTCTGCGAAAAAGAAAGTGCATTTAAAATATCAACCCTTTGTTCGTCTTTTGAGAATGGCAACAACAATTGCAAACTATCCTCTTCGCCTTGAGAAAAAGCTAAATTATTACATAATAAATTTATGCTAATTAAAAAAAGACAGTTAAAAATTATTTTCATTTATTGCTCACAAATTAGCTAAAAACTTTACCTTAAATTTAAAAATACTGTGGTCTATTTACAAATCAAGTTCTAAAATTGGATCCCAAAAATGCAATTTGAAATCTGCAATTTTGTCCTCTTTCACTTTCACACCTTCCAATTCCAATAATCTTTGCATTTCATTTTCGTTATTAAAAAAATGTTTGCCCGTTAACAAACCGTTTCTATTAACAACTCGGTGCGCTGGCACCTCTGGCATTTCCTTACCAGACGCATTCATTGCATATCCAACCAATCGACTGCTTTGGGCACTTCCCAAATATTTTGCAATGGCACCATAACTTGTAACTCTGCCATTAGGAATTAACCGCACAACATCGTACACGTCATCAAAAAAAGTGTACTCAGTTTTATTGATTTTTGGTTTAGGCATTGATTAGAATTATTGAATTCCTTTTAAATATTCGTTTGCTTTTTGTTTGAAATATGGTTTCATTTCTGCAGGTACGGTTCTTAACAATTCTGTTTCTTTATTTTTTTGTTGCAGGTATTTATCAAAATTTGGCGGTGGCGCAATTCGTTCTTTTTCTTGCGCTTGTTCTGCTTCGCGTTTTGTATCTTGTTCCTGCTTTTTTTCGGCTTTTTCACTTTCCAATAAACGAGTCAAAATTTGTTGTTGCCGCATCAATGTTTCCGTTGTAAGTTTTTTATTGAATAATTCTTTTTCCGATTGTTCCATTTGTTTTTGCAAATCGCCAAGTTGTTTGTTTCCACCTAATCCTTCTTTTTCTTTTGCTCCCATCTCACTCAACATTTTTTGCATGGCTTGTCTTATTGCCATTTGTTGCGATGCCATTCGTGCAAACGATTCGCTTCCCATTCCTTTCTCACCTTGTTTTTGTCCTTTTCCTTCTTGTTTATTCATCCCTTCGCGCAATTGTTTATTCATTTCCTCTTGCATTTTTTTCAATTTGCTCATGCTCATCTTGCCGCTTTTTCCACCCTTTCCTTTTCCAGTTTTTTTACTTTTTCCATCTCCTGATTTGTCCGAATTTTGTTGACTTTGCATATCCTGTTGCATTTTTTTCAATGCTTCACTCAACATCAATGCTAGGTTGTTCATATTGGTCATTGCACTTTGTTGTTCCACTCTGGTATGATGCATATTCCTCTCTGAAAAACCTTTGTTGGATTTATCCATGTGATTAATCATTGCCGTCATTTCTTTGTTTATAAATGATCTAATTTCTGCAACACGCTTGCTCAATGCTGTCAAACTATCTTCAATTATTTTTGCATTGTCTTTTAGGTTTTTTTGCTCTTGTGCCATTTGAACAAATTGCGGACTATAGCTATTAACCTCACCAAAACGCTGCATCAAATTTTCTTGCTCTTTACTTAATTCAACTAAATTTTCCAGTATTTCTCGCAAAGCATTTACATCTTCTTCTTGCTCCTCTTTCTCTTGTTCCAAACTTTTTTGTTTCATTTTTTCGCTTAGCTGCTGCATTTTTTCTGCAGCTTTCTTTTGCGACTGTTTTGCTTTTTTCTTGTTGCCTTTGCTAAGTTCATTGCTGCTGTTTTCCATCTCTTGCTCTATTTCCTTTTCATCCGTTTTGGTATCCGACAATTCCTGTTTTTCTTCTAATTTTTCATTCAGTTTTTCTATTTCATTCAACTCCTTTTTAATGTCATCAAATTCTTTATTCAACTTATCCTGCTCTGTTTTCAAATCAGTTTCTTTCGCAGTGTTGTCATCATTTTTCTTTTCTAATTGTTCTTGTTTTTCTGATAATTTATCTAAATTGTTTTTAACGTCTTCAAGCTTTTTTTCAAGTTCCAATTGCTTGTACATTTCCAACATTCTATCCAATTCCTTCTCCACATCTTTGTTTTCAAGCTGCAGTTTTTCCATTTCATTTTTCAATAAATCTTTGTTTTGCAACTTCAGCATGTCTTCCATTTTCTTAAGCAACTCCTTCATCTCATCATTCATTATTTCCTTGTACATTTTCTCTAACTGTGCTTGTTTTTCAACTATTCTTTCCTCTTGCTGCTTATAATCTTGCTCTTTTTGATTGTTTAGCTTCAACTCTTTTTGCAATTCATCCATCTTTTTATTTAAATCTTTTTCGCGCTGAAGTAGTTGTTCTGCTTTTCTTTTCTCTTCCCAAGTCAATGAATTTTTTTCCTTTATTTTTCGCTGAAGATCCTTCAATTCCTTTTGTAATTCCTTTGCTTCATTTAGTGTTTCTTTTAGATTTTTTTTATATATTTCACTATTCTTATTGGTTTCATCTTTTAGTTCATTAATGCTTGGAGCTTTGTACAACGAAGTTTTAGATCGAATAGATTTAGCTCCACGAACGCCATCGTTGTCCCACAACTCAAAATAATATTCAATTTCATCTCCTTCTTGTAAATTAATTTCATGCAAATTAAAGTAGTGATAAAAGCGTTGCGGATTTTGGCGCTTTTCAAACAAAATTTGTTTTTGTTGAACTCCTTTTTCTGTCTTAATTTTATCTGCTGATTTAATAAATCTATAATTAAAATTAAGTTTGGTTAATCCATAATCATCGCTTGCATCGCCAATAAAATAAAACTGTTTTTTGCTTATTGAATCCGATTTTTCATCCACCGTCAAAACAGGATATGCGTCTTCGATGACAGAAATTACAAATTGCATCGAATCGCTATTTTTAACTTTTGTGTTTACATTTTTTATGTAATAATTTTCGCTTTCAAAAACTTTTTTAGAAAAGATAAATTTCGCATCGTCAATTTTTTCGGCTTGCACTATTTTATTTCCAAAACCCAAAATCACCTGCTCGGTTTGTTTTGTTAGAAACTTCCATTTCATTGCTGTTCCTGCAGGTACAACAACATCTCCTGGACTAGTTAGCACTTCATCTTTTTTGCCTGTATATTCAGGATAATCACAAACAATTTGATAATTTAACATCAATGGTTTGGGTAAAACTTCAATCAAATAATCCTTGCTATAAAATTCATCTGCAAAAAATTGGAACTTAGTATTGTGTTGAATATTTTTGAATGTGTATGAAAAATTCAAGAGGTCATTTTTCTTCATTTTGTATGCATTGCCATCTATCATTAAAAAAATATCGGCAGGAATTTCATTGCCAAATAATTTTACTTTCAATTCAAAATCGTTGAATTGATCAACTTCAAGAATTTTATTTTTAAGTTCAAAATTAAAAGGAGCATTTACCGCAAATGTTTGATTGTATTTTATAATTCTTTCTCCGCTATCACTAATCATACTTGGCGAGACAATTAAAATTAAAACATACACCAATACAGGCAAAACAGCATAACGCAGATACTTCAAATTGTTTCTCAAATCAATAGCTGCATTAAAAGAAATAGGTTTCAGCTTACTAGTTTTCTGCTCAATTGCCGCTTCCAATAAATTTGACTTATGCAGCTTTGATTCCTCATTTAATTGTAATGTATTGAGTAAAACATCTTTTATTTCTGTGAAATGATTCCCTACAATTTGTGAAGCTTGACGATACGAAATAATTTTTCCGATTCGATAAAGATGTGCTAGTGGAATTAGCAAATATTTTGACAAACAATATGCACTAAAAGTCAAAAAAGTATAAAACAAAACTCCACGAACCAATGAATTGTATCTTCCAAAGAATTCTAAAATTACAGTCGTCAAAAATGCAACAAGTACTAAAGCAGTAAAATAAATAACACCTTTTATCAGTTGATTTTTATAATACTTGCGAATGAATTCGTCAAGTTTTTGAATTAGAATTTTTGAATCGTAGTTCGACATTTAATTTACAAAAAGGCGAATTTACAAATAATATGCAAACGCAGTAAAATAGCAATTGAAAAAAAATTAAAGCCGTATCTTAAGTCCACCATTTATAACAAATCCATCCAAAGGCGCATATATTTCTTTAAAGTTCGGATTGTTTCTAGCTCCAGTGTAAATAGTGCCAAATTTAGTTTGGCGAGCATCCAAAAAATTCTCAAAGTTGATATACAACGAAAAATTTTCCCAAAGTCTTTCAGCCATAAATCCCATTATCCAAAAATCTTTTCCTGTTGTTCCATCGCTTAAATATTGTTCGCTGAAATAATATGCTTCTAATCCCAACTTCCATTTTTCTTCCACTTCATACATCAACACAGCATTTATGCGATGCTCTGGTGTTAGTGGATTTCTTGCTTCTGATGTTCCACTAATTATTTTAATATCGGTATAAGTATATCCTAAAAACAATTTATAATCTTGGTAACCAAATTTCATATTTGTTTCCATTCCTTTGGTTTCAAAATGAGCAGATAAATTTTGAAATTGCCACATTTCATTTGTCAATGCTATTAATTTTAACGGATTATTTAGTCGAGTATAAAAAAACAAATGATTCAAGTTGAATGATATTTTTTCATCGGCAAAACTGCAACGGTAAGTTATATCCCAATTGGCGCCATAACTTTTTTCAAGTGTGTTTGTTTTTGAATCAATTGGCAACGCTTTTCTGAATTGTAATCGCTCGCTTTCTTCGGTAAAAATTGTTGGCGATTTGTAACCAAATCCTCCTCCTAATCTCGAGTTCAAGCTTTGATTTATTACAAATAAACATGAAACTCGCGGCAAAAATATTAATCCGTACTCATTTACATAATCGGCTCTCAATCCGCTTTCAACGGTTAGTTTACTTGTCGCTTTGAAAATATTTTGAAAAAATAATCCAAAGGTGTTCTGAGTGTAATTTCTTAATGGTAAAGTGTCAACTTTTTTCTCAGTAAAATCTTCGGTCCACAAATTTAAACCACCAATCCATTCGGCTTTTTTAGTATTCACCACATAATTCATTTCTGTAAAAGTATTGTATTGAATGCCATCAAATAAATATCCAGGAATGGCAATTTGTCGTTCGAAATAACTGATGCTATTTTTTAATTTCAACGACTTGTTTTCATTGATTTTATGTTCGAATGACATTTGAGTTGCAATTCGTTTTGTATTGTTTTTTTCGAAATAATTATTCGAAGTATCTCTGTCGCCATTAATGTATTTCATGTCACCGCCAAGCCTTTCTTCCCATGTTGAATTTATTCCGAAATTGAGTTTCGTGTTTTCATTAAAATAATAAAACAATCGAGGATTTAATGTGTAGCGTTCAAATTTCGGAATTGCAGAAAATCCAACATTTGCGGGGTCATACGCTTTGTTGCTATTGCGTGTTGCCAATAAAGTAATACCCATTTTATCATATCTTTTTGCAAAAAAAGAATTCAAATCTAAACCCATTGCCGAAGTTCCATTGATGAGCAATTTCAATTCTTTTTTATCAGTTGGTTCTTTCGAAATCAAATTTACTAATCCCGCAATTGCACCGCCACCATACAATGTAGAAGCCGAACCTTTTATAAGTTCGACTTGTTTTAAATCAAGTGGAGGCGTTTGAAGCAAACTCAATCCACCTGCAAAACCAGAATACAACGGAAAACCATCTTTTAAAATTTGAGTGTATCGGCCATCCAAACCTTGAATTCTGATCGATGCATTGGCAGAAGTTGCAGATGTTTGTTGAACTAAAATTCCAGTGCTTTCATTTAACATCATTCGTATATCGCCCGGCTTCATATTTGCTTTTTCATCTAACTCTTCTCCAGCAATAAATTCAACTCGTGTAGGAATATCCTTAACCGTTCTCGAGCTTCGTGTTGTGCTGATTATTACAGCTTCCATTTCATCGCCTTCGCTTTCTAAAAAATAAGTTTTAGCTTCATTATCTTTTAATGGAAATTCGATTGAATCAATAAAACTAGCGTATCCTAAAAATGAAATATTGAGGATATATTTTCCATCAGGAATATTTAAAATTACTATCGAACCATTAGAGTCTGCAAATCCTCCAAAATTTGTTCCTTCAAATTGTAAACTAGCTCCGGTTAATATTTTATCGCTGTCTTTTTCTTTAACAATTGCCTTAAACGTGTTTTGCGAAAAAGAGTTTAGCGACAATAAAACACTTGCTAAAACAAAAAATCTTTTCATAATTATTGGATGTTTTTTAATTGATTAGTAAAATAGGAAATACCTTGCGAGGATAACTAATTAACGATCAAAATACAACTCAACTATCATATAAATATTTAACATATAAATTGAAAAATTAAAAATGTTGACTCTACAATAACTATATCAAACATCATTATTGAATAAAATAATGTTGTTATTCTGAATTTAGGTTTTATTTTTATAAAAAAATTAAGCTATGCAATGGCGAAGATTTAATGGCGAAGAAATTCATTACAATATACTGGATGAAGTAGAAAAAACAATTGTCAATGAAACTAAAAATGGCAACAAGCTAAAAGTTTGCATTGGCACAGACAGCCAGGTAACACAAGCAGTTACAGAGTTCGCAACCGTTATAGTTTTTGTACGCGAAAAGCGTGGTGGTTTTATGTTTATCAGCAGCGAAAAATCAAAACAAAAATTTACTTTAAAAGAAAGAATGTTGAACGAAGTTTCTAAGTCAATTGCAATTGCATACGAACTTTGCGATTTGTTAGATACTTACAATATAGATATGGAAATACATGCCGATATCAACACCAATCCTCAGTTCAAATCTCATGGAGCATTGCACGAAGCGATGGGTTACATTTTAAGTATGGGATTTGTGTTTAAAGCCAAACCAGATGCCTTTGCAAGCAGTTATTGTGCAAATAAAATGGTTCAATAGTTTTCAATTAAAATTGTACAAATATTTAGACTTCAAAATTCCATTTCACAAATCCTTTTTAAAAATCTACTTACATTGCCAACCGTTTGATACTTGTTAGAATCATATTAGCGCCATTGGTTTTGGTTTATGCAATACTTTTATTGCTTAGAAATCTGCTGTATGATTTTAAACTATTGGGCTCAGTAAAATTCGATTTGCCTGTAATTAATGTTGGAAATTTAGCATTTGGCGGAACTGGTAAAACGCCACATATCGAGTATTTAATTCGTTTGTTAAGTTCAAAACATAAAGTTGCCATGCTCAGTCGTGGTTATAAAAGAGTGACGCGAGGTTATGTTTTTGCAAATGAACAAAGCGATGCGGAAATGATTGGCGATGAACCATTACAAATTAAACGAAAATTTGCCGATACAATAGAAGTTGGAGTTTGTGAACAACGAGTAATTGGCGTCCCCAATTTATTATATGACGCTCCAGAAACTGATATTGTTTTGTTAGACGATGCTTTTCAACACAGAGCAATTACGGCAGGTTTAAACATTTTGCTTACGGATTACAACAATCTTTTTACTCGCGATTACTTAGCTCCAGCCGGAACATTACGAGAATATAGATTTGCATATAAACGAGCCCATGCAATTGTTGTAACTAAATGTCCGCAAGTTTTAAATTCGGAGGAAATGAAAAAACTCGAATCGGAAATTAATCCTACTGAAAACCAAAAAATCTTTTTTTCATTCCAAAATTTCGGGGATTTGAAATCTGTTTTTGGTGACGAAACAATAACACAAAATGAATTTAAAAATCACACTGTCGTTTTGTTTTCAGGAATTGCCAATGCAACAAGTTTTGAGAATTATATTTCTTCGCATTTTAAAAATACGATAACACATATAAAATTTGCTGATCATCATCATTACACAATTGAAGACGCTGAAAGAATTTTGCGTTTTTACGATGAAGAGGCGTCAGATAAAAAATTAATTATTACCACCGAAAAAGACGCGATGCGCTTAGAAGGTGATGAATTTAAAACGATTTTTAAAAACAAAAACCTGTTTTATCTTCCTTTAGAAATTGATTTTTTTGATTCGAGTAAAAATGAATTTAATACAATGATATTTGATTATGTTGAAGCAAATAAACGAAGCAACTGATTTTATTTTATCCAAACATTCTTTCAAGCCAACTATTGGAATAATACTTGGCACAGGTTTAAGTTCGCTTGCTGATGAAATTGAAATTGAATGCGAATTAAACTATATCGACATTCCACATTTCCAGGTATCAACCGTTGAAAGCCACAAAGGCAAATTATTGTTCGGAAAATTAAGCGGGAAACAAGTTGTTGTAATGCAAGGAAGGTTTCATTATTACGAAGGATACAGCATGCAACAAATTACTTTTCCTATTAGAGTGATGAAGCAACTTGGAATAAATACTTTGTTTATTAGCAATGCATCAGGTGGGTTAAATAGAAATTTTAATGTCAGCGATTTGATGATAATTAATGACCATATCAACCTATTACCAGAACATCCATTGCGAGGAAAAAATTACGAAGAATTAGGCCCTCGATTTCCGGACATGAGCACACCTTACAATAAAAATTTAATTGAACTTGCTAAAAAAATTGCAATTGAAAACAATATTTTACTTCACGAAGGAACTTATGTAGCTGTACAAGGACCCACTTTGGAAACAAAAGCTGAGTATAAAATGTTGCATCTGATGGGCGCAGATGCAGTTGGAATGAGTACTGTGCCAGAAGTAATTGTTGCACGACATGCCAATATGAAAGTATTTGGAATTACTGTAATTACCGATTTAGGATTTCCTGAAATTTTAGAACCAACTACATTAGAAAAAGTTATTGCAGCGGCACAAATTGCTGAACCTAAAATGACGATTTTGATGAAAGAATTAATAAAAGCAATTCAATGAAATTGCTAATCTTCTAAATCGTATTGCTTAATTTTTCTGTACAATGTTCTTTCAGAGATTCCTAATTCATTAGCAGCTTTTTTTCTTTTTCCATTGTATTTTACTAATGCTTTTTTGATCAGCTCCTTTTCCCTTTGTTCAAGAGATAAAATTTCGGGTTCGGCTTGCAAAACCGGAATTTCAATAATTGCCGGAGCTTGCATTTGTGTAATGTTTGGCATCATTACATTTGGAGAATTTTGCGAAAAATTTTTATCCGAAAATGTTCTGTTAATTTGTTCTTGTTTTAAATTTAAGTAATCAGCCGAATGAAAATTTCCAGCTTGCATCATATCAAAAACAATTCCTTTTAAGTCGTTTAAATCTTTTCGCAAATCAAGCAAAACTTTGTAAAAAATATCTCGTTCACTCAAGTGTTTTTCATGCGAAACATTTCCTAACAATGCCGGCAAATTAGTACTTTCGGCTGGCAATACTTGTGTCAATTCGTAAGCATTTACATTTTTATCTTCGTCTAAAACCGAAAGTTGTTCGGCTATGTTTTTCAATTGACGAATGTTTCCAGGCCAACGATAATTGGTTAAAATATTTTGTGCTTCATCGTTTAGTACAACCTGTTTTGATTTATATTTTTCTGAGAAATCAGCACTAAATTTTCTAAATAATAAATAAACATCTTCCTTTCTATCGCGCAACGATGGCACTTTAATTGGCACCGTTGAAAGTCTGTAGTATAAATCTTCTCTAAATTTTCCACTTGCTGAATAGTCTAACAAATTGCGATTAGTTGCTGCAATTATTCGCACATCTGTTTTTTGCACTTTGCTGGAACCAACTTTAATAAATTCTCCACTCTCTAAAATTCTTAACAATCGCGATTGAGTTTCCAATGGCAACTCCCCTACTTCATCCAAAAAAATTGTTCCACCGCTAACGGTTTCGAAATATCCTTTGCGCATATCAACCGCTCCTGTAAAAGATCCTTTTTCGTGACCGAACAATTCGGAATCTATTGTTCCTTCTGGAATTGCACCGCAGTTTACGGCTATAAATGGTCCGTGTTTTCGTGCGCTAAGCGAATGAATGATTTTTGAAAATGCTTCTTTTCCAACACCACTTTCACCGTTAATTAAAACTGTAATATCTGTTGGCGAAACCTTCACTGCTGTTTCCAAAGCATAATTTAACAATGGCGAATTGCCAATGATTTCGTAGCGTTGTTTAATTTCTTGTATGTTCATTCTTCTGTGATAATTTTTTTGTTTTTAATAACTGGAATTCCAAATAATCCAGTTGTGATTTCATAAAGCACTTGTGTATGATGACTGATTATTCCTGAAGGAATTTCATCGGATTCGAAAGTTCTGAGAAATGGAAAATCATTCAAAAACTGATCGCCAAAATAAAATGTAATCGATTTTAAAGCAACTGCATTTCCTCTGCTATCGTAATAATAATTTCTATTTACAGATTCGATTTGATGTATTGAAATTTTCTTTTCTGGATAATTTATAAATAAGTTTAACGAAAGCGAAATAAATAAAAAAACAGGCGCTAAGGCAAGCATACAATACACTAAAAATAATTTATACGAAGTAAAAAGTTCCATTTCTTTAAACAAGTTGTAAAACAACGCAGATGCAACAATTCCTCCAATGATTATTGCATACAACAATTGTTGTAAATTAATGGCAACATTGTGCAATAAAAAGTAAAAAAATATTGGACTTAAAAGCAATCCAAAAAACACGATACTATACGACCAATGCCAATCTCTATACTTAAATGATTTTTTAATTTTTTGTGGCAAATGCGATACTAAATGTAGGTTGTTAAATCGGTCTTTCTTATAGCTATAGTTGTCTGAAATATTTAACAAATCCTGATTTAACAACAAGGATAAATGAGCATACGTATTTGGGAGTTTTAATCGTAGTTGCTCAGGAATTTCAAAAAAACATTCTACACTTTTAGCAAAAAATTGTTTGCGATCTTCTATATTTAAATCAGCAAAAAAATCATTCGCAATTGTTGGTTTTTGTTTTGTTTCTGCCGATGCAATTTCAAACCATTTATCCAAATAACTACCAAAACTCAAATCGTAATTTCTACCGTTTGAAACCGTTCTGCTTAATGCAAGAGCCAATTGATGAAGTCCAACATTATTTCCATCGCGGGCTTGCAAATGTTCTTCGGCAAAATGCCTCCACGACAAAGCAATTATTTTTGAAGTGTAGGTTGCACCTTTTAAACTTTCTTCACTTTTCTTTGAAAAAAATTCATTGGGATAAAGATAAATATGTTCAAATCCTTGAAGTTTAAAATTCTTTAAACCATAGGTCAATTGAACGATATAGGAAAGTAAAATAATTTTTATTTCATCTGTAATTTGTAGATTTTCTTTTCCGACAACCAAAATAGTTGATGCTAATTCTTTTAATCTTTTATTAAATTTTATTCTTCCTTCTTCGTTCAAATTGCGGTAATACAAATTGAATTTATAAAGAAACGAATCCCATTTTTCAAAAAACGCTTCGTCAGAAATTGTATAGAAATGCAAGTTCAATGGATGAACATCTGGTTTAAAAATAGTATTAAACCCTTTTATTAAAATAAAGAGCAGCGGAATACAAAATATTAATCCTATTAAATAAAACATATTATCTAAATTTATTAGAATTGAACAAGTTCAATTGCTTTTCCAATCAAACTTGTAGCGGTACTTTGTTCAATTATTACTTTCACAAATTGTCCTTTTGTATAATTTTCTTTTGGAAAAATAACCACCCTGTTTTGATTGTTTCTGCCTCTAAAATCATTCTCGGATTTTTTAGATAATCCTTCAATAAGAACAGTATGAACATTGCCAATTTCATTTTTGTTTTTCTTCAAACTAATGGATTGTTGCAAGACAATAATTTCATTTAATCTTCGGTGTTTTATTTCTGGAGTCACATCGTCTTTATAGCGATTTGCAGCCAGAGTTCCAGGCCTTTCGCTGTATTGATACATGTACGCAAAATCAAATTGCGCATACTCAAACATACTTAATGTTTCTGCATGTTCATTTTCGGTTTCAGAACAAAAACCTGCAATTACATCGCTAGATATTCCACAATCAGGAATGACTGAACGAATTTTATCCAAACGATTTTTAAACCATTCTCGATCATACGTTCGATTCATCAAATTTAAAATACGGCTGTTTCCACTTTGTAAAGGATAATGAATATGATTGCAAATATTATTGTGCTTTTTTATTGTGTACAAAACATCATCTGTTATATCTTTTGGGTGAGATGACGAAAAACGAACTCGCAAATCAGCTGCAATTTGCGCTACTTTTTCAAGCAATTGCGCAAATGTACAAACCGTTTCTCCCGCTTCATTTTCTTCTTCGTACGAATCTACATTCTGACCAAGTAAGGTTACTTCTTTGTATCCGTTGTCGTATAAATTTTGCGCTTCAGCAACGATCGACTCAGATGATCGACTCCTTTCACGACCTCGTGTAAAAGGCACAACACAAAAACTACACATATTATCGCAACCTCGAGTTATTGTAATAAATGCTGTTACGCCATTGCTACTTAATCTTACTGGAGTTATTTCTGCATATGTTTCTTCTCTTGACAAAAGTACATTCACCGCTTTTTGTCCCTCTTCAACCTGAGCAATCAATTGAGGAATATCTCGATAAGCATCTGGACCAACAACTATATCAACTACTTGTTCCTTTTCTAATAATTGCGATTTCAACCTTTCGGCCATACATCCCAAAACTCCAATGATTATTCCTGGATTTCTTTTTTTCTGAAATTTAATTTCTCGTAATCGCCCCCAAACTCTTGATTCGGCATTGTCGCGAATAGAACAAGTATTTACAAAAATTACATCTGCTTCTGAAATTTCGTTGGTAGTTTTAAATCCCTTATCAGCCATAATGGATGCAACCACCTCGCTATCGGCAAAGTTCATAGCGCATCCGTAAGTTTCAATGTACAATTTACGAATGGCCTTTTCAGGTTTAATATCTGCAACTACTTCACTCAAGATATTTTAAATTTTTGGACGACAAATATAAATCCTTTTAATGACAGAGTGGCAGATATTTTTTGATGATTCAAAGCATTTATACTACGTGTTTTGATTGTTTAACCATTGATTATTAATAATTTAAATTAAATCAAACAATTGATTTGTTAATCACTAAAAATAAAATCAAGTTCTTGTCTATACCAAATCCTAAATCTATTTTTGGGACATGAAAATTCTGGTAACGGGAAGCAATGGATTGCTAGGTCAAAAACTAACAGATTTATGTAGACAACAAATCGATGTGGAGCTTATTGCTACAGCTCGTGGCGAAGATCGTTACCCAGAAAAAAACAAATATGTTTACGAATCGCTTGATATTAGTAATCACGAGGAAATAAAAAATGTTTTAGCAAAACACAAACCCGAAGTTGTAATAAATACAGCAGCCATGACCAATGTAGATGCCTGCGAAAGCGATCGTGAAGGATGCGATAAATTAAATATTGAAGCGGTAAACTTTTTGGTTGAAGAATGTAACAATTTCAAGATTCACCTAATTCATATTTCAACTGATTTTATTTTTGACGGAACACATGGTCCGGTTTTGGAAAATGAGATTCCAAATCCAATCAGTTATTATGGATTATCGAAACTAAAAGGAGAAGAAGCTGTAATAAACAAATGTAATAGTTGGACAATTTTACGAACAGTTTTGGTTTATGGTGTTGTTAGTGATATGAGCCGAAGCAACATTGTACTATGGGCAAAAAACAATCTAGAACAAGGAAAAAATATACATGTTGTAAGCGATCAATTTCGTACACCAACTTTGGCCGAAGATCTTGCTTTGGGGTGTTTGTTAGCTGCACAAAAAAAATCTAATGGTATTTTTAATATAAGCGGAAAAAATTTTATGAGTATTTTTGATTTGGTTTATCGAGTTGCTGAGTTTTGGAAACTAGATAAATCACTGATCCATATTTCATCAAGCGAAGGAATTAATCAACCTGCAAAACGGCCTCCTATTACAGGTTTTATCTTAGATAAAGCAAGGAATGAATTAGGATATGAACCTCGTAGTTTTGAAGCAGGTCTAAAGATAGTTGATGATCAACTGAAATCATTAAAATAAAAATTTATAATAAAAACATGCAAGTAGAAGTAAATTATTGGCTTTGGTATTTATCTGAATTAGGTGGTGGAATTTTCGTTTGTTTATTGCTTTATTTCTTCATCGTAAAAAATAAAAAAATAAACCCGCCTCGAAGCAAAAGAAAAGATGAAGAAATTTGAAATTTTCTTGAAAAAATATTTCTATTTCTCAAAATCAGAACGCAGTGGAATTATTGCATTGTTTGCGTTGTTAGTTGTGTTAATCGCAATTCCAAAAGTTTATCCTTTGCTTTTTCCTTCAAAACCTATCGATATTAAAATTGCAAGTATTGAAAAATCAAATCCAGATTTTTTTACTTCAAACGATTCAATCTCTAGTCGTAAAAATCCAACTGCTTTATTTTATTTCGATCCAAATACTGCAAACGAAAAAGAGTTAGCAGCATTAGGATTTACTGAAAAAAATATCTCGACTATTAAAAATTATCTGAACAAAAGTGGACGATTTAAAACCTCAAAGGATTTAACAAAAATATATGGCATTCAAACGACTTTATTGAATACGTTAATTCCATTTATACGAATTAAAAATGAAGTCATAAAACGAAATTCAAATTCGACTTTTGATGAAACTAACAAATATAAGAAATCAACTAAAACTACTCTGGAATTAAACTCAGCCGACTCCATAGAACTAGTTAAATTATACCGAATAGGTCCAGCATTAGCACATCGAATTTTAGAATACCGAGAGAAACTTGGCGGATTTATAAGTTTAAATCAGCTAAATGAAATTTGGGGTTTTGACGAAGATATTTTGTACGATTTGGAAGAAAAAATAAATGTAGATGCCGAAAAAGCAAATCATTTTAACTTAAACAATGTATCGTTTGAAGAATTAAAAAAACATCCATATTTCAAATACAACATTTCAAATGCAATCGTCAACTATCGCACTCAGCATGGTATTTTTGAACACATTGACGATTTAAAAAAAATCAAAATTATTAGCGATTCAATCTTCAATAAAATAATATTGTATGGTTTTGTTGAATAAATTTCACTTGCAAAAGACTATACTTGCGCCACTTTTAATACTAAGAAATGCTGAGTTTTGAGTTGACAGAAAATCAAAAAATTGTAGCGCAAACGGTGCGCGATTTTTCAGAAAAAAATATAAGACCTTTTGTAATGGAATGGGACGAATCACAACATTTTCCACGCGAAATGTTTAGTGAAATGGGCAAACTTGGATTATTAGGCGTTTTAATTCCTGAAGAATACGGTGGCGCTGGTTTTGGTTATTTTGAATACTCGACAGCAATTCAAGAGTTGTCAAAAGTTTGCGGCTCAATTGGGCTTAGCATGGCTGCACATAACTCACTTTGTTCGGGACATATTTTGCAATTTGGCAACGAAGAGCAAAAGAAAAAATGGTTGCCCAAACTTGCAACAGGCGAATGGATTGGAGCATGGGGATTGACCGAAGCCAATACAGGAAGCGATGCAATGCGAATGCAATGTGTTGCAAAAAAAGATGGAAACGATTGGATATTAAACGGCACAAAAAACTGGATAACTCACGGAATAAGTAGCGATGTAGCCGTTGTTTTGGCAAGAACGGGTGAGCCTTTAGATTCAAATGGTATAACTGCGTTTGTAATTGAAAGAGGAATAAAAGGTTTTAGCGGAGGCAAAAAAGAAAATAAATTAGGAATGCGCGCAAGCGAGACTGCAGAAATGATTTTTGAAGATTGCCGAATTCCAAACGAAAATATTTTGGGAAATATTGGAGAAGGATTTAAGCAATCAATGAAAGTGTTGGATGGCGGAAGAATTTCAATTGCTTCATTGGCTTTAGGAATTGCAAAAGGCGCATATCAAGCTTCGTTAAAATACTCAAAAGAAAGACAACAATTTGGACAGCCAATTTCAAATTTCCAGGCAATTGCTTTTAAACTGGCAGATATGGCGATGCGAATTGAGGCAGCAGAATTACTAACTATGCAGGCAATAGATTTGAAAATGCGCGGATTGCCAATGACTAAAGAAAGTGCAATGGCAAAATATTATGCAAGCGAAGTGTGTGTGTGGGCAAGCACCGAAGCAGTTCAAATTTTTGGTGGATATGGTTACACAAAAGATTTTCCGGTCGAAAAATATTATCGCGATTCAAAACTTTGTACCATTGGTGAAGGAACTAGCGAAATACAAAAAATAGTAATATCGAGAGAGATTCTAAAATAAATTTGTCAAATACCTTTGCTATGTTAGGCACCTATAAGAATTTAATTTAGAACTAAGACTTTAAACGATTGCGGCAAATTATTTTTTGCGCATTTGTATCTTTTGAAGTTCTTCAATATCTATTTTATCTTTATTACGTCCAGTTGTTATTTTCGAAACAATTAAATCGGATAAATGTAAAAAGGGAATATTTAAATCATCAATATTGGCTATAATTTTTTGTTTCCATGCATCATCAAAATTAACGCCCGAAACCTGTGTCATAAAATCAATTTTAAATGGCTCTTCACCATCAATAAAAACAACATGCTTTGTGAAATCTAATGCTTTTAATTGTTTCAATTTACTTTCCGAAACTTTTAAACGATGTAAACTCCTTAAAATCCTTTCCTTATTTTCGCCATTCTCAGGTTTTATCCAAAGGTCAATATCTCCGGTGGTACGTCTGTATCCATGATAATTTACTGCATATCCGCCAACAACAAGATACTCGACTTGTTCTTTATTAAGGGTTAAAAGCAATTCGTGAGTGTAAGAATCGAAAACATTCATGTTATTATTTTTATCTTATGTTTTGACGGCAATTTGGAAGGATTGTACCCGTGCATTGCATAGGCTATGTTAATAAATTTCCGCATCTGCATAAGCCGTTCTATTGGTGTAAGCTTCGCCATTTCAAATAATTCATATTCTGCCTGCTCTTCAAACGAGTTAAAAAAACGGATTTCCCTTTTATATAGAAACGCGTCTTCATTTACTTTATTTTTTTCTTCTTCGTTTTCCATTTTAACTTATTCAAAAGTAAGAAAAAGGGGGAAATTAATTTAACTTGAAAAATTTTATCGCGATTCAAAACTTTGTACAATTGGCAAAGTGACTAGCGAAATTCAAAAAATAGTGATAGCTCGGACTATTCTAAAATAAAAATCACTTAAAACTCTTTCAGAATTACATCCTAAAATTTACAGAAATCGTAATTCTGTTCTCATCTTTTTTCAAATCGGCAGACCAAGGATTTATTGTTGAAGGTCCATTTATCCAAGCACTTGGCGATGTGGTTCCACCTGACCCTAAAAAATATGGAATGCTTGAACTGCGGTAACAATATTCAAATCTGAAAGTTAAATTATCGTTAGGCATCACATCAAATGTACTTGTAAACTGAAACAATTTTAACTTTTCATTGTTAGCAATTGCTACGTCATAATTGTTTGTTTTATTTCCTGGTTCAGCAGGTAAAAATGCCATGTACGGTGATTTATTATTTCCGTTTTCAACCGATTGATTAGTTAAATAATCACCACGTAATGTCAATGCAAGTTTGTTTTTATTAAACCAAATTCGGTTTGAAACAGCAGCGCCAAACATAAAATTTTCGGAAGATTTCACTTCGTCTTTCGCTTCGTTGTTTGATTGAAAACCATAATGAGAATTGATACAAAAAGCCGCCTGCGAAATGGCAGTAGATTTAGGTTTTTTATAATACCTAGCCACAATACAATTATCGTGATGAAACCTAATTCTTTGAGATTGATTTCCTAATGTGTCGGGATTATTTGTGTCTTTTCCAGTATAAAAATTAGCTACTAATTGAAGGTTTTCATTAGGTCTCCACAAAGTAGAACTGCCTAAACCGGGAGAATTGCTAAAACTATTATAGGATTGCCAACCATTAAGAATCCAAAGCTCAGTTTTTAATTTTGTTGTTGGAAATAGTTGAACTCGCGCACCCGTAAAATAAAATGGAGTGAAATCAGAAACCATGCTTCGTTGATAATTCCAGTTTTCTTGTGTTAAGTAACTTTCCAATCCAATAAAACTGGAAAATATTCCCATTTCTACATTGATACCTTTCCATTTATTAAAATGATATCCAGCTGCTGCTTCGCGTATGAATTTTAAATTATTTATTCCTGTATTTCTACCACGAAAAACCGATGCATCCTGATCCTGAACAATTGCTAACATTTGCCCGTATTGAACAAAAACCCTGGCTAAAATATTATTGTAAGACGTTTCAAAACCTATGCTTGCAAGATTTAATGTAACTTCGTTATGCCTTCCAATTGTTGCCGAAATTGTTTGGGTATTGTCTATCGGTTTTGCAAAATTGAAATTGTAATACGAATCCAAATATGCAAATCCAGTTATTACAATTTCTGATCCTTTTTTTAGTGTTAATAGAAATTCCTGTTGTCTGTTTTGGCCATTAATCCAATTTATTTCCATTCCCTCAAATGGAGTTTTTTGTTCTGCAGAATCATTTTGTGCAACTATGTTAAAGTTGCATGAAATAGTTAGAATTAATAGAATAATACAATTCCTCATTTTTTATTTTTAAATTTGAAATCAATTGATTTAATTTTTTTGTTAAAAAATCTTTTAACTGAAAATAAATCAGATACAATATTGAAAAAAGTATGATTATTTTTAAGGCAAATGTATTTGTATTATTGACGCTTACAATAACAGCATGTGCACAAACTGCTGAAAAAAAACAAGTAAAATTACAAATGACTACAGACCAAAATAATAAATTAGAAACTGCTGTTTTTGCGGCTGGATGTTTTTGGTGTGTCGAAGGAATTTTTCAGTTAATTGATGGAGTAGCATTGGTTGAGAGTGGTTATTGTGGCGGCATTACTCCCAATCCTACGTATAAAGAAGTTTGTACCGGAAATACAGGACATGCCGAAGTTGCTCGCATTACGTACGATTCTTCAAAGGTTTCATTCGAAACATTGCTTTCCGTTTTTTGGCAAACTCATGATCCAACAACACTAAACAGACAAGGAAATGATGTTGGAACTCAATACCGATCTGCAATTTTTTACATAAATGAAGAACAAAAAACGCTAGCAGAAAAGTATAAAAAAGAATTGGATTCAAGCGCTGCATTCAGCAACCCAATTACAACTGAAATAACAAAACTCGATAAATTTTACAAAGCCGAAGATTATCATCAGAATTACTACAAACAAAATTCAGGCGAATCGTATTGCACATTTGTTATTGCGCCAAAGATTGAAAAATTCAGAAAGGTTTTTAAAGATAAATTAAAGCTGAAAGGCGAGAATTAGTTCTCTGCAATTCGATTTTTAATTGTAGCTTAAGATACGTGTTTAAATAACCCACGCTTTTTAATCATGGGTTATTTTTATTAGAAATTCTTATTGCGATTTTCTGAAAAGATACCGAGTAATAAAAATTCCGGTAGAGGTAGTACCGCCACTCATATTTGTTTGCGAACCGGTCGAAATTTGATACAACTCCCATCCCTGAATAGTCCATTCGTTGACTTTTTCTACAATAAGCCTGTCATTATTGGCTATGTTTCCAAAATTAATTCCTACTAAGCTATAAAAATTTAATAAATCTTTTTCAACCAAAGTTCCATTATCATCAGTAGTTAAAATCCTAGAACGCCCCAGACCACCAGCTATAACAGATTCAACAGTAGAAAATTGTTTAAAGATATAAACCTTGTCTTGTTTTACATTTTCGGTTTTAAAAGCCCAAAAACACAAAATGGCGGTTACCATCAACATAGGAGGCAACCAAAATTTGAATGATTCTTTCATACGTTATTATTTTTAAAGTGTTTGTCAAAAATATACTTTTGAAGAAATTTAAAAACAAAATATGAAAAAAATAACTTTGAGCATTCTTCTCCTTTCATTTTTCGTGATTGGAAAAGCGCAACAAATTTCAATGAATCTAAGCGAAATTTCGGCATCAATCAAAACTGAAAACTTTAGTGGTAACAACCAAACAGTTTTATTAAAAGTTGGTTCAGAAAGCGATAAAACAACTCTGATAAGTAGTGGCTCGCTTATAGTTCAGGTTAAAATTAAAGTTCGCGATTACGATGGTGCTAGGAGAAGCAATATGAAAAAATCGATGGTTCGGATTTTCATTACTTACTATTTTGAATACAAAGGAATGAAAAGTAAACGTGTTGAAGATCGTATGTTTTTTATGGATGATAAACGGAAGTTTAAGGAAAATGTCAAGCAGATTTTTCAGCAAGGAATAAAAAACACAGTGCTGAATGTAAAATTTAATGGTGAGATTCCCGAATAGTTTTCACCTCAAAACCACATCTTCTATCAACTGCTCACCAGCTTCGGTATTTACAATTGCAATTATTCTGCTGCGTTGAAAATTCAATTCGTGTCGCAAAGGAGCCGATTCGATATATAAGAAAAGTTTGCCTTGATGAAAATAAATTTTTGTGGTTTTTTTTGCTATCAGCGGACCCATTAATTCTTCCCACTTATTAATAATATTTATTTCGGTCAGCTTAGTTTTCAGCTTTTGACTTTCCAAAAAATCATTGATAACTTCCTTTATGGTATGTTCGTTTGATTGGCGCATTGATTCAATAATTTATTAATTTATCCAAATCCGTTTTAAATCTTTCATTGGGTAAAAAATTTTGTTCTAAATCCAAATTAAACGGAACTGGAGTATCCAAACTAGCGGTGCGAACAATAGGCGCATCTAAATTTTGAAAACAATGTTGCGCAATGTGTGCCGCAATTTCAGCTCCTATTCCACCTGTCAAAGTATCTTCATGCAAAATAATAACTTTCCCTGTTCGTTTCACACTTTCTTCCACAGCAATTTTATCCCAAGGCAAAAGTGTTCTTAAATCTACAATATCTGCATCAATATTTTTTTCGGCAACGTATTTCATCGCCCAATGCACACCTGCTCCGTAAGTAATAATTGATACCTCTTTTCCCTCTCTTACTTTTCGTGCTGGTCCAATTTCCAACATATAATAATCGTCAAAAACTGCTTCCTCTAATTCTACTGATCGATACAAATTTTTATGTTCAAAAAACAAAACTGGATTTGGATCGTTGATACTTGCAGTCAATAATCCTTTTGCATCACTTGGTGTTGATGGATACACAATTTTTAATCCAGGCACATGAAAAAACCAAGCTTCATTTGACTGAGAATGAAATGGCCCTGCGCCAACTCCTGCACCTGTTGGCATACGAATTACCACATCTGCATTTTGTCCCCAACGGTAATAACTCTTTGCCAAATTATTTACAATCTGATTAAAACCAACCGTTGCAAAATCAGCAAATTGCATTTCAACCATTGCCTTCATTCCTTTAATTGAAATTCCGTATGCAGCACCAATTATTGCACTTTCGCAAAGTGGTGTATTGCGAACTCTTTCTTTTCCAAATTCTTCTAAAAACCCTTGTGTGATTTTAAAAACTCCACCGTATTCTGCAATGTCTTGTCCCATTAAAACCAATTCGGGATGGCGTTTCATACTTTGCCGCAATCCATCGCTGATTGCATCAACCAAACGCTTTTTGGTTTTTTTATTCGATTGTGGTTTGACGATTACATGTTGCAAATTATCAAAATGTGTGCTTATTGGCAACTCCACTTTTTGATAAACATCCTTAAGTTCAAATTCAGTATTTGGTATGATTTCTGGTTTTGATAAAACCTCATCAACTCCAGCATCTATTTCATTTTTTATTTCATTTCTAATGCTTTGAATTTTATCTTCAGTCAATATATTTTGCTCAACTAAATAACGCTGATAATTTATAACTGGATCTTTTTTAGCCCAAATTTCAAATGATTCTTGCGGCACATATTTAACACCCGAAGCTTCTTCGTGTCCACGCATTCTAAATGTTAAACACTCGAGCAAAACTGGGCGTGGATTATCTCTTATTGATTTTGTAAGCGTATTAAATGTATCAAAAACTTCTAAAATATTATTTCCGTCAATACTGATAGCTTCCATGCCATAACCAATTCCTTTATCGACAAAACTTTTAAAATTAAATTGTTCGCTGCTTGGAGTTGAAAGCCCATAGCCATTGTTTTCAATTAAAAAAATAACGGGTAATTGCCAAACGGCAGCTGTGTTTAATGCTTCGTGAAAATCGCCTTCGCTTGCACCTCCATCACCGCTAAAAACTACAGTTACTTTTTTTTCATTTTTTAATTTATTTGCCAATGCTATTCCATCGGCAACACCAAGCATTGCGCCTAAATGAGAAATCATTCCTACAATGTGAAACTCATTGGTGCCAAAATGAAAACTGCGTTCTCTTCCTTTTGAAAAACCATCAACTTTTCCTTGCCATTGGCTAAAAAGTTTTGCAAACGGAATGTTTCGTGCTGTAAAAACTCCAAGATTTCTATGCAAAGGCAAAACATATTCATCCGCGTTCAAGGCTTTTACACAACCAACACTTATTGCCTCTTGACCAATTCCGCTAAACCATTTGCTAACTTTTCCCTGACGAAGAAGAATCAACATTTTTTCTTCAATCATTCGTGGCTTTAAAATGGATTTGTATAAATCTATTAAAACCTCATTGTTGTAATTTTTTTTGTTGAATTGAAGCATGTATTTATAAAATCCGATGGCGAAAATAATCAATTTCCATCCTTACATTTATTTATTAATTAAGGTGCTTCGTAAGCGCCAATTGTCGGATAGGGATTTGTTGTTCGCGAGATATCTTTTAGATCAATATTAATTCCAATTCCGCTTAAACCTTTTCCTTTACAGGGAGTTCCAGCCTTCAAATCAAATTTGCTAGTATATGTTTCTGAAAATAACGGATCAATATTCAACATGTTTTGGTTTATAGAACTTGTACTTACACTTAAATAATTGAAAAATTCTTTTGTTCTTATTGCATTGTTTTTTACTGTTTCGGTAATTGTTCCGCCATCTATTTCTTTATTAAAATAAATCTCGTCTTCATTTGGCCCATAAATAATATTGTTGATCAACGTGTAATTCAAAGGAAATTTATAGGGCGTTCCTGCAGAATCTTTATAGGGCGAATTGCTTAAATAAAAAGATGGATTTTGTCTTCCTGTTTGACCATTGTATGCCGCAAAAGTGTTGTGAGTAAGTTCGTACGTCCCCCCTAATTCTCCGACAAAAGTATATTGTCCGCAATTTACAATCAAGTTATTTTCCGCCTTTATATCTGCCGAATAACATAACAATCCAACGGCACTCATGTTTTTAATTATGGTTTGTTTGAGTGTTAATTTTGGATTGCTATTAACCGATGATGAATCCACTCTTATGCCTAAATATCCATTTTTTATAACTGCTCCTTGAACAACATTATTCTTGCTTTTTTGCCTAAACCAAATTCCAATCCATTGCCCAAAAACATCTTTATAATCGTCCTCTAATCTATCGCCTTGAAAAACTACTGGATCTAAAACATTTCCCTGAACATTTAATGTTCCCTCAACTAGAATTACAGATTGTGTATGGCTGTAAATTTTTGTGCCTGAAGGAATATTTAATGTACATCCCTCAGGAATTAAAATTGAATTATAAATAACATATGGTTTTGAATTGCTCCAATTTAATGTGCCCGTTGCCAATACCGAATCTCTTAAATAGTTTGCATCTTGCGGGTATGAAATAATATCTACATCTTGAATTACTCCATTGGTTTCAAACAATATTTGATCAGCTACAACAAACGGAACATTGGAAGAAATTTGGTTTATATATGCCTGAACAAAAATAAAAATGCTGTCTTTTCCGCGAATTTCAACTTCATCAATTTCCTGAAAAGGTCCGTTGCCACTTCTTCCATCAGCATTTAATTTATATATTCCATATTGATTTCCTTTCATCCTAATATTTGTTTTCACAGCGTATGCATCAGGATTTGTAACTCGAAGTTGTAGCGTGATAGAAAGCGGTTCTGTTCCTCCGTTTTCTTTCATCGAAAAAATTGTATCAAAGTCTAACGAATCGGTTGAAAATTTCAAGTGAATTCCGGCTTTTGTAAATTCATCATCCTTTCTACAACTTTGAATTGTAATACAAATTATAAAAAGAAGAATTACTAATTTTAAGAATTTCATTTGCGATGCAAAATAGCTTTTTGATTTAGGATAACGACAGATTTTGCAAATTGGTATTGTGTGTCTTGTACTAATTTATGATTTTTTTTCTGGTTTGATTACATGCTTACAATCCCCGCTCTCGCAGTGGCTTTCGCCTTTTGTGCTTTTAATAATTATTTTTATAATGTAGTAACAAGCAAAAGCAAAAATCAATGCAACTACTAAATATTGCCAGTTCATAGCTTCGGTTTAAATTTTAATTTATTGTAAAAACGGATTGTGTGTTTTTTCATATCCAACTGTCGTTTCGATTCCATGACCCGAATAAACAATTGTTTCATCAGGCAAGGTAAATATTTTATTCTTAATACTTGATATTAACACATCAAAGTTGCCTCCTGGCAAATCGGTTCTTCCAATACTTTGTCTGAATAAAACATCGCCCGCAATGACAAAATTTTGCGCTTTGTTGTAAAATGAAATGCTTGCAACAGAATGGCCCGGAGTTGACAAAATACTAAGTTCAGAATTGCCAAAATTAACGATTGAATTTTCATCAATAAACTCAATAATTTGAGGTTGAGTTAATGGAGGAATTCCAAACATTGCAGTCCATTTTTCAGCATCGCTATATGTTTTAAGTTCGTCTTTGTGTAAATAAAGTTTTAGGTCATATTTTTTCGCACAATATTCATTTCCCAATACATGATCGATGTGGCAATGTGTATTAATTAATTTGACCGGTTTGAGTTTTTTTGAAACTATAAAATCTGAAAGTTCGTGTTTTTCGTTTTCATAGAAACAACCCGCATCTATTATAATTGCCTCTTTTGTTTCGTCAAAAAGTATGTAGGTATTTTCCTGAAAATCATTGAAAGTAAAAGACTGAATATATATCATTTATTGGCAACAAATGTAGCTTAATATTGCTAGTAAATTCTGTTTTTCCACAACATTTTTATAGGCAACACAAAAAACAACATAGTTGAAACAGTGCTAAAAATTACAAACAATTCTAAGAGGCAAATCTGAAAACAATTGTTCTTTAATTTTAGTTTAAAATTAAGGTGAAAGATGATCAAACTTTGTAAAGTGATTTTTGCAATACAGATAAAAACAGCATTGGTAGGATTGAAAGAAAACAACACAAAAAGTATTGGATAAAACAAAGCATACAATCCAAAAATTATTTTCCATTCAAAAGGCAAATCCATTGCACCAAGCATCCAGCGCTTTCGTTGGTGTAAAAAATCCGAAACTGATTTTTGAGATTTTGAGAAATTCAAACTGTCAAATTCAATTACATTTACTGATTGCCAATCTTGTTTTCTAATTTCAGAAAAAAGTTTAAAATCTTCGGTTACCGAAAAATCTATGTTTTCATACCCTCCTGTGCTTAGATATGCTGATTTTCTAAATGCCATGTTGTTGCCAACTGCTGTGCTTTTAATTCCCATTCGGTCAAAACCAATTAACATTCCCGAAAAATACAACCAATCCAAACCTTGCATTGACGCAAAAAAACCTTTGTCGCGAACAATTGTACTTCCTGAAACAATTCCAATTTTTGCATTATCAAAATGTTTTATTAGCGCTTTTATCCATGTAGATTTTACTTCAATATCGGCATCTGTTACAAATAAAATATCGCCTTTTGATTCCTTAACTAAATTGGCTAAAACATTTGCTTTCGCTCTTGCTTTTCCAAGTGTTTGAGTAATTTCAATTAATTTAAAATTGGGTTTGCCATCTATAAATTTACAGACGATTTCTGAAGTTTTGTCTGTCGAAGAATCATTGCCAATTAAAACTTCATAGCTTTCAATTGGGTAATCAAGAAATTCAATACTTTTTAAACAGTTTACAATATTTTCCTCCTCGTTTCGTGCAGCAATTAATATTGAAACAAATGGAAAATGTGTTGTAGAAATTCCTTTTTTAGTTTTTTCAAGCAAAAGCAAAGAAACAAGAAGTGCAATTTGAATACATAAAAACAAAAAAAGTGTAGCTGTTAATCCTATTTCGAACATTGTTTTGCAAATGAATTTAAAATAACTGACAATTTTATCATTCTGAATTTTTTGCTACATAAAATAGAAACATTAAGAATTTAGGCGTCTTTTACGATACTTAAAAAGCATTTCAAAACCCCAAAAATAACTATTTTCGCAAAAAAACATTTACGATGAACTTTGTTGAAGAATTGAAATGGCGAGGCATGTTGCACGATATAATGCCCGGAACTGAGGATTTGCTTAGCAAAGGAATGGTTAGTGGCTATATTGGTTTTGATCCAACAAGCGATTCGCTTGGTGTAGGAAATTTAGTTCAAATAATGACCTTGATGCATTTTCAAAAATGCGGACACAAACCTATTGCATTGATAGGTGGCGCTACTGGAATGGTTGGCGATCCAAGCGGCAAAAGCGAAGAACGCAATTTGCTAAGCGAAGAAATATTACAACACAATCTTAACTGCCAAAAAAAACAACTCGAAAAATTTTTAGATTTTAATTGCGGTGAAAATTCTGCTGAAATTGTAAACAATTACGATTGGTTTAAAGATTTTACATTTCTTGATTTTATTAGAGATGTTGGCAAACATATTTCCATCAATTACATGTTGGCAAAAGATTCGGTAAAGAACAGATTGGAAACCGGAATGAGTTTTACTGAATTCACCTATCAATTAGTTCAGGGATTTGATTTTTACTATTTGTACCACAACAAAAACTGCAAAATACAAATGGGCGGTAGCGATCAATGGGGAAATATTGTTACAGGTACAGAATTATTGCGAAGAAAATCACAAACTGCCGATGCATTTGCCTTAACAACGCCTTTGATAAAAAAAGCAGATGGAACAAAATTTGGCAAAACAGAAAGTGGGAATATTTGGTTGAATGCTTCTAAAACATCCGCCTATAAATTTTATCAATTTTGGATGAATGCAAGCGATGAAGATGTAAAAATTTTTATTTGCATTTTCTCTTTGCTTAGCAAAAATGAAATTGAAACCTTAGAAACTGAACATGCAAAAGCACCGCATGAAAGAATATTGCAAAAAGCATTGGCAAAAGAAATTACAATTCGTGTTCACTCAGTTGTCGATTACGAATCGGCAGTTGAAGCATCCAACATTTTATTTGGCAACGCAACCGCAGATGCTTTTGCTAAATTAGATGAAAATACTTTTTTAGATATTTTTGAAGGTGTTCCTCAATTCAAAATTGCAAAATCAGAATTTGAAAGCGGGATTCCTATCTTAGATTTATTGGCCGAAAAAACACAAATTTTTACTTCGAAAGGCGAAGCGCGAAAAATGCTTCAAGCTGGCGGAGTAAGCATCAACAAAGAAAAAACCGATGATATTAATTTAGCAATTAATGCAACACAACTCATCAACAATAAATATTTGGTAATACAAAAAGGGAAGAAGAATTATTACTTAATTGTTGCTTTATAATTCAATTAAATCGTAATTGCTATCAGCAATTTTGATTCTAAAATCCAATACCTTCGTACTACAATAAATGGATCGTTCAGACAAATACTTAATCTTAGCTTACTACAATTACACCACAATTGATGATGCATCGCAATTTGCTGAAAAGCATTTGGCGTATTGCAAAAGTTTAAAACTTCGAGGTCGAATTTATATTGCCAACGAAGGAATTAACGGAAGTATTAGTGGCAAAGTTGAAGCCTGCGAACAGTACATGAAAGACTTAAAATCCGATGCTCGTTTTGCGAAAATCGAATTTAAAATTGATGCATCAAACGAACACGCATTTCAACGAATGCATGTAAGATTAAAAAAAGAAATTGTTTTTAGTGGCTTGCGAAATCCTAAAATAATTGATCCAACAAAACAAACTGGAATACACTTAAATGGTGCCGAATTTCAACAGATGAAAGAACAGGACGATGTGTTGGTGTTGGATGTTAGAAGCAATTACGAAACAAGATTAGGTAAGTTTAAAAATTCTGTTACACTTGACATTGAAAACTTCAGAGAGTTTCCGCAAAAAATTGCTGAACTTAAAAAATACAAAAACAAAAAAATAATAACTTGTTGTACCGGTGGAATTAAATGCGAAAAAGCCAGTGCATTGTTATTAAAAGAAGGATTCAAAGATGTGTTTCAATTACACAACGGAATTATTGGCTATTCGAAAGAGACAGGCGGAAAAGATTTTGATGGCGCATTGTATGTGTTTGACGGAAGAGTTTCTATTCCGATAAACAATGTAAATCCGCAGTTTATAGCAATGTGTAAGCAATGTGACGAGCCAACAAACCGCAGTTTAAATTGTGCAAACATTGATTGCAACGAACAATTTAATATGTGCGAAAAATGCTCTGAAGAAATGCAGGGTGCTTGTAATGACGAGTGTAAAAATAACCCAAAAAAGCGCGTGTATAACGGAACTGGATATTATACTCGACATTCCATAGATTCGTAATAACAATCCAATTTTTTGCTTTTGAAAAACACATCCTATTCATTGTACTATTCAAACAATATCAGACTGAAATTAAGTGTGATAGCTTTTTTTATTATTGGCACATTGCATTCTCAATCCTTTAGCAAATACGATTATCTTCATGGGAAACTTACAAAATTTCGGACTTGTTACGATGTGAAAACGTATGAAATAACTGTAAAGGTAGATCCCGAAAAAAAATTTATTTCAGGCAAAAATGAAATTACATTTTTGACAATGAACGATGCAAAAAAAATCCAACTCGATTTTTTCGCCAACATGAAAATTGAAAAAATTGAACATGGGAAAGAGGAATTAAAATTTGAACGAGATAGCAATGCTTGTTTTGTTTCATTCAAAAATAAGTTAATCAAAGGAAGTACTGAAAAAATCATTGTTTACTTTTCGGGAAATCCGATTGAAGCAAAAAATGCACCTTGGGATGGCGGATTTGTTTGGAAAAAAGACCGATTAAACAACGATTGGGTTGGTTTGGCTTGCGAAGGAATTGGCGCAAGTTGCTGGCTACCGTGCAAAGATCATTTGAGTGATGAAGCAGAAACGATGTTGATGCATTTGCAAGTTCCTGATAATTTAGTTGGCGTTTCGAACGGAAAATTTGTTGGCGAATTGAGATTGCAAAATGGATTTAAACAATTTGATTGGCAAGTTTCTTATCCAATAAACAATTACAATATCACCATCAATGTTGCAAATTACACACGACTTCAAGACCATTATACAAGCACAAAAAATGGAGTATTAAATCTTGATTATTATATTCTGCAAGGACATGAAGCCGATGCCGATAAACATTTTAAGCAATGCAAAACGATGCTTGCAAGTTTCGAAAAATATTTTGGACCGTATCCGTTTTGGGACGATGGTTATAAATTAGTTGAAACCGATTATTGGGGAATGGAACACCAAAGTTGTGTGAGTTATGGCAATCATTTCTCAAACAATAAATTTGATTTTGATTTTATCATCGTACACGAAAGTGGGCACGAATGGTTTGGAAACAGCATTAGTTGTAACGATGCTGCTGATATGTGGCTGCACGAATCTTTTACAACGTATGCAGAAGCTTTGTATGTTGAATCTACATTGGGAAAAGAAAAAGCCATTGAGTATTTGTTGGAGCAAAAACAAAAAATAAAAAACCGACAAGCTATGATTGGAATTTACGATGTAAGTTTTCACAACAGAAAAGATAACGACATTTATTACAAAGGAAGTTGGATGCTACATACCATGCGAAATATGCTAAATAACGATACACTTTGGATGAATAGTTTGTACGATTTAAGTATTGCCTTCAAACGAAAAATTGCAAGCTCAAAAATGATTGAAGACTTTTTGATTAAGAGAACTGGATATGATTTTTCGGAATTTTTTCTTCAGTATTTACATCGAGCTACACTTCCTGTATTCGAATATAAAATCAAAAAAAATAATGCCGCTGGACTTGAGCTTCAATACAGACTAAAAAGCAATGTACGTGGCTTGGAAATGCCAATCAGAGCAAGCATTACTAAAAACAGTTTTTCTTATTTAATCGCAGAATCAAAATGGCGAAACATAGAATTGAGTTATACAAATCCCGATGATTTTAAAATTGATTTGAGTACAATTTTAATTGATGTGAAAAAACTTAACGATTAAAAAAAGCAGTGATTTCTTCTCTGCTCTTTGCATTCAAACACATCTCTTTATATAAACCACCTTTTCGCGCTATTAATGTACCATAATACATATCGTGCAATCCATCACATTCGTGTGCATCTGGATTAATGCTCAATATCACATTTTTATTCAATGCATAATCAATCCAACGCCAATCTATATCCAATCGATATGGATTTGCATTAATCTCAATGACCACTTCATTAGCCGCGCAGGCATCAATAATTTTTTTATGATCAATTGGATATCCTTCTCTAATCAATAATAATCTGCCTGTTGGATGACCTAAAATACTGGTGTATGGATTTTCAATTGCTTTTAATAATCGTAGCATTGCTTTTTCTTCGCTCATTTTTAAATTGCTGTGAATTGATACAACCACATAATCAAAAGTTTTTAAAATTTCATCCGAATAATCCAAATTTCCATCGTTTAAAATATCGCATTCGGTTCCTTTAAAAATTTTAAATGGAAATAATTTATCGTTCAATTTATCAATTTCTACATGTTGACTTAGAACTTGATCCTCTTTCAATCCTTTGGCATAAAATGCAGCTTTGCTATGATCTGCAATTCCAAAATATTCGTAATGATGTTGGATACAAAAATTAGCCATTTCTTCTATTGTATTTAATCCATCACTCCAAGTACTGTGATTATGTAAAATGCCCTTTAAATCTGAAAGTTCAATTAATTTCTTTAAAGTTCCAGATTTCGCTTTTTCAATTTCAAATAATCCTTCACGCAATTCAGGTTCAATAAAAGGCAAATTGAGTTTTGAATAAATTTCCTCTTCACTAGTAATTTGGATATTTAATTCTTTTATCGCCAACTGTTCTATATGATTTTCCGAACCCGTTTTAATAAATAATTGTTGAATGTATTCTTCCTTTCTTACAAGATAAATCCGAACATCACAATTTTCGATTTTTCCAATAATCGTTGTACCATCAACAATTGGATCGATTAAAATGGATGAATTAAAAATAATTTCAACTGCTGACTGAAAATCATCATCACCAATAATTATTTCAACGCAATCAACAATCTCCATTTTTCGTCTCAAAGCACCACAAACAGAAATATTTTTATCAAAATGAGGGTTTAATTCTTCTAGCAAATTATTGGCTAAAATCTCAACTTTTGAATAATGAAATTTATTGGCTGAGACAAACATAAATTCAATTTGTTTGACAACACTTGCTTGTGTTTTTAATCCAAAACCTTTTGCTTGTGCCAATCTATTTTCTTTACACGCATAAATTAATTCACCAATAGATTCTACACCCAGTTCTTTCCAAATTAATTCAACTTTTTTGGGTCCCAATCCTTTAATTTTCATAATCTGCAAAACCCCAGTGGGTGTTAGATTGAGCAAATCATTTAGTTCAGTAAAACTTTCTGTAGTGTTAATTTCGTGAATTTTTTGTGCAATACTTTTTCCAACGCCTTCAACTTTTTCAAGCTTTTCCAAATCCAAATCCGCCAATTTAAGAGGCATTTTATCAATTCGAAAAGCAGCCGCTGCATAGGATTTTATTTTAAATGGATTCCCATCATGCAACTCGCTTAAATCGGCAAATAATTTTAATATATCGGCAATATCAGAATTACTCATTTTTAATTTTTACTCGAGATTAGTTAAAATGCGTTGAAGGAAAAAATTCAATAAAACAAAAAACCCCCGCAATTTTCTTTGCGAGGGTTTTAATAATTAGATAATCGTTATTTATTTTTTAATCAATTTAATAACTTTTACAGAAGTTTCGCTGTTGATACGTGCGAAGTAAACGCCCGATGCCAATCCTTCGAATCCTTCAAGAACTTTTGTATTTGCACCTTTGCTTACTGAAATGCTTGAACTGTATTGTTGTTTTCCGTTGATGTCAAGGATTGCAACTGTTACATTTCCGCTTTCATTGCTGTTGATGTTCAATACCAATTGGTTGTTGAATGGATTAGGGAACAATGAAACTTCTACATCATTGTCGTTGCTTACGCTAACAACTTTTGAATATTCCATATGTCCATCGCGATCGTACATTGCCAAACGGTAGTACATAGTTCCTGTTGCCATCAACGCTTTAGCACCTGCATCGGTAAACAAATAGCTACGGTAAGTATTTGAGTTTCCTGCAGCTTTTACTGTTCCTGCTGCTACAAATGTTGATCCGTCAATTGAACGTTCAACAATATATTTATCGCTGTTTTGTTCGCTTGCTGTAATCCAATTTACCAATACATTGTTGCCTGAAAGGTTTGCATTCAAGTCAACTAAATTAACTGGTACTGGATATGTAATATCAGAAGCAGTAAACCAACCAAATGTGCTTAAATACTGTCCGGTTACTGTGTTCAATACTGAGTCACCTGCTCCAGTTGAAACGTTAGCCCATGCACTTGTGAATGGAGTTGCTTTTTGAGCAACTGTTAAGTTACCATCTAAAGTTGCAGTTGGCAAATTAACCAATGTTCCTAACCAAGCTTTTTTGTAATTCATCTTCAAATCGTAACCAAAAGTACCCGTATTGCTAGCACTAATTGCGTTGTAGAAATACATGTAGTACAATGCTGTACCAATTGAAGCAGGCTTAGTTGTGTATTGACGAATAAACAAAGTACTTGGAGGTGTTAATGAAGCATCCCAAGAAACTTTAGCAACTGTATCTCCAGCAAAAGTAAACGACTGAGTTGCGCCTGCAGTTGGAGCTCCACTTGGAGTTGCCAATGGTGGCAACGATGTAGGTGTTACTTCAAATGCGCCAATATCAGGAACACCAGCTGCAAGAGTTGTTGGTCTTGCGTTGTTGTTTAAATCGTTAGCTATCCAAGGTGTTTGTATTCCACGACCATTCAATGACCAAACAGCAGAATCTGCAGGGCTTGGAGCAAAGTTAGTTGTGCTTGTAAATGCAGCTGGACGGTACGACACTGAGTTCTGATCTCTCTTTTCAGTGATATTAGTAGCTAACCATCTTAGTGCATTGATATTGTAAGCACCTGCTTGATATACAGCATTGGAAGGATTGGTTGAGAAATAATTGTTGTAATCCGAAATCTCGGTTACTCCAGGTGCGCCTGACCAATACAATGAATACGCTCCAGCGTTGTTGATTAAATGGTTGTTTTTAACCTCTGTTCCGGTGTATCCAGAAATTTGATAAGAAGTATAACTGCTTGAGTTTCCAAAAATAGTATTGTTAACGATACGGTGGTAGTTACCTCCTCCAAAATTCATGTAACCTAAGCCTGTATTGATAACGTTGTTGAAATAATCGTTATACGTTCCATAATACCAGTATCCGTAGAAATAACAGTTGCTGTTGGCAAGTGTAAATATGTTGTTATTTACTCTCACTCTGTTTACTGCATTTCCTACTGCATAATAGGTAAGGTATGAGTAAACAGTAGAAATGTTTGAAGCCATATCAAACCTGTTGTTTGCAATTGTATAAGCTGAATCTTGGTAGTAGGTATAGAAATACTGAACTCCAGAAGCTCCGTTACCATTTATCTGATTGTTTGTAATTCTGGTGTTTAATCCATAATACAAATACATTGGATAATAGTAGATATTGTTAAATGTGCTGCTGTCAATGGTTACTCGGTTGTTCCAAGTGGTTCCGTTGTTATAAATCCAAGCACCATAATAACCACCTTGAATCAAACATCTTCTGAATGTAACATCAGTAAGTGTTGAACCTTGAGTGTACAATATATACGTTGCTGCCGTAGTGTAAGGCAAGTTTATGAATTTAACATTGTAGAATGTATTTCCAGTATTTACTCCAGACATAACAAGTGATCCAACACCAGCGTTTGTAGTGGTAATGGTCATGTTGCTAAAGTTAACATACGAAGCACCTGAAACTACAAGAGTTGTTGAAGTTCCGTTACCATTAACAATTACTGAATCTGAATTGTTTGCAATAGATCTGAAAGTAACAGTACTTGTTGCATTCAATCCTTGTATTCCTGAAGGAACTGTTACGCTTTCAGAGTAAGTTGCTGTTTTAACTACAAAGTTAATTGCACCACCAACTCCACGCAATTGCATAGCTGCAATTGCAGTAGCAAATGTGGTAAAGTCAGAAGGCGCTACACCAATAACATAAGTTCCACTCATTGGAGTAGAAAGCTGTGTGTTTAATGTATCGTTAAAAGTATTTAAATCTGCACTTCCGTTTGGAGCGTAAGTATACACTTTCAATGTATTGGTACCGTTTAACAAAGTTACTTGCTGACTTCCTGTAAATAAAACCGAAGTCGTATCGCAACTGTTTAATGAACCAGTCCAACCTTGAATAACAGGCGTTGCGTTATTCAATCTGTATGCAATGTTGAATGCAGTAACAGTTGTTCCACCATTGTTTGAAATGCGTACTCTTAAATCTTGTGCACCTGATGAAATAGGGAACGAAGGCGTGATGATAGCACTTGGTGCAATATCCAAAGCAACCGCTGGATATTCATAAGGTCCAATATTTGGAGTTGTTGAACGAGCTAATAAGTCTAAATCCAAAGGAACATCTGTTGTTAAATCAAATCCTCTGATACATCCGTTAGATAAGTGGAAGTCAGGTGTTGTTAAACTAACAACCGGAGGAACTACATTGTATGAAGTATCTCCACCTGCAGTGTTCGACAAATAGTTAGCCGATGTCCAGTTACCGTTACGATAAAGTAAAGTAGCCGTTGTTCCAGTAGAATTATAATAGATATTGTAATTCACCAAATTTCCTGTAGGGCTTGTTCCCAAATACAAAGGAGTATAAGAACCGTCGGTTACAATAAACATATTGTTTTTAATAACTGTAGCCGTTGATCCTGAAATATAGCATCCTGTGTACGATGTTGAAGATCCTGCACCTGGCATGTGGAAAGTGTTGTGGTAGAATAGAGAAACACCTGCATTCTGCATCATATAATACATTCCATAATATCCAGGATAACTGGTTCCCAATCCACCTCTAACTATGTTGTTATACACTTGAGTTGTAGCTGTAGATACTGAAGATGTTGGGTAATACCAATACACTCCGTATCCACCAAAACCATAAATCTGGTTGTTGTTAAATCTGTGCGGAACAGTGGTACTTCCGTTTTGATTGCCGTAGTAATAAACACCGTAGTAGCCATAGTTAACACCTTGCATGTACACTTTGTTGCCAATAAAATCAATGGCATTGTAGTTATACGCAATGTAACAACCCATGTAGTTGTTGCTATTTATAGTATTGTTTCTTACTCTTAAAAATCTGTTGAAATTGGCATTGGTCGATCCATAAACTACTATACCATAACTTCCACCATTTACAATGTTGCTATCCACAGTTATAGAGTCGCCACCTTGAGCACTTGCTGCACCAGCACCAGCACTGAAAGTAATTCCCCATCCCGCTGATGAAGTACCAGTTTGAACTGGAATATTTACGATACAACCTTGAACACCACAACCAGTATTGTTGTAGTTAGATGCTGAACCAACAAATGAAATACCTGACATTGCTGCTTGATTGGTAACAGTTAAGTTACGAATGGTAATGTATTTCTGTCCTGAAATTTGAATAACAGCACCCGAAATAGAATTATTCGTTAATACACGTGTTGTAGCATTTCCGTTTCCACCATCAAACACTATCGTATTAACTGCAGACAATCCAGGAATAACTGTATTTGGTATAACCAAACGATCGTTATAAGTACCAGCAGCAACTACAAATCGAACTGCTCCGGCAAGACCTGCAGTTGAAACTGCACTTGCAGCCGCACTGAAAGTTGCAAAATCAGCACCTGTACCGCCAATGGTATATACTCCGCTCATTGGTGCAAACATGGATACATTTATTGTATCGTTTGAAACGTTTGCATCCGAACTGAAATTAGGAGCATCGGTATAAATTTTAATTTGGTTGGTACCCACTAATGTAATTTGTTGCGAACCTGTAAATATTACTGAAGTGGTATCGCAAGCATCTAAAGTACCAAACCAAGTTTGAGAAACCGGAGTTCCTAAATTATGTCGGTATGAAATATTGAAAGCTGTAAGCTGTGTAGTTCCAACATTTTTTATTTTAATGATTAAATCTTGTGCGCCTGTAACAATTGGAGCCACTGGGCTAACCACAAACTGAGGCATAACATCCAAACTGAAACTACCTGCTTCGTCTGCACCAACATTTGGAGTAACGGAACGGGTTTGGTTATCAATATCCAAAGGAACTATCGCTGTTAAGTCAACTCCTTTAGGATTACAATTGTCCAGAAGGTGAAGATTAACTGTAGGAATAACTCTGTTAACATAACTTGGCGCTACGTTAAACGATGAGTCTCCACCTGCAGTAGCTGTTTTGTATGTTGATGGAGTGTAAAATGTACCTCTATACAACAAGTTTCCAGTTGTAATATTTGTCCAGTTGTAGTAATTATTGTAGTTTACAATATTACCTGTTGGACTTGTTGCACAATAAAGTGGAGTAGCCGAACCTGCACCTACACTAAAAATATTATTTTTAATAAAGGTACTGCTTGATCCATTATTATACATTCCGCAATAGGTAGTTGAAGTTCCTGCTCCGCCCATGTACCAGGTATTGTGATATACCAATGAAATGGCACCTGCTGGTTGGTATAAATACAAACCATAATATCCAGGATACGATGAACCTGCACCTGCCCACCACATATTGTTATATACTTCTAATGGAGCGGTAGATGTTGCTGCTGAAGGATAGTAGCAATACATTCCATATCCACCAAAATTATTCCATGTGTTTCCTATTATTTGTGTTGGGATTGAAGTGCTGCTATTTTGGTTGTAATAAAAATACAATCCATAATATCCATATCCAGCACCCATATTGAATGTATTATTCTTTACTTCAAACTGACCAAAATTGTAGGCAACATATCCGCCCATGTAGTTTGTAGTAATTGTGTTTCCACGAATTCTGATACCGCGGTTATAAGCTCCGTTTGTCATACCGTAATGTACAATTCCGTAACCACCACCTGTAGCTACGTTGCTATCAATTACTGTACTATCAGCACCCATTGCACTTACACCGTATCCACCAGCTGAAGCTGTAACAGAAATTAAATACCCAGTTGAAGCAGTTCCGCTTTGTACAGGAATATTTATAATACAACGAGAAAGACTGTTGTTACTTCCGTTGTAACTTGCTGAAGAACCAACGATTGCAAAACCAACTGCTGCTGAACTGTTATTGTTAATGGTTAAATTTCTAACTCTAATATATCTTGCTCCATTGATTAAGAACGAAGCCGAACTTGTAGGACCAGCACCACCTGAACCACCAGTAATAATACGTGTAGCGGCATTTCCGTTTCCTCCATCAAATGTTATTGTATTAATATGTGATACACCAGGAATTGTACTTGGGATAACAACTTGCTCGTTATAAGTAGCAGCTGCTACGTTAAATGTAACCGCAGAAACTACTCCATTTCCTAATGCAGTAATTGCAGCAGCAAATGTGGTAAAGTTTAAAGGACCTGTACCTACAGGATTAATTGTATAAACCCCGCCCATTGGTTGAATAATGACACGGTTACCTGCTGGCGATGTAATGTTTGGAGTACGAGCAGCAGAATCTGTAACGCTGGTACAAGTACCATCAATTAGGCGACCTAATGCATTTACGTTTGTAGTTATATCATATACCAACCAATAATAGTTAGGACCCGAAGCTAGGGTATCCAATCCATTAAAAGTAAGTGAGCCACTTGGCGATGTTATGTCAGAACCAAATTGTCTTATCACTGCAGCCATCGTAAAGTTAGGATTGCTTCCAGTATAAAGAACTCGTGCTGCAGTTAAATCAGCAACGTTTGTTGTACCGCTTGTATTAAATATAATTTGCGACATAGTTTTAGGGTTTGTAGCACCGCGTGTGTACCAAACTGCAGCAATTGCTGCTTGGTTTGAAGCACCTAACAATGCATTTCCCAATGCTTGAACAGTTGAAACCGAATCAATAACCATTGGAGGATTTCCCCAAGTATACGTTCTGCCCGAATCAGGATAAACTGTATTTGACAATGTCATGGTTCCTGTGCCTGTAGTTAAAACCGAAGGACTTGCCCATGTTGTTGAACTTGATAACATATTACGATCAGCCGTAGTACTTCCTGAAACTCCAACCGATAAAGTATAACTATAAGGTGTAACAGGTCCGTAAACTATTTGCACTTGACCGTCAATTTCACTTAAACGGATTTGAAAATTGAAAAGCACACTTGTTGAATATGGATAATACGACCAATCGCTAAATTGTATTACACACACTCTGCTTGGAGCAGAACCAATGGTTTGAATTCTAATTTTACTGTTTGTCAAACCAGCACCTTGCAAATCGTTGTTGAATGCAGAAATGGTGTTTGCTTGGTTTGATGGAGCAGCAGAATAATAATTTGAACTAACACCACCAAGTTTCAAATATCCATTGGCAGCAATACCAACTGTGGTAAATGTGTTTCCACAATATCCAAAATTGAAACCAATGTTTTGAACTGCATACACATCATCATCGTCAGTCGATGTGTTGTTAACTTGAGTTCCGGCCGAAATAACCAATGTGCTGTAAGCAACTGGATTTGACGAGCTGTAAACCATAGAAGAAATTTGAGCTTTTGCTCCATTGCTAAATAATAATACGTTTAGCAAAATTGCTAGCAGCCATACAAAAGTAAATGACTTGTTAGTTTGATTGTTTGTGTAAAATTTATTCATGTTTTTTTTGATTAATTTAATGTTTCAACTTTACAATTAAAATTATACGATGTCAAGTATTAATTTGTTATTTTACAATTCTTTTTTTTAATTGCTGTATTTCAGGGTGTTAGATTTGCTGAAAGAATTAGAGGTGGGTTCTAAAAATTCATTTTTAGAACCCACCTTAATTTCGATTGATTGAAATAAAATAATTGAAATCAATTTCATTCAATAGTTTTGCTATCATAAATAATGAGTCAGTCGCAATTAAAAAAAATAATTTCTTCGCTTCCACAAAGCCCTGGAGTGTACAAATATTTCGATAAAAACAATTCGCTCATATACATTGGCAAAGCAAAAAATATTAAAAAAAGAGTTGGCAGTTATTTCACAAAGAAATTTGACAACAGCAAAACAGCAGCACTTGTAAGCAAAATTTCATCCGTACAATTTACACTAGTGGAAAGCGAAATGGATGCTTTTCTTTTAGAAAATGCATTGATAAAAAAATTTCAGCCCAAGTACAATATTGATTTAAAAGACGATAAAACGTATTCGTCAATTTGCATAAAAAAAGAAAGATTTCCGCGACTATTTTATACTCGCAATCGCATTAAAGACGGTTCGGAATATTTTGGTCCTTATGCATCGGGAATTGCGATGCACACCGTTTTGGATTTGATCAAAACAATTTATCCGCTTCGAAATTGCAATCTGAATTTAAGCGAAAAATACATCAAAGCCAACAAATATAAAACCTGTTTGGAGTACGATATTGGCAATTGCAAAGCGCCTTGTGTTGCTTATCAATCTGAGGATGATTACAACATCAACATGCAACAAATAAAAAATATTTTGCGAGGCAATTTGAGCGAAGTAAAAAATCATTTGAAAAAGCTGATGCAAGATTCTTCATCAAAATTAAATTTTGAACAAGCCGAAATTTATAAAAAGAAATTGTTGGCATTGCAAAATTACCAAAGCAAATCAACCGTTGTAAATTCTATCGATCACGATGTGGATGTATTTAGCATTACAAGCGATGAAAAATTTGCATTTGTTAATTATTTAAAAGTTTCGTTTGGAATGATTACTCAAACAAAAACATTTGAATTAAAAAAGAAATTAGACGAAAGCGATGCTGAACTTCTAAGCATAATAGTGGCTGAAACTCGCGAGGAATTGAATGAAAAAGAAACTGAAATTGTTGTGCCTTTTGAATTGGATTGGGAAGATAAAAAATTACAGATTACCGTTCCAAAATCAGGCGAGAAAAAAAAATTACTTGACATAAGTTTGCGCAATGCATTGTACTACAAAAAAGAAAAATTAGAGCAGTACGAGAAAACAAATCCCGACTTAAAAATCGAACGCATTTTAACCACACTGAAAAATGATTTGCGATTAAAAGAATTGCCTTCGCACATTGAATGTTTTGACAACAGCAATTTGCAAGGCACAAATCCGGTTTCGGCTTGTGTTGTATTTAAAAATGCGAAGCCAAACAAAAAAGAATATCGGCATTTTATTCCTCGAACCGTTGAAGGAGCAAATGATTTTGCAACAATGGAAGAGGTTGTTTTTCGAAGATACAAACGCATGCTGGATGAAAATAATAGTTTGCCACAATTGGTAATTATTGATGGCGGAAAAGGACAATTGAGTTCTGCTGTTGCAAGTTTGAAAAAATTAAATTTGTATGGAAAAATAACAGTGATAGGAATTGCAAAACGATTGGAAGAAATTTATTATCCTGAAGATGAATTGCCTTTGTATATTGATAAAAAATCAGAGTCGTTGCGTATAATTCAACAACTGCGAGACGAAGCGCATCGCTTTGGAATAATGCATCACCGCAAGCGCAGAAGCAAAAACACTTTGCAAACTGAACTTGAAAATATAAAAGGAATTGGTAGCGAAACAGCAACTATTTTGCTAAGCAAATTGAAATCAGTGAAAAAAATTAAAGAAGCAAAATTAGACGAGTTGAAAAAAATTGTCGGCAATTCAAAAGCAAAATTAGTGCATGAATATTTTAATGGCTAAAAAAGTGACTGTAGAAAATCTAAAAAAATCGGCCGTTTTTTGGGCAAACTCCTTTGATGTTTGTTGTGTGTTAGATTCTAACGAAAGCATACATGCAATGGGTTTGGGAGATTATGAATTTATAGTTGCTGCAGGGGTAAAAGAAGAAATTATTGGCAAGGGAAAAAACACTTGGGACAGACTCAAAGATTTTACGAAAAACGAACATGCTATTTCTGAAAATTCAAATTTTACATTTGGTTTTTTTACCTACGATTTAAAAAATGAAATCGAAAAATTAGAATCCTTACACGATGACAAAATACAATTTCCATCTACTTATTTTTTTAGACCAAAACATTTGCTATTAATTGACAAAAAATTAAACATAAAAATTGTAAGTGATGAAGAAAATTTAATCGATAAAATAGTTCAAACATCCATTCCAAAATTCACAAATTCTGCTACCCAACTTAAGCAAAAAACCAGCAAAGAAATTTATCTAAAAAACGTTGAATCCATCAAGCAACAAATTATTGAAGGCGATGTGTATGAATTGAATTATTGTGTCGAGTTTTTTGATGAAAATGCAAACATCAATCCAGCATTAACTTACCTGAAACTAAAGGAAGAATCGCCAACTCCTTTTGCAGCATATTTTAAATTACATCAAAAATATTTGATGTGTGCAAGTCCCGAAAGATTTCTTAAAAAAAGAGGAAATAAAATCTATTCTCAACCGATAAAAGGAACTGCAAAACGTAGCGAAAATAAAGACAAAGATTTGAACTTAAAAAACGAACTTTTAAATTCAGAAAAAGAACGCGCTGAAAATTTAATGATAGTAGATTTGGTCAGAAACGATTTAGCAAAAAGTGCGAAAACAGGAACTGTAAAAGCGGATGAATTATTTGGCATTTATTCTTTCAAACATGTGCATCAAATGATCTCAACAATTTCGGCTGAATTAAAAAATAATATGCATGAAATTGACATAATAAAAAATGCTTTTCCGATGGGAAGTATGACAGGCGCACCCAAAATAATGGCCATGAAACTGATTGAAAAATACGAACAAAGCAAACGCGGTTTGTATAGCGGAGCAGTTGGCTATTTTTCGCCCGATGGAGATTTTGATTTCAATGTGGTAATCAGAAGCATTCAATACAATGCAGAAAATAATTATTTAAATTTTGAAGTGGGCAGCGCAATTACATTTGATAGCGATGCAGAAAACGAATACGCTGAATGTTTATTAAAATCAAAAGCAATTATGGACGTGCTAAATGTTTCAGAAATTATTTCCTATAACTAAAATTAACCCCACCCCTAAAAAAAAGACAAAATGAGATTCGAAAAACACATATTTATTTGCAGCAATCAGAAAGCAGAAGGGAAAAAATGTTGCGGTGAAAATCACGGATTAGAATTGGTAAATAAATTCAGAGAAGTGTTACTTGCAAAAGGCCTGAAAGGAAAAGTCAGAGCGCAACGAAGCGGCTGTTTGGATGCTTGCGGATTTGGTCCATCCATTGTAATTTATCCTGAAGGAACTTACTATGGTTCGGTACAGATTAGTGATGTCGAAAAAATAATTGATCAACATGTTTTACAAAATAAAATAGTTGAAGAATTGGAAATAAAATTTACACGTTAAATTTACAAGTAAATCTGAATCTATTTTAATTTTTCCCACACACGCTTTTTCATTCAGTTTTCGTTAGTAACTTGCGTAAAAAATTTATCAAATGACCAAACGCTTTTTTCAATTAATAATCTGTTATTTCATTTTTATTAATTCTGTAATCGCACAGCGTCCAAACAGTTTTTCATTTGATCCAGATGTTTTTATAAACGAATTTGAAACGTTTATGAAAACGGGAAAAAGCGAGGCAAAAGATGCTGCTGATGATTTTGCAGGAAACTTCAATGCCGGAAAAATAAGTGCTGCACAAAAAGTTCAAGTCATTAGAATGTGCAACGAAATGTTGCAAGCTCAAGCACAATTAAACACAGATTTTTATTATTATATTAAAACAATCAATGCATTTGTAAACAACGATCAAATGACAAAATTTGATCATTGGCAAAAAACTTTATCTGCTGCTGTCAAAAGAAGCAAAGACGAATTTCAACGGTTTTTAATAGTATCAAAAAATGTTTTTTCTGAAAATGTTTTGCTTCGAGTAGGAAATTTTACTTGGGCAAGTTCATCGGTTGATGTCGATTTGCAAATGCAAGGTCAGGCAACTTTTGTTTTTAAAAAATTAGATTTATTTTGTTACACACCAGGCGATACATTTGAAATTTATAACACATCAGGAAAATATTTGGCGGGAACAAACGAATGGATTGGTAATGGCGGAAAACTTGATTGGTCGCGCGTTGGCTTAGATCCTTACAGCGTTTACGCATTGCTCAATAAATACAAAATTGATTTGACCGATGGCTTGATGTCGGCAGATTCCGCATTGTTTTACAACAAAAGTAAATTTCAAAAAGGAATTGTAGGAAAAGTTTTCGATAGACCATTGCCACTTTCACAAGGCAATAAATCCATCTTTCCACAATTTGAAAGTACCGAACAAGCATTTACTGGAATTAATTACGGAAGAGCAAAATACAAAGGCGGATTTGGAATGAAAGGCGCTGTAGTTTTAGGAAAAAGTAGCGGTGAACAAAAAGCAGAATTGTATTTTTATTACAAAAATAAACCAGTTTTGAGAGTTGCCGCAGATGAGTTTTTTGTAAGAGAAAATAAAATAAACAACGACAAAGTAGAGCTTACTATTTTTTTAGAAAAAGACTCCATTTTTCATCCGCAATTGCAATTTAATTACGATTTGATAAACGACAGATTAAGCTTTTATCACGATAGCAAAACTGGCATAAGTGCTGCTCCTTTTGGCGATTATTATCACAACCTTGAGTTTTATGTTGACGAAGTAAAATGGGATTTGAACAATCCAAAAATTGACCTCAAAATGCTGGCAGGAGATGATCCTGCAAAATTTCAATCCATCAATTATTTCAGAGAAATTATTTACGAACACATTCAAAATCTTTTGGATTACAATCCCCTTCAACGCATCTCTCAATATTGCCTAAAAAACAATTCCAATACATTTGATATTAGAACTTATGCAGCTGCATTTAAAAGCAATATAAGCGACATAAAAATTCAAATGATTGACTTAGCGGATATGGGTTTTTTGAACTATAATATTAAGTCAGGATCAATAACCATAAAACCAAAATTGAAGGAATATGTTTTGGCGCATTATGGCAAAACAGATTTTGATGCCATAGCTTTCAAATCCATTATTAGCGCCATTCCCAACGCTTCAATCAGTTTAATAAATAACGATTTAATTATTCAAGGTGTCCCAAAATTCAACTTCAGCGATTCGCAAAATGTTTATATCGTCCCAAAAAATCAAGTGATAAATGTAAAGAAAAATCGCAGCATGGAATTCAGCGGAAGATTGCGCGGTGGAATGGCCGATTTTTATGGAAGTAATTTTCTTTTTGATTATACAAAATTTGATATTCGATTGAACAATGTTGACTCGTTAAAATTTTTGTATTACGATGATTCTTTGCAATCATTAATGCATGTAAAAAGTGTAATTGAAAATATTTATGGCACGCTTGAAATTGATCATCCGTATAATAAAGGAAGCAGAAAACGATTTACTAATTATCCCATTTTTACAAGTGAAGTGGGCAGCAAAGTTTTTTATGCTTACCCAACAACTCAAAAAGGAAGTTATACAAAAGATAGGTTTTGGTTTGCCGTTGATCCGTTTAGACTTGATAGTTTAAGCAACCTAAATTTATATACTTTGGCTTTGGCCGGAACATTGGTTAGCGATGGAATTGTGCCTGATATGAGACAGGAAATTTATTTGCAACCCGATAAATCTCTCGGATTTTATATTCCAAACGATCCAAACTTTACATACCAATTATACAAAGACAAAGGAACAGCAAAAGTTGCGTTACGATTGAGCAACGATGGATTAATTGGCGAAGGTGGAATCATTTATTATTTAGCTTCAAGATCGGCAAGTGATAGGTTTGTTTTCTTTTTAGATAGCATGAATTCTGAATGCGAAAGTTTTGAAAACGACAAAAGTTCTTTGTTCCCAACTGTTATCAATTCAAAAAATGTTTACAACCACTGGATTCCATATCAAGACACCATGTTTATTAGCAACAGAGGTGAGCCAATAAAAATTGCATACGATAGAGCCGAGTTGCGCGGAACAATAATTTTAACGCCCTTTGCAATGATGGCAAAAGGATCGCTTACAATAGAAGACGGAGAATTGTTGGCCGATATTTATACATTGAAACCTGCAGAATTTTTAAGCGAAAATGCAACCTTTCGTCAGCGTTGGCCAAAAGATACAAGCAAAATTGCTTTCTCAACTAAAAGTGTTAATGCTTATGTAAATGTAGATGAACGATATGCAGAATTTACCTACAATAAACCCTGTGAAATAAACAACAATTTTTTTTATAATAACTACGATGGTTCATTCTCACATTTACGATGGGATATGGCTCCACGCACACTTGAATTTAAGGGCTCAACTGAGCAAGAAAATAAATATTGTGCTAGCTTTTTAATTTCAAAACGCCCTAACCAAAAGCGATTAACTTTTAAAACCTCCAGTGTAAAAATTTCTGTAGATCATTTTATTTTGAAAGCATCCAATGTTCCATATATAAATATTGCAGATAGCCGAGTATTGCCCGATAGCGGCAAAGTTACTATTCGCGAAAACGCAGAAATGGATATGTTATTGAATGCAATAATTACTGCCGATACTATCAATAAATTTCATCGAATCGAACAGGTTTCTCTAAAAATTGATGGCAGAACAAATGTGACAGGATTGGGAAATTATATTTATGTTGATAAAAATAAAAAAGTACAAAAATTCTTTTTGAGTCAAATTTATATTGAAGAGCAACAATTTCTTGGTGGTAAATCTGTGATTCCAGATTCTATTGATTTTATGATTGAGCCAAAATTAACTTTTCGTGGAAATGCACTTTTACATTCTTACAATAAAAATTTAGAATACAATGGATTTTTTCATCCCGTACACAATCTGTATTTACCACATACAGACTGGTTCAAATCGGCTGCAGTAATCAATCCAGATTCTGTTTATATAAATTTATTGCCCCCCTTAAAAAATGCACAAATGTATACTTTAGTCAATGGCTTTTATGTTAGTACAGATTCAACCCATGTTTATCCTGCACTTTTTACTCGAAAATATAAAGCAAGCGATGCCGAATTATTTAAATGCGAAGGTACATTTGCTCACAACGAAGTTTTAGATGAATTTAGAATTGGTCCGTATGACAAAGTATTTAATAAACCCATGCAAAAAGGCAATTTTATGGTTGTAAACGAGCCCAAAAAACAAGTGTATGGCGAAGGGTTATTTAATTTAGGTTTTGAAACACCACATTTTAAAATTGCAACTGCTGGAAGTGCACTTTTTAATTTAAAAGATACATTATTTACAATGAATCTTACCATGATTGTTGATTTTCAATTGCCTCCTGCTGCAATGCGCTTAATGGTTGATTCAATTATTGACGCCTCTGATATGGCACCCCATAATAATTTGGATGCAGAACATTCTGAATTAAAAAGACATTTGAAATTAAGTTTGCCCGAATTGGTAGAAGAAAAAAACTTGAAGAAATTATCAGACGATCCGGCAATAGATTTAACAGGAAAAACATTGGATGAATTATTTAAAACTATTTTTTTTACGGATATAAAATTTATGTGGAATCAACCAACCAGGTCATTTGTCAATATTGGGAATTTCGGAATTCGTAGTTTTGAAAAATTCTTGTTTGAGAAAAGAATGAATGGCAAAATTGAAATAACAAAAAGAAGAGGAGGTGATGAAATAATAATTTATTTACAACCCATTGGAGGCGGTTGGTATTATTTTAAATACGTTAAAGGGACTATGATGACAGTAGGAAGCGACCTAATTTTTAATGAAATTATTAAAAAAAATTACGATAAAGTTTCAAAC